>JAFVTF010000083.1 GCA_017503375.1 Lentisphaeria bacterium | reverse complement strand
TTCGATTTTTACATCGTAAAAATCGGAATGCCGCAAAAAGGTTTGGAAAAAAGGGGTGGAGTTTGAGGAGGGGAAAAAGGACCTTTCCTAAAAAGGGCTTTTTCCCCTCCTCAAGTAACAACCTTTATTGGGAACAGAGCTAACTTTTTTCGGAGACAAGAAAATGCTGACAAAATTACTGATTAAATTATTTATTCCTGATTCAAACCATCCGGAAAAGCCATCTGTCAGAGCGGCCTATGGTATTTTCAGCGGTTATGTGGGAATTGCCGTTAATGTTTTACTGTTTTTATTGAAATTTACGGTCGGGCTTCTTTCCGGCAGTGTGGCGATTGCGGCAGATGCAATCAACAACTTATCTGATGCCGGAAGCAGTGTGGTTACGGTTTTCGGGTTCAAATTATCTTCAAAGCCTGCTGACAGCGGACATCCGTTCGGACATGGCAGAATTGAATATGTTGCAGGTGTTATCGTTTCCATCATTATCATAGCTATGGGATTGGATTTTCTGAAAGAATCCATTCTCCGGATTTTCTCTCCGTCAGAAGTAAAAATGAGTAAAATCCTGATCTGCCTTGTTGCAGGATCTCTGCTGTTCAAGGCTTGGCTGTTTTTCTTTTACCGTCATGTCGGAAAGAAAATCAATTCCGATACAGTTCTTGCTGCATCTGTTGACAGTTTGAGCGATCTTATCAGTACCAGTGTTGTTATTCTTGCGGCGATTGCAGCAAAATATACATCATTCCCTGTTGATGGCTGTGCCGGTACAATCGTTGCATTGCTTGTATTGGTCAGCGGAATCAAAGTTTTGCGGGACACAAGCAATCCTCTGCTGGGAGAACCGCCAAGTTCTGAGCTGGTTGAAGAATTACGTACCCGTCTTCTTCAGTGTCATGGAATCAAAGGGGTTCACGATATCATTATGCACAATTACGGACCCAATCAGTATTTTGCCACAGCTCACGCGGAAGTGGACCTGCACGAAGAGATTCTGGAAGTTCATGACATGCTGGAAGGCGCTGAAGTTGAAATTGGAAAGCACATGCCGGTTCATCTTCTGCTGCATTGTGACCCTTATAACCCTCGGGATCCGGAAGTAAAAGAGTGGCGCGTCCGGATGGAAAATGTGGTCGCTGAATACGATCCGAAATTCAAACTCTATGATTTCCGTCTGAAAAAAGAGAATGGAAAAATCATTCTCTCCTATCACATGCTGATTCCGAGAAATTACCACATTACATACGAAGAAATTCAAGAGAAGCTGACGGCTGGCATGGCAAAATATTCCCCTGCCCCGGAGATTAAAATTGAATTCTTACATTCTTATATTTGAATAAGGGGTTCAACGTGAAAAAACAGTTCTGGCTTGGCTCATTAAACACGGCTATTTTAATTGGATTTATTCTGCTTATTGTTTCCTGTATTGCCTATTTCATGAAAAATGAAATTTCCGTGGCAATTTTTTTCGGGATCCTCACAATTCTTTCTGTTGCCGCCACAATCAATTTTGCCATAGCAGACGAAAAAGGGATTACCTTTTATTCATTTCTTTTTATTCCGCACCGGTTCCGTTATGATGAAATTTTCACGATAAATTATCTGTCCCATTCCGGAAAGCCGCAATTCAGTCTGCTGATTTTCCATTTGAAAAGCGGTGAACGGAAACAGGTGAGACTGGGGCTTTATCAGTTGAAAAAGCAGGAAGAAATCCGGCAGTTTCTGACAAGCAAAATCACGTTGAACGAGGAATATTACCGTGACCGGGAACGTCTGAAATACTGGCTGAACAAAGCAAGATACAGAAATATGTTGGATAAATGTATTGTCGGTTCAGTTCTTATTTTTGCCGGATTTGTTTTCCAGATCCAGAAAATGTCATGGGATTATAAAATACGCAATTGGATTAAAACAGATGCTGTTATCGAACTCAATCATACCGAAGAGACAAAACTCTCGGAACAGGAAACAATCAAAGTATACAAGCTGCGTTACAGATATGAAATCAATGGCAAGCGATATACCGGTCATAAAATTGCGGGAGGTATTGAAAAACTTCCGTCCGGAATCATTCCCGGAGAAGAGATGACGTGTATCGTCAACCCCAAAGATCATGATGATTCAGCAATTATTCCAAGAATACGGACAGACTGGATTACCTATGTTTTCGGTTTCCCGCTTTTCTTTATGGGTGGAATTATCATAATCACTGCGCTTCTCACATCTCTGAAAAAAGTAAAAATTCCGGAATCATTAAAAGATTATGTCATTCAATTTGAACCGCAGAAAATCCTGGAACTGACACAACAGCTGAAAGGGGAATGTAAGATTTCTGTCGGAAAACTCAATGGGGCTTACAGAGAAATCAATGACCGTTACGGTTGTTTTCCGCTCAAACACTCATGGACAGCTGACATTGTTATACTGATTCTGTTCGTTTTGACGATCATCGGAGGACGGTATGTTATGCCGCATTTCTTCCTGCTTTCGCTTCTGCTTCTGGTCCTGTTTTATCAGAATTTTATGCCCAGAGGCGTGATTTTCGACAGACAGGAAAAGAAAATCTATTGGAGCCGTTATTTCTCGCTGAAGTCAATTCCATCGAAAATCAAAAAGAAAGATGTACTGAATGAATCCGACCTGATTGCATTGGGATTGACGATCCGCAAAGATAATCAGCTGGTTCTTGCCGGAATCAGAAAAGACGGAGTTTATATTCCTGTTGTCAGAGCAGACTTGAAGCGGATGGAACAACTTTATTCCGATACAGTAATCATTGCAGAAAAACTGGGTAATTTACCTGTCATCATTATATAAAAGGAGTGAAAAATGGACCTTATCAAAAAACTTCAGGATGTGCTGGATAAATCTGTGGAATCCGGTGAAGAGTGCGGTTGTCAGCTCAGTGTTTATCGTTACGGAGAACCTGTTTGCGATCTTTTTTCCGGTTACACGACTTCCGATAAAACCAAAGAAGTGGATGATAAAACCCTGTTTCCCGTCTTCTCTGTGGGAAAAGGGATCTGTACCACCGTTATGATGATTCTGAAAGATCAGGGCAAACTTGATTTTGATGATCTTGTCACAGAATATTGGGAAGGCTATGGAGTCAACGGAAAAGAAAATACGACGATTCAGGATGTTCTTTCCCATCGTGCCGGAGTTTGGGAAACTCCCGATATTTTGCTGGCAGACCGTTATAACTGGGAAAAGGTTTGCAAAGCTATGGAAAATGCTGTTCCCAAAGATACCATCGGCGGAATGCATCACTATCACGGATATACTTACGGTGTTCTGACCGGACGCATTGCGGAACTCGCCGACGGCAGACCGTTTCCGCAAATTGTTCAGGAAGAGATTGTCGAACCGCTGGGACTGGATGGAATGTACTTCGGAATCTCCAAAGAACAGTTCAATCAAAATGTTGCATTTATTGACGGTTCCGCCGATATGATGAATGATGAACGGTTGAGCCACAATAAATTCTGCGTTCTGGGCGGTTTGAATCCATCCAGCAACGGATGCTGCAACGCACGTTCTCTGGCGAAAATGTACGCTTCACTTATCGGCAGCGGAATGGACGGTATCCGTCTTGTCAGCGAAAAGACAATCGAAGAAGCAACGGTTCTCTGCCGGATTCCGGAGGATAACGATTACGATCAGTGGGATAAATTCGGACATGGCTATGCATTATGCGGTCCGAAAGGCAACTTCGGCAGAATGTTCGGTCAGGGCGGAGCCTGCGGATCAGAAGGTTTTGCAGATAAAGAAACCGGCTATGCAATCGGATTTACAAAAAACAAACTGAATGGAACGCACCCGAATCATCCGACCAGAAATGAAATTTCCAGGGTTCTCGGGCTGCCGATACGGATTTGGTAAAGGTTCAGATCAAAGAAAATACAATCAGCTGAACCGGAGAGGAAGCAATATCAAGCGCAAAGGGAATAATACAGCATAAAACTCTGGCGCAAGTGATACCAAGACCGCTCCAATGTTTTTTTTCCACACGCAAATCATCCGGAAGCAAATATTCCTCACCTCCCGGTTTTACCATCACAACCGGAATATGATAGGCAGAACCGACATTCAGAGGTATCAGAGGTATACAGTAACTGGAATCCAACGCATTACGCCGGAACCAGAAAGGCTTTTGAAGCAATGCAAAATCTTCCGGTGTGATGCTGTAAGGATGTGCTGATTCCGCAAATCCTACATAAGAATAATCCAGCAGATCGCTGTCAGTGGAAATCTGCTGTTTTTTATGCCGTATCATGACGGGCTTTGCTTTGGGATCTATTTTCACCGTAAAGATCGGCAAATTTCCCCGGACAGGCACATCAATTGTCCGGGTTATCTGTTTTTCAGTATAAAGAGAACCGGAAAAATCGTACGGCATAAAGTACTTTCTCAAAGTTCCCTTTTTTACAATACGAATTGTTTTATGTTCCAGAAAACGCTTATCCAGTTCTGTCCGGATTGAGACTTTCATCTCCTCCGGATTCCACGTAAAAGTCTCCCTGCCCAGGGAGCTCCATGTCATGGCTGTTGTACAGGAACAGAGCAGAAGACACGCAAATACGGGAAAAAGCAGCAGCATTTTCCGGAACACAAACGGGAACATATAACTCAACCGTTTTTGATTTTCTTCATGCGCTCAGCCGCAAAGAGCAAGCAGCGGGGAACATGGAAGAATGTTTTCCATTTTCCGCCTTTGAGCGTATGGGTACGGGTTCCCTGACGGTCGCAGTAAGCGAACCATTCGCCGTAATCCGGATCGGGGAAATGAGCCCACATCCAGGAATCGACTTTTTCAAACCAGTCGAGGAATTTCTGATCTTTGGAAACGCTGTAAGCATAAAGGCAGGCGAGAGTTGCTTCATTATGCACCCACCAGAGTTTCATGTTATGCTGCAATTCCAGATGGGGTTTTCCAAGGGCATCCATGAAGTAATAAATTCCGCCGAATTCCTTGTCCCAGCCGAATTCCAGAGTATTGGAAATGATTTTGAGAATTCCCTTGATCTTTTCTTCGGAACCGGGAACATTTTCCAGATAATTGAGGAGGAACCACATTGCTTCGAGAACGTGTCCGGGATTCATCTGACGTCCGATACTGCTTTCCAGATCGGGCTTGTCACTGTCCACAGGCATATTTTCAAAAACAAGACCGAATTCCGGAGAATAGAACTTGTTCAGTACCATATCAACAGCTGTATCCATTGCATCCTTGAACTGATCTCCGCCCAGACATTCATTCATGATCAAACCGAGATTTGCCATCATCATGTAATGTCCGAGAGAAAGATATGCGGTTTTTCCTTCCATGGATTTATTCCACTGAAGGGCACTGTTGCCGGATTTTGCACGTTTCAGATAATTGTTCATTGCTTCAACGGCAGCATCGGCATGGATCTGTTTTCCGGTGATCTTGTAAAGTTTAGCACCGCCCATTGCAGCAAAGCAATCGGAGAAAAGGCTGTATGGAGCCATAGCGGGTACGCCTTCGCGGTTGATGGCGAAATAATACATTCCGTTTTCATCTCTGCCATGCTTGTAAAGGAAATCAAACCCTTCTTCTGCGATTTTCACATATTCCGGATTTTTATCGCCTGCGAGATAAATTTCAGCGAACATGTAAACAATACGCCACTGCATCCACATATACTTTGTGGTGTCATAAACGGAACCGTCCCGGTCAAGACTTGTAAAATAACCGCCGCATTCTTTATCAACGCAGTGGTCCATCCAGAAAGGGATAACTTTGTTCTTCAGTTCATTTTCATACTTGTCGATATATTTCTGCCAATCCATAAGAAACTCCTTGTTTTTGATGACAATTTCTGATAGAGTAAATTACAGCTGAAACGGAAAGAAATCAAGCGAAAAAAATAAAAGAATTTATATTTTTTGACACGTTTCCCCATATAGGTTGGTATTGTTACCCCAAGATGGCATTTTGATTTTTGTACAGCAAAAATCGGAATGCCGCAAAAAGGTTTCAATCCTCCTTCGCACAAGGCTGCGGAGGACAAGAAAGGATGATGGGGTTCGGGGAAGAAGGGAAAAAATTTCCTCAAAATTTTTTTCTTTCTTCCCCGATCACAAAACAACATTTCTTGAGAACAAAGTTTTTCCTGAATTTATAAGGATTTACCGGATTTTCCTGAATCCATAATCCGGATTTATTCTCTCTTGCTTTTTGTTCCGCTTCGATGTATTCTGGAGATTTGTCGTAAAATGAGTAATGCCATGCAAAACCATCTTTGACCATTTGCAGATTGATTTCTTTTTCATGCAGATAAACAGTCCCCAATATCCGCTTGTATCTGTCTTTTTTTCTATAAATTACCTTTACTTGTTTTCCGGAAATCAGGGAAACAAGATGATTCTTTGCATTGATCCCGAAATATTGTCTCAGTTCCGGAGCATCTATTTTATCAAGTCTGATTTTATATTTTCTGTTGTTGGAATCAAGGATTGTTATGGTGTCACCGTCGGCTATTTTAATCACTTTTCAGGTAATTTCAGCGGAAAATAACGATAGCGTAAAGAATAAAAAGAATAAAAGCATTGATTTCATTTTCAGGGGATTCCATAAGGAATACACCTGATAAAAAAAGAGGTGCATTCCGATATTATATAGTCCCTTCCGCTTACCACAGCGTACCGATGAATACAATACAGAATGCACCGTGTATGCACAATACACGGCACAAAAAACTCTATTCATCGGTTTATATAAGGCTTATTGTTTTATGTGGTAATTTGGGGACTTAAAGCCTTTTAATGCAATGTTTTTTAATTCAAAAGTTTTCCGGTTCTTGTAAGTTCCTTTGCTGTTAAAATGAAAAATCTCTGCTGTCAATATAGCATAGGTTTCAATTTATTCAAGTTTCCTGCCGTTACAAAACAGAACATTTTGACATGGTTCCCCACATA
>JAFVTF010000082.1 GCA_017503375.1 Lentisphaeria bacterium | reverse complement strand
CCAACAAAGAATCTTTGCTCAGAATTGCAACCGCACTTCTGATCGAATTGGATGAAACATGGCTCAGCGAGAGTAAACGTTACATCTAAGGTACTGCGAGGATTTTAGAGAATTTACAGAAAATATGTTACGTAGCCTGATAACAAAAAGATGTATGTTCATAATAAAATGAAATTTCGACATCAAATTCTAAAAAAAAGTCTTTGCGTTTCCCATGAATTACAATTTCGTATATTTCATTTAATAATGTATAAATTAATGTTTTCCCAGAAGAAAAACTGCCTTGAAATAAAATAGTTTTGGGAGCAATTATATTACCTTGCTCTTTATACCAATAATCCTTACGAACCTTGCTTTGTTCTATATCTGGAATAAAAGAAGAAATTTTAAAATCATTATTTTTGAAAATACAAGAACCATTTACGACAGACAAATCATTAATTTTCAAATTAGTAATCATTTATGCTACCATATGATAAAGCTTTTCTTGATGTATTTCAACCTCGATTATATTAAACGGATATTTGATCATATCCATCATGTCCGATAGTATAGCATCAATTTTCATTTTTTCAAGCGGTATAATGTATATAAGTGATTACCAACCCATGTTGGGAACAGAGCTTTAAAAATAGAACCCGTTCCTTTTTCACGCCTACCCAACATAAAATTACACCAAACAACTGGATAAGGCTTACATAAGGCTTACAAAGCACTCCTTCACTATGTTTTTGAGCTCAGAAGCACTTGTTTGATCGTGACTCATAATCACTTGGTCGCTGGTTCAAACCCGGCTGGTCCCACCATTCTTTCATACCCGATCACAAAACCAGCCTTTATAAGGAAAAACAGCGTGCCCGCTGTCAAACATCACTTTTTGTAACCGTCCCGTCAGACAGTTCGTTGTCAGCAGAAAAACAGAATGTTTTTTTTGAAAAAATAATACAGGAATGTGATTGCAGGATTGATTTTTTCGGAAAATGGTGATAAATTATATTCCGGAGAGAGCCCTGCCGGAACAGCAGGGTATGAAATTACCTCAAGAGGATTGATTTAATTCAGGATGGATAGCAGGATGGATTTTAAAGCCATTGTCTCAAAGCTGAAGAAATACCCCACAGCAGCGGCTGCTCTGGTATTTTCTGCCGTGTTTTCTTTTTTGCTTGCCCCGGAAAAATTGCTGGGAACAATAGATTTTTATCTGGTCTGGGGGCTGAGTGCCCTGTTTGCAATTCACATCTGGTGTAATTTCAAAGAAGACCGGTCGTACAAGGTCTCCGGAATCGTTCCGGCGTGGCTTGAATTGATTGCCGGGACACTGTTATTGTTTTTCTGTCCGGTCAGAGAGATCAGTCTGATTTTCATTATGCTGGCAGTTTGTTCCTATGCGGCGGGAATTATTTTTTCCGTGAAAGTTACCGGTCCGATTATTCTTTTTCTTGGCGTTGCGCCGAAACTGGTCAGTATCAACAATACTCTTTCAGAAGTGATGGCTTTGATTTTTTCCAAGACGTGTTATTTTACAACAGGAAAAGAGCCGGGAGAGATCTTTGTTATATCCGATCTGCTTCAGTCATTTTCCACCAAAGCCGGAACCCCTCTTCTGCTTTGGTCCATGCTTCTTGCGGTGTTCCCTCTTGCGGTTTATCTTTGCAGAACGGCATATGAACGCTTTTCCATGTATTGCATGACGATTTTCATTTTTATTTTCAGTGATCTGTTCCGGTACCTGCTTCTTGTGAATATTCCCGGAAATCATGCGGTATTGATATCATTCTGGGTATCTCTGATTGCCGGTGTCGGTGCCGTGGGCGGTATTCTTTATGCAGGAAACCGTTTGTTGAAAGGGGAGGAAAAGAAATGAAATTTTTGGGAAAATGTGCGATACTGCTGCTGGCATTTGTTCCATTCCTCTGGAAACTTCCAGCTCTGATCAAAAGCTGGGAAATCCATGAAAATTCCAAAGACCCTTTTTTCATGATAGCGGCCTTTGCCCTTTGTGCGATTCTTGTCTGGCGCAGATATAAAGAGGGCCTTTCCTCTGATATTCAGGGTGGTTTGACTCTTGCAATTCCTTCCGCAGCCGTGATGGTGCTGGGATTCATGAAACAGAATATGATGTTCTTCTATCCGGGTGCAACGTTGTTTGCCTGGAGCGTCCTCTGGATCGTTTTCGGATGGAAAATGTTTTACCGTCTGTTTCCCGTGCCGCTTCTGGTTCTGCTCAGTTTGCCGACTTCTGAATTTTCTGCTTATTTTCCGGGAATCAATCTTTACTGGAAAATTGCAATTGCAAGCGCACTCTGTATTTACGCATTCTTCGCTTTGTGGACTGATTTCAGCCCAATCCGCCGCAGAACCGCGTGGTTTTCCGCATGTGTGATCATTTACGCATTGCTTTACGCGGCAATTCCTCAATAAACAAGCAGCTTTCTAATTTCAGATTTTTAACTTTACAGATGGCATTTTGATTCTTGCAATGCAAAAATCGGAATGCCGCAAAAAGGTTTCAAAAGGGATGATGGGGTTCGGGAAAGAAGAGAAAAAATTTCCTGGGAAGAGCTTTTTCCCCTTCTCGAGTAACAACCTTTGTCGGACACAAAGCTAAAACTTTTGAAAATACTGATGTATAATTAAAATTTCCCGCCGCCGCGCTTGATTTTTGTGGGAGAAAAGTTATATTATCTGAATTAACCAGGAACAGGAGAATCCATGGCAGACGTCCCGACAAATCTGACACCGATGATGAAACAGTACATGCAGGTCAAAAGCACTGCACCGGCTGATTCCATTCTCATGTACAGAATGGGCGACTTCTATGAAATGTTTTTTGAAGATGCCAAGAAGGCAAGCCCTGTTCTGGAAGTGGCACTGACCGCCCGGGCAGGCTCGCCAATGTGCGGAATCCCCTATCATGCACTGGAACTTTATCTGCCGAAACTTCTCGAAGCCGGATTCAAGGTTGCAATCGCAGAACAGCAGGAAGATCCCGCTTTGGCAAAAGGAATCGTCAAACGGGGGATTTCCCGGATCGTTACGCCCGGTTCCATTCTGGAAGGTCCGCTTCTGGCTCCCAACAGCAATAACTTTCTCTGCGCATTCCTCCCCGGAAAAAAAGCAGCTCTCGCGTGGCTGGATGTCAGTACAGGGGAATTCATGGCGGGAGAATATGATTCCATCCGGGCTGTCTCCGATGAATTGGCAAAACTCAAACCCAGAGAATGTCTGATTCCTCACTCTACAGCTGTCCGCTGGCAGACTGATGCAGAGGACCGGCCGGATATCTCATGGCAGCTTCTCTGGACCGATCTCGATGATTATATTTTCACCTATGATCACTCCTTTGAGTTGTTGACCCGGCATTTCGGAACCATGAACCTGAACGGGTTCGGTTTCCGGGATGAATCCACCGCCATTCAAGCTGCAGGCGCCGCACTCTATTATACCGTTGAAAACCTGAAATACAATGCCGGACATATCCGCAGAATCGCGCTCAAAAAGTCCGATGTTTATTTGGGAATCGACCCCAACTCACGCAGAAATCTGGAACTGGTGGAACCTCTTTCCGGTTCCGCGAAAAATTCCACACTCCTGCATGTCCTCGACCGGACAAAAACACCCATGGGCGGAAGATTGCTGAAAAACTGGATCCTCAACCCGTTGCGGGATGTTACCGCAATCGTGGAACGGCAGGATGTCGTCGGGTTGTTCAAAGACGATCCTCTGACCCTTGCGGAATTGCGGGAAACCATCAGCGGGATCCGTGATTTGGAACGCATTACTGCTAAATTGAACGTTAATTCCGCTAATCCCAGAGACCTTGCAGCCCTTGCAACAGGTCTGCAGATGATTCCCGGTGTCAAGGCAATCCTCGCCGCATACGATCTGCCGCTGCTCATCAGAATCAATGATGATCTCGTGGCAATGGATGATCTTGCAGTTCAAATCGAAAACACTCTTGTGGATGATCCCCCGGCAAACGTTTCCGACGGCGGCGTGATCCGCACAGGATGTTCTCCGGAACTGGATGAACTCCGTTCCGCTTCTGCAGATGGAAGAAACTGGATCGCCGCACTTCAGGCAAAAGAACAGCAGCGCACAGGTGTCAAATCTCTGAAAGTCAATTACAACCGCGTGTTCGGTTTCTATATTGAAGTCACAAAATCCAACCTGGAACATGTGCCGGAAGATTATATCCGGAAACAGACCCTCGCCAACTGCGAACGGTTTGTCACCCCGGAACTCAAGGAAATGGAAGTCAAAGTTCTGGGTGCCGATGATAAAGCAAAAGCTCTGGAAGCAAAAATCTTTGAAAATCTCCGGAGTGAAGCCGCTAAACGGACAACTGATATTCAGAAAACATCCGCAGCTCTGGCAAAAATCGATGCCCTCTGCTCCCTCGCAGAATGTGCCGCTCAATATTCCTATTGCCGTCCGCGGATCTCTGACAGCGATGTTCTCAATATTTCCGGCGGACGGCATCCGGTTCTTGATGCAGCAGCAAAGGAAGAACGGTTCGTCCCCAACGATATTCTGCTGGATGCCGATGAAAACCGCATGATGATCATTACCGGTCCGAATATGGCAGGTAAATCCACTTATATCCGTCAGGCGGCACTGTTGGTCATCATGGCTCAGATCGGCTCTTATCTGCCCGCAGACAGCGCAGAAATCGGTGTTGCAGACAAGATCTTCACTCGTGTCGGCGCCAGCGATGATATCTCACGCGGACAGAGTACCTTCATGGTGGAAATGCTGGAAACTGCCAATATCCTCAACAATGCCACTCCGCGCAGTCTGATCATTCTCGATGAAATCGGACGCGGAACAAGCACCTTTGATGGACTTTCCATTGCATGGGCGGTTGCGGAATTCATCCTCGACAACAAAGAGTGCCACGCACGAACCATGTTCGCAACCCATTATCACGAACTGACAGAACTGGCGATCACACGCCGCTGTGTGAAAAATTACAACGTGGCAGTCCGGGAATATGGAGAACAGATCATTTTTCTGCGTAAAATCGTGCCTGGTGCGGCGGATAAGAGTTACGGAATCCATGTGGCAAAACTTGCCGGATTGCCCGCACCTGTCATCGCACGCGCCAGAGAAATCCTGGAAAATCTGGAAAACAATGCCATTGCTGAAGAAGGTCAGCCCTCGTTGGCTGTGGGAATGGCTCGGGAAAAACGCGGTCTTTATCCCCGCACCAAACGCCCGAAAACCGAAAATATCCAGCCCAGCCTTTTTGATTGAATTTGAATTTCTGAACCGGAAAATCTTCAACTATTTTATACTTTAAGATGGCATTTTGATTTTTGCATCACAACCTCACATTGAAATCACAAAATAATCAGCCGTGCTTTCTCCGGATCAATGTCCGTTCCACCCATTCCAGACTTTTCATTAAGAAAGTCTTTTTCGACACGATAGCACCTTTTGGACAATGTTCCTGACAGCAATAACAGCGGATACAGGTATCAAGATGGAAAACCGGATTTCCGTTTTTCATTTTCAAGGAGTGCGGCGGACACATTTTTTCGCACATTCCGCAGCCGATACATTTTTTGGGGTCGAGCAGCGGACGGGACAGCATGAATTTCCGCATCCATTCCCGGATTCCGGGAGGAAGGGTCAACCCCCAGCGAAGCATGATCCCCGGTGGATCGGGCAAAACAAGCGGCGCAGCATCCGGAATATCGCCCTTGTTTTCATACGCAGAATCCAGATTCCGTTTTTCCGCATTCTGCAGCAATAAAAGATCTTTCACCCCAAGCAGTTCCGCAAGAGAACGGTCCAATGCCAATGAATCAATACTTCCGGCAAAGAAATTCCGTTCTGCAGGGTTTCCGCTGCCGGGACCGTTGCCTTCCATACAGACAACGCCGTCCGCAATGTTGAAATCAGGCTTGACACGCAAATAAAGGTCCAGAAGAAGATCCGCAAACTGTTCAAAATCCCGTCCGACTGCCAGATGCCAGCCGAGCCGCGCACTTCCGTTAACCAGACCGAAAAGATTTTTTACGCATAAGGTCAAGGTCATCATGGCATGGGTTTTGACTTTGCAGATATCACAGACAAAATCATAATCACGGTATTCAGATGCGATTTCCAAGTCATGAAAACGCACTTTTTCTGCGGTTTCCTGACGGCAGTAGTTCCGGAACGTTTCGCAGTAAACGCCCATTTCCTGAAGTTCCTCAAGGATTCCCATTGCCTGCAGGATCGCCGGAACAGTTTGTACAGCAGGGTTTTCCAGCAAAGCGATTTTTGCAGCACCCGCTTCTTTGAAAATTTTCGCAGCCGCCACGATCACAGCCGGATGCACACAGGCAATATCATCGGCCCTGCGCCATGCAAGAAGATTCGGTTTGAGCATGACGCTTTTCCCATGAACACCGCCTCGCTCCCTGATCTGCGGCAGAAGAACCGCCTCAAGCGCAGCTTCGCAATCCTGATAATCAGCAGACTTGGAATAATAAACGTTCGTCATTATTGATGGGCATTTTCAGCGGTTGGGAATTGTTTGGAACGGACATCTTCCACGTAGTTTGTAAAGGCTTCTTCCATAACCGCTGCAAGATTGGCATACCGTTTCGCATGCTTCGGAATATATCCGGAAAGCCCGAGAATATCCGTAACAACCTGAACCTGTCCGTCACAGGCGGAACCGGAACCGATTCCGATGATGGGAATGGAAAGCGCTTTGGAAATTTTATCAGCAACAGGAGCTGTCACACATTCAAGAACGATCATAAACGCGCCTGCTTCTTCCAATGCAAGAGCTTCCTGCATCAGCCGTTCCGCCGCATCTTCCGTGCGCCCCGCGATCCTGTATCCGCCCTGAACTTTCACCTGCTGGGGACACAATCCGATATGGGCACACACAGGGACCCCTGCTGTGGTCATGCGCTTTACCAGGGGAACGACATCGAATCCGCCTTCCATCTTCACGGCATCGCATCCGGCATCCTGCAGGAATTTTGCGGCATTGAGAAGAGCTGATTCTTCGGAGACATGATAAGACATGAAAGGCATATCTCCGATCACAAATGCATTGCTCTGTGTTCCTCTGACCACCGCACGGCAATGATGAAGAGATTCTTCCATAGTAACGGGGATCGTACTGGAATATCCAAGCATAGTGTTCCCGACGGAATCACCGACTAGAAGAAGGTCAACACCGCACTTCACAGCCAACGCTGCTGTCGGGGCATCATAAGCCGTCAGCATGACGATCGGCTTCTGTTCCCGTTTCATTTTCCGGAAAGTGGAGACACTCGGTTTCTGTTCTGCCATTTCAAGCTCCTGTAACGTAAAAGATAATTGTTCCGGTTAATATACACCTTTTTTCCGGAAAGCGCAAATGGTTTCCGGAAAAATGAATCAACTCAGTTCCGCAAACTCTGCAGCGGTGCAGGAATTCTGCCGCCCCGGTGGATCATCGTTCCCGGAGAATAACGGGAAACAGGAATCACGGGAGCTTCGCCGAGCAATCCGCCGAAAGAGACCGTTTCGCCTGTTTTTCCAACAGGAATCAGGCGGACAGCGGTGGTTTTATTATTCACAACACCGATCGCAATTTCATCGGCAATGATACCGGAAATCACTTCCGCTGTGGTATCACCCGGAATTGCGATCATATCCAATCCGACAGAACAGACAGCTGTCATTGCCTCAAGTTTTTCAATGGACAATGCACCGCAACGGGCGGCCTCGATCATGCCCGCATCCTCAGAAAGGGGAATGAATGCTCCGGAAAGTCCGCCCACATGGGAGGATGCCATCACACCGCCTTTTTTCACGGCATCATTCAGCATCGCAAGTGCAGCTGTTGTTCCCGGACAGCCGCACTTTTCTAAACCGATGGATTCCAGGATTTCCGCCACAGAATCCCCGATGGCAGGTGTCGGCGCAAGAGAGAGGTCAACTATTCCGAACGGAACCCCGAGCCGTTCACTTGCGACCCCGGCAACCAGCTGACCCATACGGGTGATTTTGAATGCAGTTTTCTTGATTGTTTCAGCGATTTGAGTCAAATCACAGCTCCCTGCACGGCGGATGGCAGAAGCTACCACTCCAGGACCGGACACACCTACATTGATAACGGTTTCCGGTTCGCCGGAACCGTGAAATGCTCCTGCCATAAACGGATTGTCTTCCGGCACATTGGAAAACACCACAAGTTTCGCACAGCCGATGGCACTGCGGTCCATGGTATTCGCGGCAGTTTCCTTGATGATCCTGCCCATCTGAGCCACAGCATCCATATTGATCCCGGCTTTGGTGGAGGCAACGTTGACAGAGGAACAAACACGGTCCGTTACGGTGAGAGCTTCCGGAATGGACTGGATCAGTGCGCGGCTGCCGTCAGAAAAACCTTTTTGAACCAGAGCACTGTAACCGCCGATAAAGTTCACGCCCAATTCTTTCGCAGCACGGTCAAGAGTCTTTGCAATCGCAACAGCTCCGTCAGAATTCAATCTGCCGCAAAGAAGAGAAATGGGGGTTACTGATACACGTTTGTTGATAATGGGAATCCCGTATTCTTTTTCGATATCTTCACCGGTCTTTACAAGATTCCCGGCACGGGTCATGATCTTGTCATACACCCGGCTGCAAATGGAGTCAACACTGTCGCCCATGCAATCATAAAGGGAGATCCCCATTGTGATGGTACGGATGTCAAGACATTCGTCTTTGATCATCCCCAGTGTTTCGAGAATGTCATTGATATCAGCCATGAAAACACCTCTTCAGATTCTGTGCATGGAATTGAAAATATCCTCATGCATTGCACGGATTTCCAGATTCTTTTCCCTGCCGAGGGCTGACATGCGGTCAACAAATTCGGTAAACGGAATATTGATTTTGTCGATATCCGTAATCATGATCATGGTGAAATAGTCCTGAAGAACGGTCTGGGAAATATCCAGAATATTCACTCCGCATACAGCACATTCATTGCTGACCTGTGCAATAATTCCGACGGCATCTCTGCCGACAACACTGACAACTGCTCTCATAGTTGACTCCTTTGGTTGTTAAAAAGCACAAAAGGGAGTCCCTGTTCTACCAGAGACTCCCGAAGAAATGCAAACCTCTGATGATCAGAGAGTATTTGCGATCAGAGCTGTGAAGGAATCTGCCTTCAGAGCTGCTCCGCCGATCAGACCGCCATCAATATCTTTCTGAGCGGTGAGTTCTTTGGAGTTGGAATCTTTCATACTTCCGCCATACTGAACGGTGATCTTTTCAGCAACATCTGCGCCGTAGAGATCGGTCAGGGTCTTGCGGATGAATTCATGTGTTTCCTGAGCCATTTCCGGGGTAGCGGTTTTGCCTGTACCGATTGCCCAGACAGGTTCGTAAGCAACGGTGATCTTCAGCATATCGTCAGCGGAAACGCCGGCGAAAGCACCCTTGATCTGAGTATCAAGAACTGCATTGGTGGTTCCGGTTTCGCGTTCTTCCAGAGTTTCACCGATACAGACGATGGGCTTCAGGTTGTACTTGAGTGCAGCCATGATCCGTTTGTTGACGGTTTCATCGGTTTCGCCGAAGTACTGTCTTCTTTCGCTGTGACCGATGATAACATATTCCACACCGATTTCCTGGAGCATAGCACCGGAGATTTCACCGGTGAATGCACCATTGTCTGCCCAGTGAATGTTCTGAGCACCGACTTTGATGTTGGAGCCTTTGAGGACTTCAACTGCGGTGGTGAGACTGGTGAAGGTGGGGCAAACTGCAATTTCAACTTTATCGCCGAACTGAGCGCAGGAGGCTTTCAGTTCTTCGCAGAGAGCTTTTGCTTCTGCAGCGGTCTTGTTCATCTTCCAGTTACCTGCAATAAAAATCTTTCTTGCCATTTTTTCAATTCCTTTTCAGGGATTATTTGTCGTTCAGAGCAACAACGCCGGGGAGCTGTTTGCCTTCGAGATATTCGAGAGATGCACCGCCGCCGGTGGAGATGTGAGACATCTTGGCAGCCTGACCGCTCTTATTGACAGCTGCAACAGAGTCACCGCCGCCGATGATGGAGATACCGCCGTTTGCCTTGACTTCTGCAACTGCTGCACAGACACCGAAGGTACCCTTGTTGAATTTTTCCATTTCAAAGCAGCCCATAGGTCCGTTCCAGACAACTGTCTTGGCAGCCTTGATAGCGTTGGAGTAGAGTTCAACAGTCTTGGGACCGATATCGAGACCCATCCAGCCTTCGGGGATGTCCTGACCGACGATCTGGGTGTTTGCTTCTGCATCGAATTTATCAGCTGCAACGTTGTCGACAGGGAGAAGGAAATCGACGCCGAGTTCTTTTGCCTTCTTGATCATGTCTGCTGCATATTCGAGCTGATCGTTTTCGCAGAGGGAGTTACCGACATTGTGACCCATTGCCTTGAGGAAGGTGTAAGCCATACCGCCGCCGATGATCAGGGTGTTGACTTTGGTCAGAAGGTTGTTGACAACTGCGAGTTTATCGGAAACTTTAGCACCGCCGAGGATTGCCACGAAGGGACGGACCGGTTTTTCAACTGCATTACCGAGGTATGCAATTTCTTTTTCCAGAAGGAATCCGGCAACGGAGGTGGGAATGTATTTGGTGATGACAGCTGTGGAAGCGTGTGCACGGTGTGCGGTTCCGAAAGCGTCGTTACAGAAGATATCGCCGTAGGAAGCAAGCTTCTGTGCGAGAACTTTCTGTTCTTCCTTGAGAGCGGCTTTGCGAGCCTTGAAATCTTCGTCGGATTCGCCGTCTTTCTGCTTGCACTTTGCCTGTTCTTCTTTGTGATAACGGGTATTTTCGAGCATGACGACATCGCCGTCTTTCATTGCTGCAACCTGAGCATCAGCATTTGCGCAGTCATCAACGAAAACGATATCTTTTCCGAGGAGTTTGCCGAGGTAGTCAGCGACGATCTTCATTGTGGTATCGCCGGTGATACCTTTTTCATCGGGACGGCCCATGTGGCTCATGAGGATGAGCTTGCCGCCCTGTTCGAGAACGTACTTGATGGAGGGGAGAGCACCCTGGATACGGGTATCGTCTTTGATGACGCCTTCTTTAACGGGAACGTTGAAGTCAACGCGCATGATGACGCGCTTGCCTTTGAGTTCTACATCGCGCAATGTTTTTTTGTCCATGATGTAATATCCTTGAGTTAAAAATGAATTTGAAAAAAAAGCCCGGCAAGAGCTGTTTTGAGCACTTTCCGGGCTGGGGGGATCAAAATCCGATCATTTCAGTTGAAAGTCTCAACTTACTTTGCAATGACGCGAGCCATTTCGAGGACCTTGTTGGAGTAGCCCCATTCGTTGTCATACCAGGAGCAGACTTTGACGAAGGTCTTGTCGAGCTGGATACCGGCTTTGACGTCGAAAATGGAGGTACGAGCATCGCCGCGGAAGTCGGTGGAAACAACTGCTTCATCGGTGTAACCGAGGATGCCTTTGAGTTCGCCTTCGGAAGCTTCCTTCATTGCAGCGCAGATTTCTTCATAGGTTGCTTCGGTGTTCAGTTCGCAGGTCAGGTCGACGAAAGAAACGTCGGAGGTCGGAACGCGGACAGACATACCGGTGAGTTTGCCGTTGAGTTCGGGGAGAACTTTACCGACAGCTTTAGCAGCACCTGTGGAGGAGGGGATCATGTTTTCGAGGATACCGCGGCCGCCTCTCCAGTCTTTCTTGGAGGGTCCGTCAACGGTCTTCTGGGTTGCGGTAGCAGCGTGGATGGTGGTCATGAGACCGCGTTTGATACCGAACTTGTCGTTGAGAACTTTGGAGATGGGAGCCAGGCAGTTGGTGGTGCAGGATGCGTTGGAGATGATGTCCTGACCGGCATAGGTCTTATCGTTGACACCGAAAACGAACATCGGGGTGCTGTCCTTGGAGGGAGCAGACATGATGACTTTCTTAGCACCTGCTTCGATGTGTTTGCGTGCTTTTGCATCTTCGAGGAAGAGACCGGTGGATTCGACGACGATTTCTGCGCCGACTTCGTTCCACTTCAGGTTTGCGGGATCCATTTCAGCGGTGAGGCGAATCTTTTTGCCATCGACGACGAGGTTGTTGCCATCGACTGCGATGTCATGCTTGAAGATACCATGAACAGAGTCATACTTCAGCATGTAAGCGAGGTAATCGGGATCGAGCAAGTCGTTGATTCCGACGATTTCGATGTCGTTTGCGAAGTTTTCGAATGCAGCACGGAAAACCATGCGGCCGATTCTTCCGAATCCGTTGATACCAACTTTGATAGCCATTGTTAATTCCTTCCTGTTTTAGGTTTTTATGGTAGGCTTACTTTTTACATTGCGGATAATATACTACATCTTTTCAAAAAATCAATCTCTCTTTTTATTTTTTTATCATCATTGTGCGTTTTTTCCTTCTTCCCCGATCTCAAATCAACCTTTCTTGGGAACAGAATAAAAAAAATGCTGCACGAACCGATCCGGTTCTGCAGCATTTTTCTTCGGGGAAATAACGGTTAATTCAAACCGTAAGCTTTCAATGCTTCCTGAGCCTGAGCAACGCCGTTTGCAGCGGCTCTGCGATACCAGTAAACCGCCCAGTCTTTGTTTGCTTTCACACCGCGGCCTTTTGCATAACATTCAGCCAGAATAAGCTGAGCTTTGGCATTCCGCGCATCGGCAGCTTTTGTATACCATTTGACTGCATCTGCCCAGGACTGCTTCACACCCTGACCTTTTTCATAGCACCAGGCCAGATTATACTGGGCATCAACATGCGGAATCTTGTTGTTTGCAGCTTTTGTATACCATTTGACTGCATCTGCCCAGGACTGCTTCACGCCCTGACCCATTGCTGCCATGAGACCGCACTTGTACTGTGCAAGAGCCAAGCCTTTATTTGCAGCTTTTGTATACCATTTGACTGCATCTGTCCAGGACCGCTTTACGCCTCTGCCATATTCATAACATTCACCCAGCTTATAGAAAGCACCTTCATGATTCTTTGCTGCGGCTTTCTGATACCAGGCTACAGCCTGTTTGTAATTTCCTTTTGACTCAAAATGTGTTCCGAGATAGAACTGAGCAACTTCATTTCCCTTGTTGGCAGCCTTTGTATACCAGGACAAAGCCTGTGCAGCATTTTTATTTGTGCCTTTTCCGAAATCATAGCCCCAACCGACATTGAACTGGGATGCAGCATCATTTCTGTTTGCATATTCTTTATGATTGTCAAAAAAATCTTTTTCTGTGAATTGTTCTGCAGCAAAAACGCTTGCGAGACTTACCAGAACAGCAAATGTTCCGATTTTTTTTCTCAAGCTCATCATTCTTCTCCTGTTATCATAAATTTTTTCTGTTTCAAAAACACGGATCTGATTACTATGTCTCTATCCGAAGGGTTAATATAACTGAAAAACTCATAATTGCAAATGCAAAAAAACGTTTCATGCGAAAAAAAAAGCCTGTCTATAGCATTGACAAACAGGCTTTTGATCTTTTTTTTTGAAAAAAATTACATAAAATCGCTCAATCCGGAAGCGGCTTTTTCCTTTTTCAGCTTATCCAATTCCTTTTCGGCATTGGCTGCAGCTGTGGTATCGCCCTTTTTCATCGCTTCATCATAAGCCTTCTTGACTGCAGCCAGCTTGTCTGCGGCAACTCCCAGTTTCTGCGCTTCTGCATAGCTCTTGTCAAAATTTGCTGTACTCAGCTTGGGGTTCCAGTCGATTCCTTCCATGAACTTGCGGATCGCATCCCCGTTTTCTCCGAAGAAGCGGTTCACTGCATCGGATGCCGGATGATTGTTCTGATAACCGACAGCAAAATCAAACTGCTGTACACCTTTATTTGTGTAAAGGCGGATTTCAACACCCGCTCCGCATTTCGGAACTTCAACCGTCTTGATCTTTTCCGGCTGGATGATCAGGAAGTTCGATGCTGTATCCTGAACAAATTTGTTGTAAAGCGCAAGGTAAGATCCTTCCGGTGTATAGGAAACTTTTTCCTTGTTGACATTGAAATCACCCTTTTCGCTACGGAAATGGCGTTCCCGGTCCTTCGGCAAGTCGGACTGATAGGGATAAGCCTGGAAATCAAGACGCCATATATTGAAATCTTTTGCCGTGACACGCATAAATACCCAAGTGGGATGGGACGGGAACTGCATCATGCGGATCTTCAATGTTCCGCCTTTCAAAGAGGGAAATTCCATGTCGATCACTGCAATTCCGTTGATGCTGTTGGCCGTGACCTGTCTCGGGACAAAATCGCGGACAAGGTTGCTGACTTTTCCATTGTATTCGTAGCAGCGGAAAAAGTCCCAGATACTCCAGCCTCCGTTTGTCCGGGGAAGCTGTCCGAAACGGAATCCGAAAAAGATTTCGCCCCATTTCTTGCTGAGAGTCTTGACACCATCGGCAGTGGTGTGTTTCAGGATCAGATGACCGTCATTGAAATAAACCATTCTGTCATAGGTCGTTCTGCCGTCTTTCAATTTGATCTCTTTCAAATCCACATGGGGTTCCACAGCAGAAAGTCCGATCACTGCCGCCGTCAATGCAAAAATTGCAAGTTTCTTCATTATTTCACCTCAAATGTTGTTGTTGTTGAAAGTCCTGTCGCTATGTCTGTCAGTTTCGCTGTCCACTTTCCGGCTTTATCCGTATAAGCTATGGCACGGCGCGGTGCGATCTCTTTCCGGTCAAACACACACTGACAGACTTCTTTTCCGCTGGGATCGTTCAGTTCCAGACGGTAAACTCTTCCATCCCGGAGAACCGGCAATCTGAATGTCAGGAATTCCCCTTTTCTGACATTGGAAACTGCCAGAACCGGAGCTTTCTGTTTTTCCTTGAAGACAGCAAACAGCTGCAGCGGAGAGTTCTTGAATTCCGCCCGGATTTTATTCTTTTTCCCGAGATATTTTCCATCCGCTTCATAAACATGATAACTTCCCTTGAGATCGATTTCCACAGGTTTGTTCATGTGCTGAGGCAGCTGCATCACACCGACAAGCGAAAAATCTTTGTTATGACGGATACGGATCATTGTGGTTTCTTCCACTTTTCCGACTTTGAAGGAAGGTTCTGCTCCGGCTGTTTTCAGCAGAGAATTGATCCATCCGTCAAAAGATCCGGCGGGAAGAGCCGTGTTGCAGGCAGAAGCAAAACTGAAGTTGCAGAGAATTGCTTTCCCTTTGCCGTATTTCCGTTCCACAAAGACTTTATCGCCTGCCTGAGGAACACGGGCAGCTTTGAATCCTTTGAGATTCAGCGGTTTGAATACAGTATCTTTTGCATTTTTGAACGTGACATTTCCGAAGAGATCTTTCAGAGGATTGGTTTCGTTGATCCTCAGATTTTCATTCATGATCGCCGGGTTGAAGTCTGCAATCACAATACCGCCGTTCTTCACATAATCCAGAATCGCTTTACACTCTTTATTACTCAATGCGGAAGTACCGCACATGAACAGGATCTTTGTCTTTTTCAAACGGTCAATGGTCCGTTCAGAAACAAACTCAAAACCGTAACCGGTGCGGTAAGCAGCCCGGATCAGGGACGGCAAACCGTCATGGGGGTTCACGCATTTTTTATCCAGATAAGCCGCTGCTGTGGAGGAATGACTCCAATAGAAGGAGATTCCTGTGAAATCCATGGGATTGCGGATCATCAGCTGTGCGGAACCGTCTTTCAAACGGTCAAGGTCTGCCATATAGTTTTTCACGTATGCCGGGATACTGAAGTCACACGCAAAGGAACCGTGATTGCTTCCCGGATGACAGGAGAACCAGGCATTTCCGTTAACAGAACCGAGGAGCAAATCTTTGTTCAGCGGAACAACATGTTTTCCGCGTCCGCTGTGACTTCCGGGATAACCGCCCCACCAGAGAGAACGGATCTTTTCCGGTCCGAAACTGCGGAGAAGTTCATCACCCACCAGATTGGAATAAGGACCCCAGAATTCCAGCGGACCCATGGTCAATTCCAAATCTCCGGGTTCGGAACCTTCTGCACCGACAACTGCACCCGGATCATATTTCCGTATCTCATCCCGCAGGAATGCGTGGATATCGGCATACATTTTTTCCACGTAAGCACGATGATCGAGCCATGCGGAGAATTTTCCGGCTTTCTTGGCATCCGCAAGTTTCATGTGCGGAACTTCATCAAAACTTTTGTAATCAGAACCGTAATTGTAATTCAGATTCTTGATCGTCTTATATTTCTGTTTCAGGAATTCCCGGAAATATTTTTCATCACTGGGACCATAACAGCTTTCTCTGTTCAAACCGTTTTCATCACCGAGATTATAAATTGCCGCACTGTATTTCGGCAGATTCTTGATCCGGTGCTTGATTCCTTCCGCCCACAATCTTTTCACTTCCGGACGGTAAAAACATTCATCCCCTTCCACTGCTTTCTGTTCTTTCCGAAGATTGGGAGGAATGAAGAACCACTGCTGTTTCACTCCGCCGATGGGGGATTTCTGAATTCCGATACGAACCATATAAGGAACAAATTTCATATTCAGCATGGCTGCAACACGGGCATTGTATCCATCTTTTGTGGGATGGGAAAGCATCAGATTCCAGCCGAACCGTTCATTCATCTGCGGAGCAAGAAGTTCCCCCATAAATTCGTTTACTCCATCCCAACCGATCTGACGGTAATCATCCAGAGAACGGTCGGGGAAGAATACAAGCTGATCAACAACCTGTTTCAATTTATTATCAGATCCTTTGAACGTCAAGCGGACATATCCGGCAAGAGTCGGCATATAATAATTTTTCAGTTCAAAATCAACCTTTTTTGCATTGGCAGGAACTTTTACATTCTGACGGTACCAGATCCGTTCATAGGGAGAATCATAAAGTTCAACTGTCATTGTCATTGCCTGTTTCGCAGGATTTTCGATTTCAGCACTGCCTTTGACCGGAAGTTTCTTATCGGCTTCATCTTTCAGATCCATTGTAACTTTTCCGATGGGAGAAGTCACTTTGAAGTCTTCCACATGGAAAGAACCGTTATCGCCGATGCGGTCTCTGTAATAAATTCCGCCGGGAAGATTTTTGACATTGGTCACATCTTTGTTCCATGCATCGCGGATCCGGATTTTCGGATTGGTCACGGTCAGATCACGGCCTGCCGCGTAACGGCAGAGCAAGCCGAAAAATGCAGAAGCGTTTTCATGTGCTGTCTTCCATTTGTTATCATAAGGAATTCCGGGAAGAATACTTCTGCCTACAATATTTTCCTGAATATTCCAGGAAAGGGTAATGAATTTTCCTTTTCCCATCTGATAAGCCTGAACCAGAGCGCGTTTCACAGGTTTGGTGAATGTTTTCAATTCTTTCGGGAATTCGATGGGATTCGCATAAAGTTTACGGTAGGGCAGTTTTCCTACTTTTCCGGATTTAACAACGATCAGAGATTTTCCGTTATTGACTGCATTCAGAATCTGGAACTGCGCCATTTTAGGCAATTTTGTAAATTCAAATTGTCCGACAATATAAACATCATAATCTTTGGAAAGCGTTGCGGAAAGTTCTTTTTCCTTTTCAAATTTGCTGGTTCCTTCATGGGTACTTTCGTACATATCTTCGATCGCAAAAAGAAATCTTCCTGCAACCAGAAAATGAGAATCGTTCATATTCATCCGCTGAACGACTTCCACGGCATCTCTTGTGCCGGAACGCATGAGAATAAACAGAGGTTTGATGGGCTTTGCATCATCTTTCTGCTGGAATTTGTAATGAGGAGTCACATATTCCCGGGATACTTTGTTCAGGTACGCGCTGTCATGTTTTGCAAACAACGGAAGAACCATTGCCGCTGAAAGCAGAATTGTGGTGAATTTGTTCATATTTTTTACCTCTCTTGTTAATTACAAGCCTTCGATTGTCGGATAATTCGGATTCCGTGTTTCCGCACGGACAAAAATAGTATTCACCCTTTTTGCCTGAGCCTGATCCGGATAAGATTCTAAACAGGGAACCTGCATTTTTCTCAATGTTGCGGAATGTCCATCCATATAAACCACATTGACTTTATCATGATGTATAAAAGCAGGATTCTGTGTTTCTGTATTATTTTCAATACTTGCAAGAGCCGTATTTGTTGCGGACCAGGAACAATGTCCATGATTTTCCACAAACATGGAACCGCGGGAAAGCATTTTCATGTGACTCAATTTTCTTCCGCCGATGGGATAAAGACTTGCATTTCCGTAACTGAGACCATATGCCGCAGCATCATTCATTCCGTAAGTCGTCTGACTCCAGTATCTTCCGCCGGATTTTACTTTATAGATATGTAACATTTTCGGACAGACCCGCAGTGTATTATGGTCTTTTCCAACATAATCCTGAGTCAGCTTCCGCTGCCAATGATAATCTGCGGTGTTATTTGCTGCGCGATACGCACTGTGAATGCTGGGAATCTGATCATCATATTCCTGTGCATAAAGCAAAGCAGCCTGAGACATCTGTTTCATGTTTCCGATACACTGGCTGGCAATTCCTTTTTCACGGGAGTTGTTCAACGCCGGCAATAACATTCCTGCAAGAATCGCAATGATCGCAATCACAACAAGAAGTTCAATCAAAGTAAATCTTTTCATTTCTTTCTCTTTATCGTGTTAAAATTATTTTCAAGCATGACACCCCATTTGAATTCGCCAGTCTTACCGCTGAGCGTATTCAGTGAACGGGCAAGCTGTATGGAAGGTTTCATCGTTTTCAGAATTGTTTCATATTCTTTCTGAAGTTTTGCTTTTTCAGCAGCATATTTTTTGGGAACATTCTGAGTGGAAAGATCAGATTCAATTTGTTTTTTTTCACGGTCGATCATGGAATTTAAAGTAATCTTTTTCAATCCGTTTCCTTCATTAACGATCACTTCCTGATCTGCTCCGATACACCACGGAGGTGCAATCCTGTTGCCAAGCATTTTTGCAATGCCGTTCAAATCTATTTTCTGATCTGCTTTCGCAAAATAAAGATATCCGAAATTTCCGGAAGCTGCATAATTTCCGCCGGGAGAAGAAGTCGTTCCGGTGAATTTTCCACCGCCCCAGGCATAACGGATATGACAATACATCCAGGTATCTCCCGGAACCGCTTTTTTATTAAAGACGGACCACGGGAAAAAAGTTTCCAGATTCCAGCTGTTATTTGTTACTTTCGTCTTGACTTCCCAGCCGTCAGCAGTCCAGTCCGGACGCAAAACAGCAGAGTCGATTCTCCAGATATCGGAAACGGTATTGAGGGTATTCACCACAAATTTCCGCCAGCCGATCGCCTGAGCATCTGCATCAATGTAAATCTCTGTACAGTCATCCGTCCACAGGGCTCCGTTATCTCTGTCTGTCACGGTTGCACGGATCTCTTTCACATTATCCACATAATGAATGATCCCCATGTAAAGTCCCTGGTCCGTATAAACGATCCGGATGGAATTTTTCAATTTTCCGGGACCCGGATTCGGTTTAAAATATTCATAGGTAGAAGTAAATTCCTGAACATTTTTCCAACAGGGATCATCCAGATTTCCATCAAGAACCGGAGCTGTCTTTGCGGGTCTCGCACAATAAAACGAGACCTCCCGCATATTTGCATGAAGTCCCGCTATTGTACAGAACAACAAGCCTGCCGCAAGTAATTTTTTCTTCATAATGCTCTCTTTCTTTTATTTCGATGTTTATTCTATACTCAAAAAGCGATGCATAACATTTACCTGTGCACTTTCTGAAAAAAGATCGGAATATTGCAAAAGAACATATTCCTTTCCGTTTTCATCTTTCAGAGGGAGCATATTGGAATAGTAACAAACCATTTTCTCCGTTTCAAGCAGGATTCCGTCATCCCAATTCAACCCGTCCACAGAAGTATAAATGACCTGACCTTTTCCGCAGCCTCCTTCGTTGATCCAGGCTCTACCGTGCATGACATATCCTTTTTCCAAAGGAGCTATCTGAACATTTCTCATTCCATATTTCAAAGAAATGGGCTGCTGTTTTTCCCAGGTCTCCCCATTATCGCGGCTCAAACTTACTTCCAGAGAATAGCCGTATTCTATATTGCAGGCGTATGCCAGCAAAACACCATCCGGACGGAATTGTAATGCTCCGTAGCCGCGTTTATAAGAATCAAAATCAACAATACTTTTTTCCTGAAAACTTTTTCCGTTATCGTGACTGGTAAACAGACGGTATCTGGGTTCTTTTATTTCTGAAAGAAAATCCTTATCACAAGTTTCCAATGCATAAATCACACCGTCCTTGATTTTTGCATCATAAATTCTTCCTTTGTAAGAAGAAAATTCTACAGGTTTTTCCCATGTTTTTCCAAGATCATAACTTTGGATCACCAGGGGAGTATCCCACGGTTCGCAGCAAATTTCCGTATACTGGGAATTGCGAACAGCAAAGCAGGTAAGAACGCCATCCTGAAAAACAGCTTTTTCAATGGAAATAGTAAAAACTCCCTCAAGGAGAACCTCTTTGGAATAAGGCATTTCATGAATTTCCGACCAGTTTTTTCCGCCGTCTTCAGAATAGCGGTATTCGATCCATCCGTGAGCGGAATGTCCGGAAAGACGTCTTGCAGAACAATTGGAATTGAATGCAATCACTTTTCCCGGAGCATATTCCACCATAGCATGACTCATGTGACCGCTCCGTTCGCGTGACTTGTTATCCACATAAAGTTCCTCAGCGGATATCTTTAAATTTCCAATAAGACTTTTGTAAAAAAATTCCATAAAACAAACTCTTTTTTTTAGTTTCCGGGAACTAATATACAACCTTATATTTACTTTGTCAAACGGAAGTTATTTTTTTAGCTCTGTTTCCCATAAGGATTGGTAAATCATTCTACTATTAAAACTTTATGATGGCATTTTGATTTTTTTCGTTGCAAAATCGGAATGCCGCAAAAAGGTTTGAAAAAGGATGATGAGGTTCAGGGAAAAAGGGAAAAACTTTTGAGGAATTTTTTCCTTCTTCCCCGATCTAAAATCAACCTTTATTTGGAACAGAGCCTTTTTTTAACAGAAGTTTCACAGCTTCAAGAATTTCCGGAGCTGTTTCATAAGGTTTTTCCAAAGGTTTCAGTTCCTGTTCCGTCCCATGTCCGGTCAAGACCAGAACTCCTGCTTTACAGCCAGCCGCAAAACCGGATTCCAGATCGGAAACTTTATCTCCGATAATGAAAGATTCCCCGCAGTCAATATCCAATTCTTTCTTTGCTGCAAGCAGTAATCCCGGTTTCGGTTTCCGGCAATCACAGTCAACAGCATATTCCGCAACAGAGCCTTTCTTGTGATGCGGACAGTAATACCATCCTGCCGGCAATGGAGCTCCGGCATCTGTCAGACAGTTTTCTATGTGTTTTTCAACCTTTGCAAGATCATCGTATGTAAAATATCCTCTTGCGATTCCGGATTGATTGGAAACAACCACGATTTCATAACCGGCGGCTTTGATCATCCGGAACGCTTCCGGAGTTCCCGGACAGAGAACGACCTGTTCCGGAGAACTCAGGTAATTGGCATCTTCAATGATCACGCCGTCACGGTCAAGAAAAAAAACTTTTTTCATCATTCTTCTCCCAGAGTTATAATATTTGCCCCGTCAAATTCCTTTTCGACCGGCAATTCTGTAAATGCATAATAAATTTGTTCTGCTTTTGAAACTCTCCGCAGAAAAGCTTTTTTTGCGGGAATATCAAGATCGGAAAAGGCATCGTCAACCAGAACAGTGAAACTGCCGAACTGTTCGGAGATCAATTCCAGTTCCGCCAGTTTCATGGAAAGAGCGGAAATCCGGCATTGTCCCCGTGACCCGTAATTCCGCAAAACCTTTCCGGATACTGCTATATCCAATTCATCATGATGCGGTCCAATATTCAATGTTCCGCGTAAACGGTTCCGTTCAAAGTTGGATTCCAGTTTTGCCAGAAAGAAATCCTTATCCATCAGTTTCGGATCAAAATGATAATCCATCTGAAACCCGGCAAGTTCCGGACGCATTTCCTGTAAAATTCCGGCTGTTTTTTCAGAGAGGGAACGGATTGCAGCCTCCCGTTTCGGCAGAATCACAGCCGCTTCATCTGCCAGAATCGAAGCATAAGCTGTATAGGAAAGTTTGTCTGATATATTCTTTTTCAGCAGCGTGTTATAATGCTTCAGTGCAGTCTGATACTGCTGAATGGAACTGTAATAAACCGGATCGGTCATACAGAGAAAGCGGTCCAGAAAGCGTCTTCTGTAAGCCGGACCTTCCGTGATCAGATCAGAATCATCCGGAAGAAAAGCAACAGTTTTGAAACATCCTGCAAACTGGCTGGCTTTCCGGATTTGTTTTCCATCCATAAAAAGAGAGCGGACTTCCATATCAGTGATCCGCAAAGTGGTATCCCAGCCGCCGCGGACCGAAAGATCCAGTTCCGCTGTATAGCCGGGTGTTCCGATCTTTTTCAATTCGGAAAGTGTAAATGTCCGGAAAGAACGGAGTGTGGAAAAGAGATAAATCGCTTCAAGAATACTGCTTTTTCCGGTTCCGTTCTTTCCTGTAAACACAGAAACGACAGCAGAAAGATCAAATTCTGCTGTCTCAAAGTTTCTGAAATGATGTAATCTGAGTTCAGATAACATCAGCTCTTGCGCATGGGCATGATGATATAAATGAATCCGTCACCGCTGACCAATTCGATGGGGCTGAAGGAATCATTCATATTGAGAGTGACATTTTCCACATCCAGATGGCGGAACGGGTCAGCCAGGAACTGGGGATTGAAGGAAACTGCAACTTCTTCAAAACCATATTCAACAGGCATCACTTCACGGCCTTCTCCGACATTGCTGTTTGCTTCAAACTTCAACTGATTATCAGCAAAGGTGAGTTTGACATAGGAAGAAGAATCGGAGAGCGGGATACTGACGATATCCAGAGCATCGCTGAAATCACCGCAGGGGATTGCAACAGACTTGGAGAAGTTCTGTGGGATCACAGCACGGTACTGAGGATAATTTCCTTCGATCAGTTTGGAAACGATTTCTGTATCACCGATCTTGAAGGAAACCAGATTTTCACCGATCTCGATGAAGATTTCCCCTTCTTTTTCCAGAATTCTCTTAGCTTCAGTAGCGGATTTCAGAGTGATGATCACATCGCCTTCGGTTCCTTCACAGGGTTCGTCCAGCAATTTTTCAGAAAGAGCAAGACGTTTTCCATCGGTTGCAACTGTGGTGAGAACACCTTCTTTGATGGAAACGAGGATTCCGTGAAGAACCTTTCTGGAATCATCAAGGCTGACAGCATAGGAAATTCTGTCAATCAGTCTTGCAAAATCAGCCTGTTTGAGTTTGAATTTTCTGAGGGGAGTGAATTCCACTGCTTCCGGGAAGTCTTTCGGATCGAGACCGAGAAGTTTGAAATCAGCTGTTCCGCAGTTGATTTTTACGTTGAAACTTTCATCGGAATCCATGATGACATCATCGGCTTTGAATTTGGATACAAGACCGAGAAGACGTTTTGCCGGAATGGTTGTAGTTCCGGGTTCCTGGACTTCAGCGGGAAGTTTTGTGGAAATTCTGAGTTCCAGGTCAGTGGTAGTCATGTGAATATAACCATCATTGGCTTCCATGACAATATTTGCAAGAACAGGGATTGTTGTTCTGGAGCCGATGATGTTGCAGACCCTCTGGAGTCCTTTCAGAAGGACATCTCTTTTTACATTTACTTTCATAGAAATTCTCCTTTGCTCATGGCTTGTTGACATTTTGCCACGGAGCGGTTGTTATCATATTCTGTATTTAAATTATATTATACAGTAGTATGCAATGTTGAAAATGTCAATAAGGTTTTCTTTTTTATTCAAAAAAAACTTTAAAGAATGTTCATAAAATGTTTTGACTTTGTTGGAAAACGGTGCTTTATTAATAAAGAAAAGTTACCAACAAAATTGCGAACAATTCATAAACAAGGTTATCAACATGGAAAACACAAAAGTTCAAGAATATGCTGAAGACCTTTTCCGGAGGCATCCGGAACTGCTTCCAGCCTCTGAAAGCATTTTCCAGGCTTACAGTATCATAGAAAATGCATTTTTCAAGTCAAAAATATTATTTATTTGCGGAAATGGCGGAAGTGCCGCTGATGCAGAGCATATTACAGGCGAACTTTCCAAAGGTTTTCTGTTGAAAAGGGAACTCCCGGAAGAGCTGAAGACACAGATGAATGAGCGGCTCGGGGAAAATATGAATGACATCACCTGCAAACTTCAAATGGGGTTGAAAGCAATGGTTCTGAGCGCACATCAGGCTCTTTCAACTGCGTTTACCAATGATGTGGATCCCATGCTCTGTTATGCCCAGCAGCTCTTCGCTATGGGCTCCGAAGGCGATTGTATCCTCGGTATCTCCACTTCCGGAAATGCTCAGAATATCCTGAACGCTTTCAAAGTTGCCGGCGGTCTGGGAATCAAACGGATTCTCCTCACAGGCGAAGGAAATGGAAAATGTGCAGCTTATGCCGATTGTATCATCCATGTCCCGGCAAAGGAAACGTTCCGGGTTCAGGAATATCATCTTCCCATCTATCATACCCTTTGCATGATGATTGAAGAAAGGTTTTTCGGTAAAAAATGAGTGGTCTCCCTCAGGTTCAGCATGTAGCCATCATTATGGATGGCAATGGAAGGTGGGCAAAAAAACATGATCTCCCCAGAGTGGAAGGTCATAAAAAAGGTGCCGAAACAGTCGAAAATCTTATCAATTATATCGGTAAGTATGGCGTAAAATATTTGACCCTTTATGCGTTCAGCACAGAAAACTGGAAGAGGTCTGAGGAAGAAGTTTCTGCTCTTATGTCTCTGCTTGCTTTTTTTCTGGAAGATAAAAGGCAGCAGATGCTGGATAACAAGATACGGTTACGGGTGACAGGAAGAATCGACGGTCTTCCGAAAGAAATTGCTGATTCCATCTATAAGGTAATGGAAGAAACTGCAAAAGATTATGAGTATACTCTGATCCTTGCTTTGAATTATGGCGGCAGGGCGGAGATAGTGGATGCAGCAAAAAAATTTGCTGAAGCATGCATTTCCGGAAAAATTTCTCCGGATTCACTTGACGAAGCAGCTTTCAGGCAGTATCTTTATCTGCCGGATGTCCCCGATCCGGAATTGATGATCCGGACAAGCGGGGAACTGCGGTTGAGTAATTTCCTCCTGTGGGAACTCTCTTATTCTGAAATTTTCGTGACAGATACTCTCTGGCCTGATTTCAATGAAGAGGAATTCCGCAGAATTTTAGAAAACTTTGGTAAAAGAGACAGACGTTTCGGAGGTAGAAAGTAAAATGTTTTTCAAGCGCTTGTTCAGTACAGTTATCCTTTTGGCTATTTTTTCATGTATCATCTTTGGAGAAAAGATGTTTGGAACACCGCTTGTTTCCAAAATAGCATTCCTGATTTTCGGGGGATTTCTCTCTTATTTTGTACCTTACGAAACCTGCAATATGCTGAAACAGGCAGGAAAACCGGTCTTCGGAAAATTAATTTCCTCATTGATTCTTCTTACCTTTCTTGCAGGGTATGCTGCATTTTTTTATCATAATCATGAAACCGTTTTCAGTGTAATTGCAATACAGATAGCTGTATATCTGATAATCATTCTTTTTCTTGCTCTTCCGTGGCTGTTTTTGCTTTTTATCATTGGAAAAGAAGGGGGTTTGGAACGGATTTTTAACAGTATCGGTGTTGGTTTTCTCTTTATTCCTCCGTTTTTTCTTTTGGAATCCATCTATTTTATTGAGGGAGTGAATGTTTTTTTGTTTTTCATTCTCGGCACCAAGATTGGCGATATAGGAGCTTATGTGTTCGGCACATTGTCCAATAAGCTTCTTCCGGGCGGCAATCATAAGATGATACCGTCCATCAGTCCCGGAAAATCCTGGGAAGGTGCAGCGGGCGGAATGTTGGCATCTGTTGTATTTGCGGTCAGTCTGTTCGGCTGGGCATTTCCGGAAGTTCAGTATGGGATCTGGCTTCCGATCGTGCTTGGAATCGTTCTGTTCATCTTCGGAGCTGCCGGAGATTTAGCGGAGTCCTGTATCAAGCGAGTCTGCAAGATAAAAGATTCCGGGCATACACTTCCAGGAATCGGCGGAGTGTTTGATTTGGTTGACAGTCTGCTGCTGAACTCTGTGATTTTCTCAGTATTTTTGTGTTTTGTTAAATAATTTGTGTAAGCTCTTTTCCTGATTTTTTCTGAGAGAGACTTGAAAAATCCGGAGTAAGGTTTATATTACAGGGAATGGATTCATTTTTTGAATCCGGAAATATTTTTTTAGGAGGAAAGAAAAATGGCAGCTAAAGTTGATGCTGAAAAGTGCGTTGGATGCGAATCCTGCGTTGGTGCATGCCCTGTCTCCGCTATCGCAATGGCCGATGGTAAAGCACAGGTCAGCGAAGGTGATTGCATTGATTGCGGTGCATGCGTTGGTACATGCCCCGTTGAAGCAATTGCTCAGTAATTGAGTAATATCACTTCGCCAGTTTGACGGTGTCCGTTTTTTTTGGAAAGCGGTTTGCCGCAGGAGGAATAAGCCGGGGGCAGCCTCGGCTTTCCTTTTTTACAATCCTTGAAATTACATAATAGATAAAATTTACATAAGAAGAAGAGAGAGAGTTTTTTATGGAAATGTTAAGCGCAGAAGTTGCCGGATTTCTTGCAAATTCTTCCATGATCCGGAAAATGTTTGAAGCCGGTGTGGAACTCAAGAAAAAATATGGTGCCGATAAAGTTTATGATTTCAGTCTGGGTAATCCCGATCTTCCTCCGCCCGCTGAAGTGAAAACGGCCCTTCATGAAATAGCAGATAAAGCAGACCAACCTTTTGCTCTCGGATATATGCCCAACGGCGGTTATCCGGATGTGCGTGCGATCGTGGCTGCAAAAGTTTCCGAAGAACAGGGTGTGACCATCAGCGCAAATGAACTCATCATGTCCTGCGGTGCTGCAGGCGGTCTGAACGCCCTTTTCCGTGCGATCCTGACTCCCGGTTCTGAAGTGATCTGTCCCTCCCCTTATTTCGTGGAATATGGTTTCTATACCGGAAACTTCGGCGGAAAACTTGTTCCCGTCAAATCCAAAGATTTTACCTTTGAACTGGATGTTCCTGCCATTGCCGCTGCTGTCAACGAAAAGACAAAAGCGGTGATTATCAACTCCCCCAACAACCCCACCGGACAGATTTATTCTGCCGCTGAAATCAAATCTCTCTGTGATGCTCTTCATGCCGCAGAAGAAAAATTCGGCACAAAGATTTGTCTGATTTCCGATGAACCCTACCGTTTCCTGAACTTTGACAATGTGGAAATTCCCTCTGTCTTCTCTTATTACGACAATAGTGTGGTGATCGGTTCCTATTCCAAGAATCTCTCTCTTGCGGGGGAACGTATGGGCTACATTGCGGTCAATCCGAAGATGTATGATCTGGAAAAATTCATGGCAGCGATCACTATGACAACCCGTATTCTGGGAACGGTGAATGCTCCCTGTATCGGACAGCAGCTTCTCCGCACCTGTATCAATGCACAGGTTGATCTTGAAGTATACCGTCAGCGCAGAGCAGTGATGGCAAAAGTTCTGGCAGAAGCCGGATTGGAATTCACGCTTCCCCGCGGAGCGTTCTATTTCTTTGTGAAATCTCCCATTGCGGATGAAACGGAATTTGTGAAAGAACTGGCAGAAGCCTGTGTTCTTGCAGTTCCCGGCAGAGGATTCGGCTGTCCGGGATATATCCGCCTGACATTCTGTGTCAGTGAAAAAGTGATTTCTGCATCTGCGGATGCGTTCAAGAAAGTCATGGAAAAATACAAATAACCCTTTTAAGGAGAAAAATTATGGATATTATTGCAAAAATGGAATCGATCCGGATCGTTCCGGTGCTGGTGCTTAACGATTTGAAAGAAGGTTTGCAGGTTTGCGAACAGCTTTGCCGCTGCGGACTTCCTGCTGCAGAAATCACTTTCCGTACAGCTGCTGCAGAAGATGTGATTCGTGAAGCCTCCAAAGAGTTTCCTGAAATGTTCATCGGAGCCGGAACAGTTCTGAATGTGAAAGACCTTCACAGAGCTTTTGATGCAGGTGCAAAATTTGCGGTTGCTCCCGGATTCAATCCCACTGTCGTGAAAGAAGCAATGGCAAATAATTTCACCTTTGCTCCCGGTGTCTGCACTCCCAGTGAATGTGAACAGGCAATGGAACTCGGCTGCAAATTTCTGAAATTCTTCCCTGCAGAAGCAGCAGGCGGAATTCCCTTCCTGAAATCTCTTGCAGCACCTTACAAGCATCTCGGTGTCCGTTTCATGCCCACAGGCGGAGTCAAACCCTCCAATGCGGCAGAATATCTTGCCATCCCGGAAATCGCATGTGTCGGCGGAACCTGGCTGAACAAGACCGATGACGAAACCATCAAAGCAGCAGTCGAACTGGCAGCTCAGTTCAAAAAATAAGGAGTCATTCAAATGATTATCGAAACAAGAAAACCTGAAGATTGCAAATACGATATTATCTCTCTCGGAGAAATCATGCTCCGTCTTGATCCCGGTGATTCCAGAATCCACACTTCCCGTGAATTCCGCGTCTGGGAAGGCGGCGGGGAATACAATGTGGCACGCGGTATGCGCCGCTGCTTCGGCAAACGTGCCGGTGTTGTCACCGCTTTTGCTGATAACCCGGTTGGACGCCTGGTTGAAGATTTCATTCTTCAGGGCGGTGTTGACACCTCTCTGATCCGCTGGGTTTCCTATGACGGAATCGGAAGAAATGTCCGCAACGGTTTGAACTTTGTGGAAAAAGGATTCGGTGTCCGCGGAGCTCTCAGCTGCGCCGACCGTGGAAATACTGCTGTCTCCCAGCTCAAAAAAGGTGACATCGACTGGGATTACATTTTCGGAACACTCGGTTCCCGCTGGTTCCATACAGGCGGAATCTTTGCTGCTCTTTCCGATACCACTCCGGAAGTTGCCATTGAAGCTCTTAAAGCAGCTAAAAAATATGGTACCATCACCAGTTATGACCTGAACTACCGTGCTTCTCTCTGGAAGGGAATCGGCGGTATCGAACGTGCCCGCGAAGTCAACTGCGAAATCGCGAAATATGTTGACGTCATGATCGGAAACGAAGAAGACTTCACCGCATGTCTCGGTCTGGAAGTTGCCGGAGCTGACAAGAATCTGACCGTTCTTCCCATTGACGGATTCAAGAACATGATCAAGACAGCTGTTGCAAAATATCCCAACTTCAAGGCTGTCGGAACCACACTGAGAACAGTGAAGACCGCAACCGTCAACGATTGGAGTGCCATTCTCTGGACAAACGGCGAATTCTACAAAGCAGCTCAGCGTGACGGACTTGAAATCTATGACCGTGTCGGCGGCGGCGACAGCTTCGCATCCGGTTTGATTTACGGACTCATGGAAAAGGATGATCCGGAAGTTGCAGTGAACTTCGGTGCTGCACACGGTGCATTGGCAATGACCACCCCCGGCGATACCAGTATGGCAACTTTGAAAGAAGTTGAAAAGCTGGTTGGCGGCGGCAGTGCCCGTGTTGACCGGTAATTAATCTGAAAAAGATCTTTCAAACACAAGGCTGCTGAATAGCGGTCTTGTGTTTTTTTTAAAGAGAAACAGAACTGACGCAGAGATTTATCTGCTGATCCGGTACATATACTGCGGCTGATATACGCCGAGCCACAGACGGTAACCGGCAGCAGAATTGACCGGATCACAGCTGACTTCCGTTTTTCCGTTAAGATGCCGGTAACGCCCGAAAGCGATTCGGAAGCAGTTCGGATCGGAAGTGAAGAGCTTGTAAGGAACCCGGAATGAGATATGCCAGTGATCTTCGCTGATATCTGTTATCTTGAAAGAACTTCCGATAAAATTCGGGAAGAATGATCCTTTCCTGCTGAGATCCAGAAGCATCAGCGGCACATAACAGTTTTCCCGCAGCGTTACCATGATTTGATCGGAATCTGATTTTCCGTAAAGATCGACCTCTATCAGAAGATCATTTTCTTCATATTCCAAATGCCAGCTGAAACCGTCTGCTTTATGTTCTGTTCTTCCGTCTCCGGCAGGAACAAGAGTGGAACATTCCGGCTCAGGTGAAATGAGTTCCTGTTTCAGCATAAGAGCTCTTGCTTCGAGCTTTTCCGGGAAATACTTATAGTTTTCCGCTTCGGAATGGAAACCGATACGGGAATCTTTCCGGCAGAGTTCCGCAACTTCTCGTGAAACTTTGATCTGACGCTGAAGAATTTCCCGCATCAGGGGTGTTACTCCGCAATTTTTACTCCGTTCACTGTAAAATTGGAAGATATCATATCCGGCAATAAAATGCAGTTCAAGCACATGAAGCAAGTCAATATCCCGGAGCCGTTCCGGATAAGGAGAAAATACCTGTTTCAATGACAGCAGTTTTGCAACAGCGTCACTCCATCCGGAACTCAAACGGCGGGAAAGTTCGGTGACTTCTTCCAGAGTATGGTTTTCCAGAGCTTCACCGATGGTATCTCCGCTGACAGGATAGTTTGTCTGCCAGGTGGGCGCAAGAGGCAGATTCTGTTCGTTGCAGTAAAGGGGCCAGACAACGCCATCGTGGAACGGTCCGTAATACTGAATCATATTTGAAAGAGGATAATTGCTGTACGCTTCGCTGCATTTCTGATAAACTTCTGCGACGGTATCAGTATATTTTCCCCATTCCGGCCGCAGGAGTTCCGATAAAAAGGCATATTCATCAGAAGAAAAGTCTTCAAAACTCAATAATCCGGCAGCTTTGTTCATGATTCCGGGATAATTCCCGAAATACCAGCACTGCATGACCGTATCAACACCGAGTTTATACATTTCCCGATACTTCCGGTAAAGCAATCCCGGGACCGGAACGTATGGCACAGTGGCAAGTTCATGGGAACAGCCGACCTGCAGTTTTGCTCCGGGTTTGACACCTTCCGGACACTGTTCCGCAAAACGGATAAACCGTTCAGAAGGGCCCACGTAAGAAAGCCAGTAATCCCCGCCAATACGTTTCTTGCCGAGCTGTTCTTCCGTTCCGCCGGATTCAAAGTTCCACATGGGAGTGGCGCCTTCCGGCATTTTGCTTAATGTATAAGCCCAATCCTGCTGTTCAAAGGCATTTGGAATATAATTCCAGCTGATGAATTCCGCTTCGGAAGAGGCTGCACGCATCCCAGCTGTCATGGCAGAGACGGAATTGAAAATGATCTCATTATGGGGCAGATGACCGCAGCGCGGACACTTTACTTCCGTTCCTTCCTCTTTTGACCATTCTATCTCAGAGTGGATGGAACTCAGACAGGTTGTGCTGCGTTCTCCAATGGAAATGTTGATCATCCCACCCAGTTCCGGAACTGCGGAAAAAATATAATTCACGGATTCATAAAGATATCTCCGGGCAGTTTCTGAAGTCGGACAGAAACAGAAACGACCTCCCGGAAGTTTTGCTCCGGCAAGTTCCGGGAAATTTTTTATGATGGGATCATTGGCATCCCAGCTGCACGGCTCAATGGTGAAAATATAGGTTTTGATTCCGTAACGCAGACACTGTTCCGCTGTACGGCGCAACTTTGCCAGCCGTTTGGGAGCATCTTTCCCATAATCAGGAGCAAAAGATGTCCGGCAGAGATCTTTGAATGTGACCGTGAGCCACAAACCGTTGATCCCTTCGTGGGCCAGCCGATTCAGATAAGCATCCGGATAATAATCATATTCATCCAGAAGTTCATCCCGGTTGTGAGGCGGACGCCGGATCGGACCGAAGAAGCAGCGGGAGATACGTTGTTTCACCCAAGCCTTTTTACGGACAGTTCCGGCTTCCAAAACCGCTTCACCGTTGCCCAGAATCAAATCTTCAAGATAACAGATTCCGCGCCGGATCCCTTCAAGGCTTGAACCGTAAATAATGCACTGTTCTGCGGTAATTTCAATCTCAAAGGAATCGTATGGTCCGCAATCTTTGATCCGGGTGATGATCGGATAATCTCCGGCCGGAATCCCCACTTCCTTGAAAAAGGAATTCAAATCTTCATAAGCGGTCCGGAGAGTCCCCTTTTCATCGGCAGCATCTTCAATGACTTTTACGCCATTGGCAAGAGATACCGGATTTTTCACACTCTTTCCTGCAATGGCAAAAGAGCGTTTCTCTGCCTTTTTCAATTCTTCCACAAATTGCCAGTTATCCTGAGCGGGAAGCGGAATGGGGGTGATAATATCTGTCATAAGAACTTTCCGATACTTAAATCATGTTTGCAAAAAATCAAAGTCCGCTGATCAAAAATTGGTCATAATATCCGGAATTGGTGTTGCTGAAAATTTCTGATATTCCGATAAAATGCGCCCAGAAATACCAATATCCCTGTTTTTCTGTACTTAAAATTTTACGCAGGTTTCTTACATGTCCATCGAAGAAAACAAAGTTTGCAGAATCTCCATGACGGAAGTCCGGAGAATATTGTCCGGTGTAAGTAATGATTGCAGCATTATTTGACTGACCGGAAGTCGCTCCGGACTGTTTGTATGTCTGGCTGTCACCGAAAATAATTTTCTGCCCCGGACGGGTGACATTGCTTATTTTTTTATGCACTGTCGCATGCAAATTCAATGAATAGAGCGAAGCACCGTAAGACATATTATAAGTTCCATGATCTCCACCCCAGGCTCCGTGATCGTAGCTTTCGGGAGCATTCACGGTTCTGCACTCCGTTAATACTTTCGTACTTCCCAGATATGTCATGATTCTTTCATGATAATATGGAGAAAGATTGTTTGGCAGATATTCATTGAAATCTTTGACATACATCATTGCTGCCAGATTCAACTGCTTGAGATTTCCGGCACAGGATGTTTTTCTGGCTGAGATCAGAGATCTGTTCAATGCGGGGAGCAGCATACCTGCAAGAATTGCGATGATCGCAATCACAACAAGAAGCTCAATAAGGGTGAAATTTGTTTTGCGAGAGTTCATTTTCATAAAAACCTTTCACTTTGCGTGTTCGATTGTTACAGTTACGTTTTTCAATTCCAGTTTTGTGCCGGGGAAGGCATAAAACATGGGGACAAATCTTTCAAATTTCTTTCCCGGACTGTTTTTCACAGGGAATACGATTTCCATATCGGTGAATTTATCCGGGGAATTCAAGGTTGTGCGTTTGTGTTCCAGAATATAACGGCCCTGTACATTGTCATAGTAGAAATACATTCCGGGAGCAAAGAGACCTTTTCCTTTGACAGAGTAACGGACAGTGACAGTATCACCGTCTTTGCACGGGAACCGCTTTGTCTGCAAAAGGTATCTGTACCGCTTCAGATCCTCTGCGTTTTTCCCGAAATCCACGATTCCGTCTTTTGCGGAAAGTGATTCTTTTTCCTCTTTCTTTTTCAACTCTTTCCACTGATCCGGGAGCTTTTTCCCGGACAGAACGCGGAAAGAACCGTTTACTTCAACGATTTCTTTTTTCGTGTCCGTTTCTTTCTTTGTTTCAACTTTTGCTGCGGCAGGGGGTTCCACAGAGACAGTTACATTTTTCAATTCCAGTTTTGTGCCGGGGAAAGCATAGAACATGGGCATGAATTTTGCAGGAATCTTTCCCGGACGGCTTTTTGCAATGAAAGCTGTTTCCATTTCCACGAATTTATCCGGAGAATTCAGGTTTGTGCGTTTGTGTTCCAGGAAAGAATATCCCATTGCTTCGTTGTAGTAGAAATACATTCCGGGAGCAAAAAGTCCTTTTCCTTTGACCGCATAGCGGACAATCACTTTATCGCCTTCCTGACAGGAATACATTTTCTTGTGGAGAAGATATCTGTACCGCTTCAAATCCTCTGCGTTTTTCCCGAAATCCACGATTCCGTCTTTGACAGAAAGAGAATTTTTCTCCTCTTTCTTTTTCAATTCTCTCCAATGTTCCGGGAGTGTTTCTCCGGGCAATACACGGAAAGAACCATTCACATCGACCGTTTCCTTTTTTGTTTCACCGGAGATGAAAATCAAACCGGGTTTCAACATACCTTCGTGGTAATCGTTTGTATAGATCGGACTCCAGGAATAAGCATTCAAACTGACAAGTCTCCTGTAATCTGTTCTGTAAATATTACCGCAGATACTTTCTCCGGCTTTCACTGCCGGACCGAATCCGGGAATAGCACCGTAAGGAACACAAACCCTGACGGTCCACTGATCTCCATTCCGGGTATTTTCGATCTTGATCAGACCGGGTTTTACAGATTCATTTCTGCGGGAGCCGTTGACCACGGTTCTTACATTGATCTCACATTTTCCGGAGGGAGCAGCAGCGATCTGGAAGTAATCGGAACCTGCCCGTTTGGCAAGGAAAATTTCCATACTATTTTCCCAGAAAGGTGTCCGTTCTGAATTTTTCAGAGCAGTTGTATTCTTTTCCACATAGCGGATATAAAGATATTTGTCATCTGACAGCATGCGGATATCCGGTTTCCAATTGACGTTTCCGCCATCCAGTGTCCGCCATTCCTGCAAAGGAGCAGCCTGGTCAAAGGGAACTTTGGAAAGATCTCCGTTACAGGAAGGAATCCGTTTTGTCAAAGTCTGGGAGATGGGTTTGTTCCGGTTCATTTCCCGGCGTTCAAACTCTTTACGCCCCTCCATAGCCTGTTTCCATATCTGATTATTGAAGCGTTCCACTCTGGCGCGTTCCATGGGTGTGGAGGCGGCTTTCAAGGCTTCTTCCACATATCCCTGGAACATCTTCATCCGTTCCGGAGTGCCGTAATGCCAGTTCCGGCGTTCGGTATGATAGCCGTAAATATAAGAACCTTTGATCACTTTGTTACGGGAGGATTCGCTCATATTTGCGGGGTTCCAGCAGATCTTTTCCAGCTGGGTATAGAATTTCTTCATTGCGGGACCTGCCTTGCCGTAGTAGCTGCGGAAGTAATCTTCGATGATTTCATCTGTATTTACAGAAGCATCGTAAGTGATCCGTGTGGCAAGATAACATTCCAGCATGTGCTGCTGAAGGTTGATTTCCCCGAACCATCCTTTGATTCCATCCTGTGCAAACTCTTTGAAATATTCCGCTGTTTTCCAGGGATAGAGGAACGGGAAAAACTTATTATAACGGTAAAGTGTCGTTGCCTCTGCAGCCGGGTTCAGCATGTAAGTATAAACCATCAGCGGACGGTTTTTGATCTCTTTTTTGACCCAGGTCTTGTAAAGTTCATGCTGACGCGCATAGATTCCGGGGTGGTAGTATGACTGCAGACTCAAACAGATTTGGATTGCTACGGAAGGATGCAGTTTTATGTCCGGATATGTTCCGCCGCCGCTGTAACAGAGAGTGGTGATCCCCGCATTGGGATCTTTCTTTGAAATCGCTTCAGCAAGACGGTTGATGAATTCATAGCGGAGTTCCACATACGGTTTCTTTTTGAGATACGCCTGACAGGTGGCGCATTTGCAGAAATAGTTATTGTCATCTTCCTGAAAGATGTAGTAATAGGGCTGATCTTTCATTCTCGGACGCCAGCCGTAACTTCCGGGAACACGGACTCCTTTGAGCGATTCAGTGGCTTCCCAGATGAAATAATCCAAAGTCCCTTTCTGAGTCAGACAGAGCTGTGGCGGAAGATCAAGGTCATCCGGATATTCTTTTCCGATGACTGCTGCAAGACGTCCTTTATATCCCTGAGCGAACAGTTCATGCCGTTTTTCCTTGAACAGAACTGCCTTATCTTTGGATTTTGCTTTGCCCCAGTACCGGAAGAAGATTCCCCAGGTACTGTGGTTGGCGATTCCGTACATCGTATTCAATCTCCAGCGCAGGAACATGATTTCAAAGTCGCGCTTCATTCCCTTTTCGATTTTATAATTGGCAATGGAACGGAATGCATCAAAATCAGGCGCACGGTAACGGCGGAACGGTTTCACTGTGACAGTATCCCGCTGGGTGAAGGTCATTCCAATGTCACCGGGACCGTAATAGCGGACATTCAGTGCATCTTCGATGAAGTCATAAACGGCGTAGGTTGTGGAACGGTAATAATAATCCCGTTTCGGAAAGGTGAGCCAGTTGGCATAATCGACTTTCCCGTAATCTTCATTGTCGTTCCCCATAAGAAAGATATCGTTTCCGTTGTAATCCACAAGATAATATTCTTTCTTCAGTTCCTTGTTGGGGAATCCTTTCTTGCGGCTTTCAGAGGACTGACCGATATAAATCAGAACGTTCTGTTTTCCGGATGGTGTGGAACGGATTTCCACTGTTGCAGATGCAATTTTTTTCAGAGCATACTGCAGTTCCATTGCGGCAAACTGTGCGGAACGTACCGGTTTATCTCCCACAATAATTTCGCAGCACGGTTTTCCTTTCTGAATCAAAACCAGTTCTTCTACCGCTGAGAGCAGAAAGAAGAGATTCAGAAGGACGATCGAAAGGATCGCTTTCATCATGTTGGACAACTCCTTGTAATATTTTTTTCTCATTTGTTTTTGATCATTTGACAGTTACGGAAACTGTGTCATGAAATATAGCACGTTTTTCAGTAAAATACAAATTCCAATGATTTATTTTTGTCGACAGAGGCAATTTCAAAAGTCTTCAAAAATGTCTGAAAATTCTTGCAGAGATCTGAAAATGGAGCGTTTTCGGCTTGTCCTCCGGAGTTTTAACGAAGGAGGATGGAAAGCCACACTCAAACTACCATTTCCATCTCATCAGCAATCTCTTTTCAGCCAAATTTTGCCGGATTTTTGAAATTACCTCGACAGAAATTACCGTGATGAGCAAAAAAAAATCGGGGCTGTTGCGAAAACAGTCCCGGTAAGCGTATCATAATACGAGGATTTATTTGGTCCATTCATGAATGGTTTTGATTCCGGACGCCAATTCTTCCGCTTCAAGTTTCCATTTTCCTGCCGGTTCATTTCTGCCGGGCAGATATGTGAAAAGTGCTGTGCCGTTTTCAGCAGAGGTAAAGACTTCTGTCTTTCTTCCATCTGGCGCTGTTAACGTCACGCGAACAGGCTGGATTCCCTGTAAATTTTTCTGTTTTTCAGAGAGAATATGAATCTTGAAAACAGCTTTTTCCCCTGCCCGGAATGTTGGAACGGTGTCAATTTTCACTGATCCGACTGCATCAGGATAAACGATCAGGAGTTTTCCTTCCACCGGCTTGAAATCAAGGGAAAGCTTTCCGGTTTTCAGAACATGTTTTTTCTTTGCAGGGAATTCATAAACAGTCCCGCTTGATTTCAGAGTGATCTCTGCAGTCAAGGGAAGTCCTGCATCATAGACAGATTTATATTTTTTACCGAAATAATCCCCGAAAGTCCGTCTGTCATTCATCAGGAACACATATTTGCAGTTATCTTTCTGAAGCGTTCTGATGTACAGTTCAGTAGAGTTTGAATCTGCGAAAGAGACACCGTCTTTCCGGAATTTCCTCAGCTCTTTTGCGTATTTCTGCTGTTCCGCATAAACGATATCAGAAGTATATCCACCCTTGCGGGTCACGTGATAATAGGTTGAATTAGTCATTTTTTCTGTCTTGATCGGGAACTTGATTGTACTTGGGATCAGCTTTGCCCAGGGGGAATCCGGTTCAGTCAGAACGTTTCCGCCTTTTGCCGCATAATCTTTTATCTTATCAAATACATCCTGAGGGAGATGAGAGGTACGGTAAAGGAGCAGCTGATCGTATTTGGCAAGTTCGCCCTGACGGATATTTTCTTCCGTGATGATCGCTGTTGGAATATTTGCCTTCCAGAAGAGATTCAGGATCGTATTGGCATCGGAACAGCCGTAACCGCCCCAATGGGAAGAACTGAAAATCTGGGAACCGAAAGAAAGGATCAATGCGGTTTTCGGCTGTTCACGGTCGAGTTTCCGGGTTGCACTCCAGAGAGGTCTGACAAAATTTTTTGCAAAATTGCTGATTTCGGCTCTGATATGTTTTTCCCGGAATTGCGGTTTGGAATCCGGCATCAGGTAATTGAGGCTGAAAATCTGAATCATTTCCGGTTTTGCGGCAAATCCGAGATGCAGAGCTGTCAGATAAAGATTTGCGGGCTGAACCCCTGCCCAGATATCTCTGGCAGGTCCGATCCGCTGACTGTAAAGCCAGAGACTGGGATCAAGCTGGAACCGTTCCGGCATATTTCCCGCACGGCAGCAGGAAAGCTGTGATTCCACTGACATGAAGGTTTCTCCGGCGTCCGGATGAATATAGTACCATGTTCCCGGAAAATCCATGCCTTTCATACGGGAAGAGAGAGGAACGTCGCGGTAGGGATCATGATGGATTTTGATATCCGGACGGAATTTTCTGATAATGGGAGCGATCATTGCACGGACGAGATTATCCCCTGCGCCACGTTCCCAGTACCAGAGCATGAAACGGTAATTTTTATCATTGACCGGAAAAACTGCCGGTGTTTTCTTTTTCACGCTTGCGGGAAGAGAAACACGTCTTCCTTTTGTACCATCCAGTTCCACATCGGAAGTATCAGCCATAGGCGGATCGAATCCGAGTTCTTTTTTTGCACGGGCAATATCATCTTTGCCGTAACTGAGTTCGATGAAATTTTCGATTTCCGAATCCAGCAGAATCCGGTTGATTGCCGGATAATCTTTGAGAAATTCCATGATTTCCGCAACACGTTTTTTCAAATACGCCTGTGCTTTTTCATTTCTGCCGTTCAGTCTTCCTCTTGACCCGTCTTTTCTGACAATGGTCATATCTTTTCCGCCGGCGGGAACCTGGGAAAGCATGGGGATGTGAACACCCAACGCCATCTGATGTTTCATGGCATAGTCATTTCTTTTTGCCAACGCCTGTTTCAATTCCTGAAGATCATCTTTCGGATAAATGGACAAAGTTATGCCGTTAAAATGATTGGCATTCATCTGATCCAGTTTTCCATCGGACCAGTTGTAAAAGGTATAAAGGTCTTCCGGCGGACGGGTAACGAGCGTGATCTTGAAATCAGAAGTCTGTTTTCCGCTCTTCACACTGACAGTATATTCTCCGTCACACAGTTCTTTTCCATCGAAGATAAATTCATGGCTGCGGGAACTCAGTGCAGGGATTTTTCCCGGATTCCAGCTCTGTTTCTTTCCATCGAAAGAAAAAGTAACTGCTTCTGCCGGAAACTCTTTGGATTCCCGGTTGATGAATTCCGTGTTCAGAACGATTTTTTCATCACGGAAAAAAACGGTTCTCATTGATTTTGTATTCAGAATCAATTCCTGATCCGGTTTTGCAACGGGCTTATTATCAACGCAATATCCGGAATAGGATGTAACAGTTACTTCCCGGAACTTGGCGCGTCTTTCATGAACTCCGAGACCGACAGAACCCTTTTTGAAGGTAGTGTCAAAAGCATTCAAAATCTCAACTCCGTTGAAACGGACATGAATCATGCCTTCATGTCTTCCAATGGAAATTGTGAGGGGATTGAAACGGTTTCCTGTATGCGGGATCTTTACTTTATCAGAAGTCACTTTATTCAGAAGTGTTTCAACTCCATTGACTTTCTTATAGAGATAAACCGCACGCTGAACGCTGTTCGCCTGAAGAAGCATTTTATATCCGTTTTTGTCATCCTGACGGCAGAATTCCAGACTGATATTTCCGGCGTTGTCAAGAGTTCCGACTCTGGCTGTCAAGATGAAACTTTCCGGGAAAACCTGATCGAGTACTGCAAAAGCTTTCATATCAGGATTATCGGAGAATTCCCCGAAGCCCCATGCACTCTTTTTCCAATTGCCATTGACAACTTTGAACGGAATCGGTTTTTTGACATCTGTGGAAAGGAAGGAAAAATGTTTTGTAACAGTTTCTTCCGGTTTGATCTTTGCGGGAACGACAACTTTGTCAAGGACCAGAACATTGGTAACTTTTCCGGGGAACTTGAACGCTCCGTTTGTATAAGCTCCGACTTTCAGAGCATAGTTATTCTCTTCCGGCGGAATCGTGGTTGTACTTTCTCCGATCACTTCGCCGTTCAGATACATGGTTGCTTTTCCATTGTCAAAGCAGACCGTGATCCGGTTGAGCTGGAACGGAGTCAACTCTTTTTGAACGGAAAAGAATTTTCCTTTCTGATTCCGGTAAGTGATCATCGGTTTCCCGGAAAAACTTGCTCTTGTGACAGTCAATCCCCAGGATTTCGGAGCAGAGTCATTTCCCTTTGTGAGAACTCTGTAACCGTATGCCGCAGGAAATTCCGTCATGGGAAATACGTCCGCCTGAATTGTTTTGATATTGCCTGTTTGAGCAGAAACTGCAAGAGTAAACAAGCTTAAAACAGCCAGATACAACATTTTCATTTTCACACCTCGCATTAATAGTATCTGACACCGGTTCTGAACCATACAAAAAGATCAGATGAGCATTTTCTTGCAGGAAGACGGAGATTTCCCACATGGCCGTCAGCATGACCTGTAACAGCTTTCATATTATGTCGTGCAAGCACCTCCGTCAACGGAAGATCTGCCGTACCGTAACCGTCATAATAGGGATCTGTCAGCCCGGGATTTATTAACATTTCGTTAACATAATCCATAATGGAAATATATGCAGAGGGCTGCCTGATCGTTATCCGTTTGTTCCTCGTGGTTTTCTTTGCTGCACTGTCAACATAGATAAAACTGCTGACATTCACGGCATAGCTGTAACTGTATCCCCGGAATCCGATGGAATTATCCTGTTTATTGGAAGGACAGCTGAAGATATTGTTTGTCTGCTGCTTTTTGATTCTGTTTTGATTATAGGAATAAACCGCAGTCATCCAGTCGGGTGTGATCTCATTGCTGTCGTAATAACCATCCTTAATGATAGAACATGACATAAATCCGTCATTATCATCGGAATAATGATTCAGATAAAGCATGAGCTGCTTTATATTGTTGGTGCATTGAGAGGTTTTTGCAGATTTTCTGGCATTATTCAATGCGGGCAGAAGCATTCCGGCAAGAATTGCAATGATTGCGATCACAACCAGCAATTCAATAAGAGTAAAATGTTTTTTCATTCAAGTTCCTTGTTTTGTATTTGTTATCCGCGTTTCAGAAGTTCCGCCTTTTCATAGCTGCGGATCTCGTTCATGAAATGATAATCATCCGGCATGCCGGACTGTTCGCAATAGTAGTTCCAGATACTTCCCCAGGGAAGGGTTTTAAACTCTTCCAGACGGGCAAGTCTTCCGGAGAAATCCCAGGCATTTTCTTCCGCACAGGCAAGGCCTTTGGGTTCCAGAAGCGCAATCAGAAGTGCTTTCTGCATGTTCCGGGAACCGATGACCCATGCAGCCAGACGGTTGATACTGGCGTCGAAGTAATCCAGACAGAAGTGGATTTTATCAAGATAACCGTAAACCGTCGCTTCCCGGGCAATGGAAAGCAGTTCATCATTGAGCAGGATCACGTGATCGCTGTCCCAGCGGACTCCGCGGCTTACATGAAGCAGAATCCGTCCCTGCTGGGCAATTACTGCACTGAGTTTGTCAGCTATGGATTCTGTCGGATGGAAATGTCCGGAGTCAAAACAGATGAGCTTATTGTTTTTTGCGGCATACATCAGGTAAAAATCATTTGAACCGATGGTACAGGATTCCACGCCGATACCGAAAAGTTTCGATTCCACCGCATCCAGCAGAACTGATTCATCAATTTTTTCTGCAAAAACAGTATCCAGCGATTCTGTCAAACGTTTCCGCGGAGCAAAACGGTCCGCAGGAATATCCTTGAATCCATCCGGAACCCAGACATTGCAGACAGCAGGCGTTCCCAGTGTTCTTCCGAATTCAGCCCCGATATGACGGCAGGCAACGGCATGATCGATCCAGAATTTCCGGATTCCCGCATCAGGATGGGAAAGGGAAAAACCATGATCCAGTTTCGGATGGGAATAGAAAGCCGGAGCGATATCCATTCCCAGCTGATTCTGTTTTGCCCAATCCAGCCAGCCGGAAAAGTTGTCAATGGTAAACGCATCACGATCCACGCCGGGGAACATCCGGTCAACCTGATGTCCCTGCAGACAGATTTTTTTCTTTCCGGGAATCAGGCGCAGAGCCGCATCTAGATCTTTCCGGAGTTCTTCAGAATTTCTTGCTCTGCCGGGATAATTTCCGGTGACTTGACAACCTCCGGTCAGGGCAGAGTCAAACTGTTCAAAACCGACCACATCATCGCCCTGCCAGGCGTGGATGGATACAGGGATTGTTTTTAAAGTTTCAACAGCTTTCACCGGATCCACATTGTGTTCCCGGTAAACTTCACATGCGATTTCAAATGCCCGTTCTGTACGATTCATGATAATACTGCCCTTCATTTATAATTGCTTCTTTTTTGGATAATATAGCAAAAAAGGCATCATTTGACAATATCACAAAACAGTCATTTATAAAACAAAAAAGTCAAAAGGGATTTGCATTTAAAAAAATCAGTGATACTGTAAAAAAAAAGAATGTAGAACAGGAGTTTTTTTATGGAATTGATCCTGACCAATAAATCATTGTTTTCCAAGGATAAACAGTTTCCGCTGCGCTGTATGTTCAATAAACAGCGGGATATGCCGCCTCATCAGCAGGAGTTCAGCGAGGTTACTTTTATTCTGGAAGGTGAAGCATTGCATTATTCGGAACCGTACGGCTGGGAACCGACTTCCGCCGGAGATATCTGGGTCATTCCGCCGGGAGGAATCCACGGATACCAGAAAACAAATGGTTTGCTGATCATCAATCTGTTGTTTGTAGCGGACCAGCTCCCTGTGCCACTGCTGGAACTCTATACTCATCCCCAATACAAAAAACTGTTTTCCGGTGACCGGGATTACTGGAAATCTGTCGGTTTTTATCCGCGATTGCATCCGGGAACAGAAGATATGAATGATCTGACAAACCTGCTGCATCTTTTTATCCGTCTCCAGAATCAGGATCTTCCGGGGAAAATCGGAATCAAATACGGATTGTTTATGACGATCATTTCCAGATTATGCGATATTGCAATGACACAAAAAGCATTTTCTGCCCCCGTCAAACCTCTGGATATTTCCCGGATCATCAGTTATTTGAATGAAAATTATACATCTGAGATCGGGATTCCGGAATTGATCAAGCTGACTGCCATGTCGGAAAGCACCTTGCGGCGGCATTTCCGGAAAGCCTTCGGGGTGGGCCCCATTGAATATATCCGGAATTTCCGGCTCGGGATCGCGGCAAAATTACTGGTGAGTACAACCTATTCCGTGAAAGAAATCTCCCAGATGTGCGGGTTCAATAACACCAGTTACTTTTGCAGAATGTTCCGTCTGATTTATCACAAATCGCCACAGGATTACAGAGTAAAGTAACGTTTTACTCTTTGATAATCCGCTTCTGGAAACCTGTCAGTCCGGCTTCCGTTGTTCCATTCCATTCAAGGATCGCCGTGGAACCTTCGGGGATTTGACATTCAAATACGATTTCATTTCCGGAGCGGGTCCATTTTGCCAAAACGGTTCCATTGCTGAGCTTGCGGGATGCTTCGACGTGATTCAATCCTTTGACAAAGCAGGGGGCAAACCGTATCACTTTGAATGCCGGTTCTTCAATATTGATTCCTGCCAGATATTCATACATCCAGGCATCTATGCTGCCGTACATGATATGACAATGGGAATTGATTCCGTTCCACTGTTCCCAAAGGGTGGTTGCACCCTGTTTGATGGAATAACCCCAGCCGGGAAACTCCTCCTGAGTGACGATTTTATATGCATCTTCCACATAACCGTGATCGGACAACACTCTGGGAACGAGTTTCGCTCCGGCGATCCCGAAAATCGCCCGGTGTCCGGATTCCCGGCATTTCTGAACAAGCAGTTCCGCCGTTTTTTCCGGTGTATCTGTGAATTTGTAATAAAGGGCACATGCCAGTTCAGTCATGGAATTTTCACTGCAGCTGCCATCCGGACGGCAGAAGGCTTTCCGGAACGCAAGTTTCACCCGGTCTGCGCGTTTCTGATATTCTGCAGCATCATCGGCGCGCCCGGTGACTTCTGCAAACTTGATCATATATTGCAGACAGTTGTAATAGAAACTGGTGGAGGTGACATTCAGGGGGATGGCATAAACATCAACCGGATGCGCCCAGTCCGTCAATCCGAAACTGACAAGGTGATCTGTTTCCATGGAAAGACAGAAATCGAGATATCGGACCATATTGTCATAAAACTCTTCGATCACATCTGTATTTCCGTAAAATCTCCAGAGCTGCCAGACTCCTTCAAAGAGCATGAAGTCAAAAACGGGACCTGCCCCCCAATTGAATCCGTAAGTTCCTCCCGTGGGCGCAATGCACGGCAGCTGTCCGTTTTTCCGCTGACAATCCGTCAGGATTCTCAGGAAATGATGATACGCCCGTTCCGGATCAAAATTCCACATTCCAACGAGACATCCAAGGTGAGCATCACCTGTCCAGCCGTTTTTTTCCCGGTGCGGACAATCTGTGGGAATTCCGGTGTAATTCGCAAGGTAGCTTCTGATGATATTTTCATGAAGTTTGTTCAGATAAGGACTGTCCGTCTGAAATGAGCCGGCTTCCGGGAATGATGTATGAACAAAATGCGCTTCGATTGCGTTGACAGTTACTCCGCGTGAAACAACCTTTGCATAACGGAACCCGTGATAAGTGAACCGCGGATGCCAGACTTCAGTTCCATCGCCCTTGAGCGTATAACTGTCATGCTGGAACGGAGTTTCTGTGATGTACATTCCGTTTTCCGCATTGTCGATATCGCCGTTTGCCCGGATTTTTTCTGAATAATCAATGGTAACGATATCTCCGGCTTTTCCGGTGACGGTGATTTCGCACCATCCGGTGAGACACACGCCGAAATCATAGATTGCCACATGCGGAAACAGTTTTGTAACACCGACCGGCTTGATTCTTTGCATGATCCGGCAAGGTTCGATGATCTCTTCTTCAATATCGCCGCCCGGCGGAAAACATCTTTTTGCAGATTTCCATGCGGAATCATCTGTTTCAGCATCAGCAAATCCGGGAACTTCAGCGCGGGCATCATACTGTTCTCCGCTGCGCAATGCATCATAAGTAATGGGAGAATCTGTGAATTTCCAGCTTTCATCGGAAACGGCAGCTGTTTTTTCATTGACAACGACATCACAGATCAATTTCGGGTAATCCCGCCACGGAGCCTTGTCAAAACTGAATTTCTGCGTGGATTGGCAGTTGTACCATCCATTTCCCAGAATCACGGCGATACAGTTTCTGCCCGGCTTCAAAAGATGTCTGACATCATAGACAATATAATTTGCCCGGACTTCAAACCGGGAAACTGCGGGAACAAGCTCGCTGTCATCCGCCTTTGTTCCGTTGATATAAAGTTCATGCCAACCGAGACCGCAGAGGAAGACTTTAGCAGATTCAACTGTTTCGTTTACGGTGAAGACTTTCCGGAAAACGGGTGCATTTCCAGTGTTTGGAGTGGGAACCATCATTGTTTTTCCAATGCTGATCCAATATCCGGAGAAAGTATGTTTTGCAGCAGTCCCGGGTGTTTTTTTCATGACAGATCATCCTTCTTTTAAAATTTCCGGCTAATATAACACGGTTGTTCCCGCGTGTCAAGCGGAAGAAAAAAAAGTTTTCTTTTTCGTGTCTGCCGTAATATGCAGATAATAAAGATAGGCTCGGTTCCCCATATGGGTTGGCAAGAGTCTTAAAACGAAAGAAAAAACTCCGAATTTTGTGATAAAACGAAAGAAAAAACTCCGAATTTTGTGATAAAACGAAAGAAAAAACTCCGAATTTTGTGATTTTGAACTTGAAAACACCTTTTATAAAATTATATTATTCAACGATGGTATAGAGAATGGAGATCAAGATGTATTTCAGACGTAAAATAGATGTTTTTTTAGAAAAATGGCATAAGGACATAAATCGCTTACCGTTAGTTATCCGTGGTGCCAGACAGGTTGGAAAAACAGAAGCGATCCGGCATTTTGCAAACTTAAACTATGAAAATGTCGTCGAAATAAACTTTGTGGAACTGCCCCAATATAAAGCAATCGTGGAAGAGGGTTTCCATCCGGAGAAGATCATCAAACTGCTCTCCCGGATCAATCCTGGCTTTCAGTTTGTTCCTGGAAAAACATTGATTTTCTTCGATGAAATTCAAGACTTTCCCGAAATTGCAACATCATTGAAATTCTTTAAACAAGATGAAAAATATGATGTTATTTGCAGCGGTTCATTATTGGGGATCCATTATAAAAAAGTTTCTTCTTACAGTGTGGGCTATAAAACAGATTATGACATGCGTTCTTTTGATTTTGAAGAATTCCTGTGGGCGGTCGGTTATTCTGATGATATTACAAATGACATGCTTTCCCATATGAAAAATATTCAGCCGTTTTCTAACGCAGAAATGGTAAAATATTCCTCGCTGTTTATGGATTATATTTTAGTTGGCGGAATGCCGGCCGTCATAAAAGATTTTGTCCAGAATAAAACTTTTGAAAGGACATTGCAGATTCAACAGCAGCTTTTGCTGGATTACCAGGAAGATATACGGAAATATGCAGAAGGATTGGATCAAACCAGAATACAAGCTGTTTTTAACCATATCGCACCGCAGCTGGCAAAAGAAAATAAAAAATTTCAGCTTACAAAGGTTGGAAAAGGAGCAAGATCAAGAGAGTATTTCGGTTGTGTGGAATGGCTGCTGGATGCCGGAGTCATTTCTATTTGTTATTGTTTGAATTTCCCTGAATTACCGTTAAAAGGGAATTATGATGAATCGAAATACAAACTCTATGTTGCTGATACCGGACTCCTGATCGCAATGCTGGATGAAGAAGCCGGAATGGATTTAAGAAGAAATAAAAACCTTGGTGTCTATAAAGGTGCTCTGTATGAAAATTTTATAGCAGAAGCTCTCTCTAAATCCGGATATGATCTTTACTATTACCGTCGTGAAGACGGCTCTCTGGAAGAAGATTTTTTTGTGCGGACAGCCAGTGAATTACTGCCGGTTGAAGTCAAAGCAGGCAGCAATGTTTCCCGTTCTCTGCGTAATTTGATTACTTCGGAACATTATCCGGCAATACAGCATGGGATAAAATTTGCACATTCAAACATTGGAAAAACCGAAACCATTACAACATTTCCCTATTTTTGCGCCTTCTTGCTGAAGCGCTATTTAGAAAATATGGAGTTAGCACAAAAGACGAAAATGTTAAATGATTTTTGAAAAAAATCAAACAAAGTTTACTTTACCAACCCGTATTGGGAACAGAGCTTTAAATCCGGCTGGTAAACAGAGCCGTTAAAAAAGCCGGGAAAGGGGAAATCCCGATCCCGGCTGAATTGAAACAGCGTTTCTTTATTCCACAAAGAACGGGGTGGAAACCATAACTTTGTGTTTATTTTCGCCTTCTGCTTCAACACGGATGAATTTATCTGCTTTGATTCCTTTCAGCGGAACTTCCAGATTGATGGTCTTGGTTCCGGGATTTGCCTTGAAGACAACTTCAGCTCCGGAGTAGACACGGACTTCTGTGATGGTTCCGACTGCGATTTCTGCAGAGATGGAAACAACCCCGTTCTCCGCTTCTTCTTTTGTGATCACATCGCCGGGGAGATGTTTGTCAAGTGTAACATCAGCCTCATTGAACCATGCTGCTGCAATGGTGTGATGATTTCTGACCGCTTTGACAACGCTGTCACGGCAGGGCTTTTCACCGTTCAGGTAGACGAAGTTGACTGCGGGGTTATCCAGGATCCGGCGGAATCCGAAAAGGTCAACAGAGTTCATAATGGCAATTCTTCCGCCGTCGAGCCAGTATTTTTCAATGGTGGTACCTGCCAGGGGGATCAGCGGTTCTTCATCCACTGCATCGAAATCATATTTGGTCCAGTAATCAACACGGACAGGGTGTGTTGCGCAGACTGCGCCGTGTTTTTCATGGACGTAGTTGATGGCTTTTTTCAGATATGCATCCACTTCTTCATCGCCGTAAAGACTGCGGGTGAATTCCGGAGTGTAAGCATCCGGGTCGATTCCGATGGGCAGCATGTGATAGTTGTTGTGACCGACATTATCGGTGCAAGTCTGCCAGTTGAAGGGGTGATATTCCTGACCGTCAAGGAACAGAACCTTATCATCGGAATATTTTGCGGGGTCGAGTTTTCCTGCGTAGGGGCCGACATCTTTGACAGCCAGACCGCAGATATCGAATCCGAGATAGCGCATCATTGCATTAATGGTTCCGGGTGCGGAGTCGCAGCCGTACCAGTCAAGAGAATGCATGTGAATGTTGAGTTTGTAATTTTTCTTGACAGGAAGTTCTTTCTTTTCTTCGATGACGGGTTCGGGTTCGCCGTTTTTGAACCGTTCAAAATAAGCCTGCAGGTTTTTGAGATATTTTTTCCAGAATGCGAGACAGCGGTCTCCTTCAGCGGGTCTCTTTTCAGGGAAAAGAAGCTGGTTCAGGAAGAACATTCCTTTTCCGTATTTAGCACGGAGGATCAAAGCTCCGTCACGCACACCGGGATCCATATAGGAACCGAGGATTTCCCAGTTTCCGTTTGCCAGATAGCAGGACTGTGCAGCGGTGCGCAGCATTTCTGCGGGAGTGGAGGCATACTGTCTGATGATACGGAAGGTGTTGGAGCAGACGCGCCAGTCGATCATTTCATCCGGAGTGATTTTTTCCGGGACATTGAAAAGACCTTTTCCTTCTTTTTCGATCCAGGGCATCATGTAGATGTAATACGGTTCATCACCATATTTTGTTGCATCGCCGATGGTGGGGATGTGACGGTGGATGAGCTGTGTATAACCGACTTCCTGAGGGAGAAAATAGGGAGCCCAGCGCTGATAATCCTGGTGCATGAAAAGCAGGATACCGCCGCGTTTGACCCAGCCGGCAATGTATTCTTCATCATTTTCAATGTAATCATTGAAACCGTTCTGTTCCACGATCGCAACATCGAAATCCTCCAGATATCTGGGCTGGGAATAGTCGATCTGTTTTACGTCGAACCCTTGTTCTTTCATAAATTCCTGGCAGGGGAATTCGGGTTGATGCCAATGTTTGAAATAACCGAAACGCATAATTCTGACTCCTTATATGCTTTTAGTTTGGTTAAAAAACGTAATCTATATCAGCGGAAATAAAATAATGATCGCTGGGGAACATATCCCCTTCTGCATCATATATGATCTCTCCGTCGCGTGCTTTCAAATTTCCGTGGGTGAACACATAATCCATGCGCCCCTGTCCGCAGATTCCGAAATCGTAACTGTCCCGGACCCCCAGAAACTCATGACAGGTGAGCGTGAAACGGTCCTTTTCCGGCATGGAATCTTTCCAGCCGGCGTCTTCCAGAATCTGAATTGCTTTGTTTGCAGGGTCACAATTCAAATCCCCGGTCAGGATCTGAGGATATCCGTCACCCCAGACAGCCATATCTTCATTGATCATTTCCGCCGCTTTTTCCCGTGCAAGCTGGGATGCATGATCGAAATGTGTATTGATAACCCGAACCCGTCCGAACGGTCCGTCAAGAAGTACCCAGTTCACAAAACGGACACATTCACTTCCCCAGCCTTTTGTTCCGCAGACATGGGGTTTTTCCGACAGATGCCAGGCTCCTGTTCCCAGACAGCGGAACTTGCCTTTCCGGTAAAAAATCGCATTTTCCGGAAAATAGTTGTTTGGGTAGGAAATGCCGAAATAATAATCAAATTTATCTCCGATCGCCTCCACAAAATCAGCAAACTGATCGTTGTGACATTCCTGAAGACAGATAATGTCCGGATTCCGTTTCATGATCGTGTTGATACACAGATCTTTCCGGTTTACCCATTGCCGGGGACCGCGGTCGTTCCCCGATGAAGCAAAACGGATATTGCAGCTTAAAACTCTCATTTTTTATTCTCCAATCTGGATTAAAGCAAAGTTATAACCGGGGATCTTCACAGTTATGCTGCTGCCTTTGGGCAATGCTTTTCCGCTACGCATATCTTTCAATGCCGCACCCGGAGCGATCCCCAGTTTCTTCCAGTCGATATTCACATTGACTGTCCGTTCTGTTTTCTGTTTGTTCACCACAACAGCCATAGCCTTGTTTTTCAGTTTGTAAACGCTGACATAAATATCTTTGTCAGGAGAAACAACAGCTTTCTGCTTGCGGTAAGACATGAATTGCAGATTTTCATCTTTCAAACCGAACTCATCGAAGATTTTATAGAACTTCAGAATATAATCGGTATCGCACCAGCAGACCCACAGCATGGAATCATGAAGCATCACCAATGCCAGAAGCTGATCGTTGTATTTCGGCATCCAGCGGGCTTCTTTGGAGCCGACACGCCCCAGATTCGGCAGCAGCATGGGCATCACACCGGAACTGTTCAGATAATAACACTGATACTCATCCAGACCATACAGTTCCAGATAATTCTGGTTTCCGGCGATGACCGTTTCCAGTTCCTCTCCGGAACACTGGAAGTCCATAAACGCATTGATTGGCGCACTGGTTCTGGCAGACATGTGTCCCCAGAGGAAGTTTGTCTTCGGATTGGTTCCGGGAGCGTGAATCAGAGCATAAAGCCGTTTCACATATTCCCGTGTGGCACGGATCGGGAACGTCAGCTGCTGGGCTCCGGATTCATCAATGTAACCGCAGCCATGAAGCGGATTGGCACAGTTCACCGCACCGAGACTGTCAATATAAACTACTTTCAATCCGCCTTTCCGGATCAGATAGTCGATCTGCCAGATCGTCAAATCAGCCAGCGTGGATGCCGGACATTGCGGATAAACATTGTACGGGTTCCGCCACTGCTGACGGAAAATCTTATACTCAGTTGTATCCGGACTGGTCAGGGTTGGGTTGATGTAAAGAGACATTTCAACGCCTTTGTCGCGGAACCGTTTTACCTCTGCCTTGAAGGCTTCCAGTGATTTGAATTCCGGCGTAAAACCGCCATTGTATCCCGGATATTTTCGGATGTCTCTTGTCACCTGAGACGGATGGCAGATGTTTGCAGGTTTGTGAGCGTGAACTCTCCAGCTGCGGAAATCTTTCGGGGCAGGTTTTACGGGGTTGGCTTCGATCCCGAATTCCAGATTCAGCCCTTTCTTCGCAAGATTAACAGCTTTATCAATAAAACGAACCTGCCAGACGGTGTTTCCGTTCCGTTTGAAATACCGGTGGGCTTTCAGAGGGTCCGCATTGTTCCAGTATTCAAAGGATTCCGCGATAAAGGATAATCCGACATCGACATTCCCCACCCAGAGAGAGGGAACCCGGCGCACTTCCATGGGAGCTTTGATTTTGCCCACATAATTTTCCCGGGAGAAAAAGTGTCCGTTGAAAAATTCCGCAATAGCAGAAGGCATTTCCATTTCCAGAAACAGTTCATCCAGCCGGAGTGCTGTTTTATCAGCTTTGACCGTGTACCAGAGGAAACCGTCAAATTCCATGACCATGGTTCCCGTGAGTTTCAGTCCGCCTGCATCAGCGGTGAAATTCATGGTAACTGCATCATCGGCAGCCTTGACTGTTTTGAATTTGAAGTTGTTGAAAACCACGGGTTTCCCGTTGATTTTTCCCTTGAAAACCGGAGCTTTTGCAAAGAGTTTGATTCCCTGAGAGGTGATCTGTTCCGGAAGAAGGCTTTTCCCGAAAACATGATCTCTTCCAATGACGGAAAGAGTGTTTCCATTCCGTTTGATGGGTGTGTAGGGATAAAGAACTCCGGCATTGGTCCCGGGTTTTTCCGTCAGCCATTTCGGCTGGCCGATGTGATTGTAAAACTGATCGACTTTCAGGAGTTCCTGTCCGTTCTTGTTCAGGAACGTGAATGTGATGGTACAATCGCCGGGTGTCAGTTTTTTCAGATCGAATTCCCCTTTTGCCACGGGGCGCCCGACTGCATTGCAGGAAAGAGTTTTTCCATCTTTGGATTTGATCACAGCCAGAACCTTATTGGTTCCCGCCAGTTTGTAATGACTTTTCAGGTCGACTTCAAAAGAGAGTTTTCCTTTTGCGAGATCTGTTTCTGTTGTTACGGCGACTTCATCTTTAAAGACCAGCGGAATATCCTGAGCAAAAATGCGTTCTCCGTTGTCAGCAACAGCATTGAGCCGAACGATTCCAGCCCGGAAACCGGAGAGCGGATCTGTATATTTGAACGTATGAGCTTTCTTTCCGGGAATTGCGGCCTTCAGAATTTTCTTCCCGGTTTCCCGTCCATCCGGGTCAAGAAATTCAATGGTGAGAACCACGTTTTTCTGTTTGGCGGACTGGTTGATGATTTCAAGATCAAAATCCAATTTCCGTTCAAACAAACGTTCATAATTCAGAGTCAGCCGCCCGAACGCGCCCTGTTCACTGAGTCTGAAATCAGCGAACCATGCTCTGTACGGCATTCCGGAAGGGGAAACGGAAGAGAAAATAATATCCGGTTCCAGCTGTCTATCCCGGCAGATATTGAATTTCCAGAGAGAATTTTCCCGGAAGGGCGATTTTAATTCGGAAAGAGGAATGGAAATCTCACAGATCCAGTGTCCTTCATAGATCCCGTTTTTGATCGTCCATTTTCCGTTCCACTCTTTGCGGGAGTTGCAGGTATCAAATATCGCGCCGCCATAGTTGAAGATCCCCTGATAGAATCCCATATCCATGTGGGGAGGTCTCAGATAAATCTCATAAGCATCATCAGTATAAACATCGCTGTCGCGCTTTGTCTGGATGTTTTTGAGAGATGTTGCTCCGGGGATTTTTCCGACAAAACAGAAATAGAGATTCTTTTTATCGGTTCCCATGAACGCTTCTGTATCGGGATCGATTTGCAGTCTGGGATTGCGCAGTTCGATGAAACCGCCCATTTTTGCTGCGGAAAGCCATTCCGTATCCACAAAATTACCGTCGATCTTCGGCGGATTTTTCATGACAGGAATTGTCAGAAAGGTGGGTTTACTGGATTCAATGGGAATCTCCAAAACGGGTTTGGATTCCTCATCATAGATCTTTTTCAGCTCTTTTTCAGAAAGTGGTTCTGAATAAAATCTTAAAAGATCGAATGCTGTTTCATAAGAACGGTTTGGTTTCCCAAAGGGGCGCGGATTCAGAATAAAATCCCCGAAGTTCCAGTTGAACATTTGGGCTTTACATTCATAGCTGCAAACCTCTTTTCCGTTGAGATAAACCCGAATGAGATTGGCTTTTTTGCTCCATGTTGCAGCAGCAAAAATCCATTCGCCCTGCTTCATATCATCTTTGCGGCGGGTGGCGGCATAGCAGTAGCTGGTGCCATGTTTTCCGTTGGGATTTCCAAAATAGAATGTTGTTCCCAGTCCGGTTTTCCCGGAGTATTTGTAAAAAATGAACCGTCCGTTCTTCTCCTTGCTGTCGCTGCGGAGGAAAAAGAGAAATTCATCTTTGGTACTATCCCAGTTGACCGGTTTCATCCAGAATGCAACTGTTCCTTCTGCAGGGGTGACTTTTTTCGGACAGGGGATGGTCAGAGTCGAATCCGCCAGTTTCAAAGCCTGTCCCCGGATTCCCTGAACAAATTCAGCCTTCCCTTTCAAAGCCTTTGCAGGAAGTCCGGTTTTTCCGTTGAAATCATACTGCACAACGGGTTTTGCGGCAAAAACACTTCCCAGTCCTGCCCATAAGAGCAGCAATAAAAACTTTCTCATTCAAATCTCCGTTACTTGGCAGGCTTTTCTGATTCGTACATCTTTGCAACTTCGGAAGCACTCAGCGGAGTTTTGTAGAAGCGAACCAGATCATAAACAGTTGTGTTGCCGCGGTTTCCGGGATTGAAGGGGACTGCATTCAGTATAAAATCCCCGAGTTCTTTGTAAAAGACAGCCTGACCGGGTCTGCTTCCGGTAACACGTTTACCGTTGTAATAAAGACTGGTCAGATTGCTCTTTTTATCCCAGGTCATAACGAAGAAAAACCATTCGCCCTGCTGATAGTCCGCCTTGCGGTATGCTGTCACAGTCTTCAACTTGTCATTCTTGGTGTTGCCGTACCAGAAAGTAATCCCGAGGCCATCTGGTTCACGGTATTTGTAAATGTGCATCCGTCCGGTGACAGATTTGTTCTGATTGAACAGGAAAGAGACAAACTCTTTGGTGGAGTGATCCCAGTTGACGGGCTTGATCCAGAGCGCGACACTTCCGGTTTCTCCGGTGACACCTTCCGGACAGGGAATATTCAAAGTATTATCCGCCATCTTGACGGCTTTCCCTTTGACACCGTCAACAAATTCAATTTTTCCTTTTCCTTTGAGGGCAGATTCCGGCAATCCGGTCGTTCCTTCAAAGTCATATATTGCAGCGGGTTCAACAGCAAAAACGGAGGCTGTCAGAACAGCAAAAAGAGCAATAACAGTATGTTTCATGATCAGAAGCTCCCTGTATTGGTGAAGGTAAACTGGTCAGTTGAATCATTATGTTCCGGATTCCAGTGAACTTTCTTGCGGACTTCCATTTCTCTCAATGAGCCGGCATGACCATCATAGAATGCCACATTTGCGGACATATTGTGGCGGATACTGATCATGTGATAGGCTTCTTTGTTTTTCGTAGTTTCAAAGATCCCCTGAAATACTTTTCCGTAGTAACTGTTGCAGTTTTTAGCTTCCGTTGCCATGGGAGTATCAATGAATGTAACCAGATTGGAATTGTTGTTGAATTTAGAAATGGAGGCATCTTTCACCATGACCCATTTGGTGCCTAACTCGGCAACGTTGAAAGTCAGCCCGAAAGATCCATAGTTCAAACCGATCCCATAGTTCCCCCCTTCTCCAGGCATTTTTTTACCTGAAGTGAAGTTGATTGGAGCAGCCAGACCGCTGGGGCAAAGCAGAGATTTCTTGTTATGCAAATATTTTCCTATAATCAAACGGTCTCCCCAGTTTCCACCATCTGTTTGAGAATACGCATTTAACAGCCAGCCGTCATTATCAGAGGGATACATCATGTAAGCCTGAATGGTCTGTTTCATGTTGGAAAGGCAATTGGTACTCCGTGCCTTTTCTCTGGAAGAGTTCAGGGCAGGCAGCAGCATTCCGGCGAGGATTGCAATAATTGCAATCACAACAAGCAATTCGATCAGAGTAAAATGTGCATAACGTTTCATTGAAGAATCTCCTCAGTTATTTTCAATTCCGTATTTCACCTTTGCAGAAACCATATCCGCTGTGGAAAGACGGGACCCGGAAACGTTTCCGCTTGCTTCTGTGGAAACATCATGGAGGAAGTTGCCTTCACAGCCGATGACCTCAACAGTCTGTTCACAGGTATCAATGATCACTTCTGCGCTGACCGGTTTTTCGTAAATCACCATGTTTCCGATACATTCATATTCCTTGTACCACTCTTTTTCCGGGAAAAGATCATGGGGTTTCGGAATCCAGTTGAATGTTGCGGAGTTCACATCCAGACGGGGAACGCCTTCGATAACATCAATCCCGCTGCGGTGGTAATGTCCGTTCAGACAGAGAACGACCTGTCCGGGTTTTCCCTGGGATTCACGGATGATCGCTTCGATCGCTTCTTTACATTCCTGTTTCATTCCGGCTTTCGGATTCGGACCGTAGGAAACAGGTGCGTGACTTGCCAGAATACAGGGATAAGGAGAATTCAGAACGGTTTCGCGGACCCATTCGATCTCTTCCGGCGGCATCCAGTCGCGGAAACCGGGATGGTCAAAATAGTTCCGTTCGGAATAATGGAAATAACAGCCGGGGAAATCACGGAACCAGTTTTCATCCATGATCACAAAACGGAATCCGCCGTGATCGAAGAAATAATAACCGTTTTCCAAACCCATGGTTTTCAGAACGGTTTCATAGGAATCAATATCGAATTCATGGTTTCCAAGCACAAAGTAACCGGGGATCTGGAACTCTTTATACTGTTTGATCAGTTCCGGACATGCGGAAGGCTTGTGAGAGAAGTCTCCTATGTGAAGAATCAGTTCAGAACCGCTTTCCAGAGCGCGTTTCTGGATCGCCGCCAACCGTTCCGGAGCATCGGATTTATACCATGCCGGATGGTGGTGCAAGTCGGAGAAAACTGTAAATTTGAGTTTGCTCATGATTTTTTTCCTTTATATTAATTGCATTGTTGTTCGGGGTGAAGGTGCAGAAACGGTTCGAGCATTCTGTGAAACGGATCAAGAGGCCGGATCGAGTCATCTGCAATGTATTCCATGGCAAGTCTGAGACTTTGCTCATAGTTGAATCCGATGTAATTGATAAACCTTTTGGTCGGATGTGTGTCAGACATGGAGAGCATGAACGGGGATTTTTCAGAACAAATTTCATTTTGTTTCATCCATTGCTGAAGATCCCACAGGGTTGCACAATCGTCAGCCAGAAACGCCAGATCGCTGCAGCTGCCGCATGTCTTGAAAAATTCATGGAGCTGCTTTTCAACCGCAGGTGTAATCCGGTCCCCTTCTGCCAGGAGCAAATCCGGGAGCCGTTCCATTCCCAAAGCCCGGTTCATGAGAGAAAGCCCCTCCATCCGCAACACTGTACTCGGAGGATGATTTCCTGCGGTTGTAATGAGAACGATTCTTTTTTTCCCTCCGGCGGCTGCGACAGAACATGCCATAGCACCTGCCATACGGTAATCGGGCAGGATTGTGGCATTTCCGGACATATCTGTTTTGTAATTGGTGAGATGCATGATTTTCATTCCCGCCTGCCGCAGTTTCAGGTAGAGATCACTGTTGAGCGGTTCCAGCGGAGTTCCGGTGAGAATCACACCTGCAAAATTCTGCCGCAATGCCAATTCCAGAAAATGCCGTTCCGCTTCCGGATTCTGCATATCATCGGAAGAACAGTAGAGAGAAATGAACCAGCCGTCCCGGAGATATTCATCCCGGAGTTTTTCCATATATTCCATCCAGCTGTTCCGCAGGAGAGCGGCTCCGACCATACGGCTGGATTGATGGATAAATGTCTTACTGCTTTCGGAAAGAAAAGTTCCTTTCCCATGTTTTGTATGGATAAGCCCCTGATTGGAAAGTTCTTTCAGAGCGTTAGAAATAGTTCCTCTGCTGCAATCATAGCGCAAAGCAAGCTCGCGCACTCCGGGCAAACGTCCTGTGGAGGCGTATTTCCCGAGCGTGATATCACGTCGGATCGCTTCTTTGATTTTGACCATGGAAAGATTTTTCCTGTTTCTACTGTTCAAGTGTTCAATTTATTCATTCTTCCTCAATATATCCCGCAGGGAAGAAAAATGCAAGGTAAAAAAAGTAAAAACTGCGGAAAAAAACAGATTTTTTTTCACATAGAGGTAATTTCAAAAGTCCGGCAAAATTTGGCTGAAAAGAGATTGCTGATGAGATGGAAATGGTAGTTTGAGCGTGGCTTTCCATCCTCCTTCGTTAAAACTCCGGAGGACAAGCCGAAAACGCTCCATTTTCAGACATTTTTGAAGACTTTTGAAATTGCCTCACATAATCAAAATAAATCAGGAGTATGCGGGATTTTTTCTGCTCCGGAAGAATGTTCCCGTATCCAGCTCATGAGGATATGTGTCAAAGTGTCCACTTCTGAATCTGTTAAGGCTCGCCCCCCTGGAATTCCGTGCCATTTTTCCAGACAGCTGCGGCAGCAGATCCCGGTGGCGTGCTGAGCCACAAAACAGGGATGTCCACGCATGGGAGTCTGCTTGCCGTCATTCTCCGGAAATGCCGGAGCCAGCCGCCGGAGCAGAATCTGACGGCTCTGGTGTTCCACTTCCGTCAAGCCCCGTTCTGCTATGATCTTCAACTCTTTTTCTTTCAAGCGGAACCGGGACCGGAATTTGGATTGTGCCAGCCGTATTTTCAGTTGTTCCCATTGTTCGTCACGATTCATAATTTCTCCCTTTCAACAGAACAGGATAATTATACATCGGAGAACGGGATTTTTCAAGTAAAAAAATTAAGCTCTGTTCCTTGTATGTGTTGGTAAATCCTTCCACTTAACTTTAAGATGGCATTTTGATTTTTGCGCTGCAAAAATCGGAATGCCGCAAAAAGGTTTGAAAAAGGATGATGGGGTTCGGGGAAGAAGGGAAAAAATTTCCTTAAAATTTTTTCCCTTCTTCCCCGATCACAAAATAACCCATATTGGGAACAGAGCCAAAAATTATTTTCCGGAAACAATGCAGTCAAGAAACCACTGATAGATTCTGCAATCTTCCAGCAATTCCGGATGATAGGCAAGAGCGACCTGTTTCCCCTGCATTACAGCAGTTGCCTTTCCGTTGAACTCAGAAAGAACCGTTACACCTGTTCCCGCAGATTCGATGGAAGGAGCCCGGATAAATGACATGGGAACATTCTCCATATCAGCAAATTTCCCGGTGGTACAGAAACTTCCCAACTGACGTCCGTAGGCGTTCCGCTTGACGGTTACATTCAACGTCCGGAAGTGCTCTTTTGAGTCATTTTCGATTTTATCCGCCAGCAGGATCAACCCGGCACAAGTCGCCAGGACAGGCAGACCGTTTCTGATTTTCTCCTGCAAAGGTGCAAAAAGGTCCAGTTCCCGGAGCAGTTTTCCGATAACGGTACTTTCCCCGCCGGGGATAACAAGGGCATCGAACTGCTGTTCCAGATCCGCTTTCTGACGGATCTGGAATGTTTCAGCGCCACATTTCCGGAGAGAATCTTCATGCTCAGCAAAATCTCCCTGCAATGCAAGGACTGCTACTCTTTTTTTCATGGTTCAGTTCCTGATATCTGCAGCTTATTTACCGCGTTCTTCCATGATGATCCGGATTTCTTCCGGGTTGATTCCGACCATTGCTTCACCAAGTCCGCAGGAAAGTTCTGCAACCATGGCGGCATCCTGATAGTTGGTGACAGCTTTCACAATGGCTTTTGCGCGTTTTGCCGGATCACCGCTCTTGAAGATTCCGGAACCGACAAATACCCCTTCTGCACCAAGCTGCATCATCAGTGAAGCATCTGCGGGAGTTGCAACACCGCCAGCAGCAAAGTTGACCACGGGCAGCTTTCCATTGTCATGAACATAACGGATCAGATCATAAGAAACAGCCAGTTCTTTTGCTGCTTCAAACAGTTCATCTTCCCGCATATTTGCCACACGGCGGATCTCAGCATTCATTTTCCGCATGTGACGGACAGCCTGAACGACATCACCGGTGCCGGGTTCGCCTTTTGTACGGATCATTGCAGCACCTTCCTGAATTCTGCGGAGAGCTTCGCCCAGGTCTCTTGCACCGCAAACAAAGGGAACTTTGAACTCATGCTTGTTGATGTGATAAAGATCATCTGCGGGAGAAAGAACTTCGCTTTCGTCGATGTAATCAATTTCGATCGCCTGAAGAATCTGAGCTTCTGCAAAGTGTCCGATCCGGCATTTTGCCATAACAGGAATGGAAACAGCTTCCTGGATTCCTTTGATCATTTCCGGATCGCTCATTCTGGAAACACCGCCGGCTGCGCGGATATCTGCGGGAATCCGTTCCAATGCCATGACTGCACATGCACCTGCATCTTCAGCGATCCTTGCTTGTTCGGGGGTTGTGACATCCATAATGACTCCGCCTTTCAGCATCTGGGCAAGATTACGGTTCAGTTCTGCTTGAGTTGCGTCCATAAAAAAATTTCCTTCTGTTTTTTTTGAGGTTAAAACTTGATTTTAATATAAAACGGGGATATTGTAAATACAAATCCTTTAATTGTATGGATTACAATAAGCAAACCATAAAATTGTATGGAATACAATCATGAGCGTAAATTCATTTGAACATTACTTTTTAAGCTGGAGTCCGGACAGGGAGAAACTGAGCCGTCCATACTATCTGTCCCTTGCAAACCTGCTGGAAAACGACATCCTGTCTGGCAATCTTGCTCCGGGAACCCAGCTTCCGCCGCAGCGGGAACTCGCTGATTATCTGGGAGTTAACTTTACAACTGTTACACGCGCTTACGATCTTTGCAAAGAACGGAATCTGATTTACGGTGTCACAGGGCGCGGTTCTTTTGTATCTTCCCTTCCTGGAAAACAGTTGAAACAATCCGGGAAAAATGTGATTGAACTGGGGATTGTCAATGGTTTTGATTCCGTCCGGAAACCGGTAATTGAAGCAACTGAAAATGTACTGAAAAAAGGTTATCTGGAACAGCTTTATTCTTATGCTGAACCGTCCGGACATATTCATCAGCGGGCAGCCGGAGTCCGCTGGATGGCTCAACTGGATGTGCAGACTGATATTTCTCATACCGCAATTTTTTCCGGCGCCCAGAACGTGATCAGTGCCGCGTTGCTCTCCCTTTTCAAACTCGGAGACAAAATCGCAACCGATTTTTTCACCTATGCCAACCTGATCGGAACGGCCCGGATGATGCATATTCCTCTTGTTCCTGTTCCCGGCGATCAAAACGGTATGATGCCCGATGAACTGGAAAAAGTGTGCAGAAACAATAAGATATCCGGAATTTTTCTCATGCCGAACTGTTCCAACCCCACAACCATCACGCTGCCGGAAGAGAGAAAACGGGATTTGGCAAAAGTCATCCGGAAATTTGATTTGATTCTTATTGAAGATGATCACGATGGAGCATTGCGGAACAGTGATGGTCATTCCCTTTATTCCTATCTTCCGGAACAGACTGTTTATATCTGCGGTTCCACCAAAGGGTTGTGCAGCGGTTTGCGTGTGACCTTTGCCGCATTTCCGGAACGGTTCCGGGAACGGCTCCTCAACGGTCTGCATCTCCTGAGTATTAAAACCTCCTCTCTTGATGCCGAAATCATGACAGAGCTGATCATGAGCGGAAAAGCTGATCAGATCCTCCGGGAAAAACGGGAACTGGCTCAAAAAGCAAACAGCATCTTTGATTCCGTCTTTCCGGAATGTGCTGATCCCGGAAAACAGTACGCTTTCTTCCGCTGTCTTCCGCTTGCCAACATGAAAATGGATGGCATGCAAATCGAAAAACTTCTGACAGAAGAAGGGGTTTCCGTTCACCATTCCGAACGGTTCTCTGTACATAAACAGGCAAAAGAAACGTTTCTGCGGATTTCCATTTCCAGTGCGGAAAATGATCTACGGTTGCAGCAGGGGCTTGAAATCGTGAAACATTCTCTGTTCAGCGGAATTTGAAAAAATAAAGCTCTGTTCCCAATAAAGGTTGTTACTTGAGGAGGGGAAAAAGCCCTTTTCAGGAAAGGTCCTTTTTCCCCTCCTCAAACTCCACCCCTTTTTTCCAAACCTTTTTGCGGCATTCCGATTTTTACGATGTAAAAATCGAAATGCCATCTTAAAGTTGAAATAGCAGAAGGATTTACCAACCTGTATGGGGAACATCGCTAAAATTTTTAAGATGGTATGCATAAAATCAACCCGATCTTGAAATCTTATTATTCTATGCTATATTAAGATGTTTTCTTTATCATCAGAGTCGTATAAATAAAAAGGAAGATCCTATGCAAAAGCGATTTCTTGTCTTCGGAGCTCATCCTGATGATCCGGATCTCATGTTCGGCGGAGCTGCATTGAAACTTATAAAAGCCGGTCATGCCGTCAAATTTGTTTCCGTTACCAACGGTTGTGCAGGACATCATATTCTTTCCGAACAGGAATTGATTCCCAGACGTTATCAGGAGGCTCAGGCTTCGGCTGAAATTCTTGGTTTGGAAGAGTATCAAATCATGAATAATCCGGATGGCAGATTGGAAAACACTTTAAAGAACCGTGAAGATATCACCCGGATTATCAGAGAATTTCTTCCGGATGTTGTCATCACACACCGTCTCTGTGATTATCATCCGGATCACCGGATCACCTCTCAGCTGGTATTGGATACATCATTTTTACTGAGGGTTCCCCATTTTTGTCCGGAAGCACCGGTTCCGCCGAAAAATCCTGTTTTTGCCCACTCTTTTGATACCTTTACCGATCCGCGCCCGGTCCGGATGGATGCATTTGTTGATATATCCGATTGCATAGAAGAAAAATATCGTTTGGTTGATTGTCACAAGTCTCAATTTTACGAATGGCTTCCCTGGGTGGATCTTGATGAGAAAAATTTCTCAGCAGAGGGCTGGAGCTGGGAAGAAAAGATGGCATTCATTGACAAGCATTGGGGCTGGAGGTTCAAAATTCAGGCATCCATGACCAATGGAAGATCCGAAAAATATGCAGAAATTTTTGAATATTCTCCCTATGGAAGAAAAGCATCTCAGGAAGAATTTCAAGCCTTGTTTGATCTGTAAAATCTGGGAGAAAGAATGATGGAAAACAGTTTTAAGCAACCCGCAGAATGGGGGTTTATCGAAGATTTGCAAAAACCGCAGAAACTTTATCTGCAATGGGAAAAACCGGAAACGAAAATTGAACCGGAAATTATTTGCTGTTTTGAAGACCCGGAAGGTTTGCTTTGTTCGGCAGTCGACTCTCTGAAAAATTTTATGAAAGAAGCGATTCCATTCAGCTGTCCGGTAAAACTCAAACTTCTGAAAAAAGATTGGAAAACGGAAAGTTATGAGCTGAAAACGGAAAGCCGTTCTGCTGAAATTTCCGCTTGCGATCCGGAAGGACTGCGCCGTGGGATTTACCATCTGATCAATTTATGGAAAGGGTTATCCCGTCCGGAATTGCCAAAACAGAAAATCCGGAAATCCCCCTGGCTGAAAAACCGGATTTCCCGCTGTTTCTTTTCCCCGATCAACCGCCCGCCTGCCAACCGGGATGAATTGCTGGATGATGTCGATTATTATCCGGAGTCTTATCTGGACCGACTGGCATCCTCCGGAATCAACGGGCTGTGGGTCAGCGCAGAATTTGAACAGCTTTCCGGTTCATCTTTTACAGGTGAAGCAGATGAAACTGTGAAAAGACGTGTTGCAAAACTTCAGGAAACAGTTGATAAATGCCGCCGTTACGGAATCAGAATCTTTTTACAGATGAATGGACCGACAGCCCGGCCGTTCAATGATCCGGTGTATCAGAAATATCCGGAAATGCGCGGGTTTGAAATTTACGGAAAAGGAACATTCTGTCCTTCGTCAAAGGAAGGAAAAATGTATCTTGAAGAGGTCTGCCGGAATATTTTCACCTCCATCAAGCACCTGGGCGGAATTCTCAACATCACGCTGGGAGAAAGCATTACAACTTGTGCCAGTGCGGATCACACATTGTGTCCGAGATGTTCCAAAGTGGAATGGAAAGAAATTCTCCACCAGGTATGGCGTGCCATGCGCAAAGGAATGGATTATGGCAATCCGGATGCTGAATTGATCTGCTGGCTTTATCTTCCGGAACCGAAACCTTTGGACGAAAAGGTTTACACGCTGCTTGAGGGGGCTCCCGAAAGAGTGATCGTTCAGCTGAACTGTGAATCCGGTTCCATCATTGAACAGAATGGAAAAAAATACCGGATAGGAGACTACTGGCTTTCAACTGATACGCCAAGTGAAAACTTTATCCGTTTTGCAGAAATTGCAGAAAAATACAAGATCCCAGTCTCTGCAAAACTGCAGGTCGGCTGTTCTCATGAAGTGGCAACTGTTCCATTCGTTCCTGTTCCGGGAATCCTTTACCGGAAATACAAACAACTGAAAGAACTGAATGTTTCCACGGTAATGCAGTGCTGGTATTTCGGGAATTATCCCGGCTTGATGAATACTGCTGCCGGTCAGTTGGCATTTGAAACATTTGAAGATACGGAAGAAGAATTTCTTGAGCGGCTTGCCACACCGGAATGGGGAAAACATGCCCGGAAAGCAGCAGAAGCATGGAAAATTTTCAGTCAAGCTTATATGAATTATCCGGCAACAAATATGTTCCAGTATTACGGTCCTGTTGCAGATGGAATCTCATGGCCGCTTTATATGGAAGACCATAATCAGGGATTGACGCCGACCTGGCTGCTTGATCCGGAAGTAAACGGGGATAACATCACAGAATGTCTCATGGAAATGGAATTGGAAGATGCAATTCTGCAGATGAAAAAACTTTCAAAGCTGTGGCACAAAGGACAGGTCAAATATGAATCTCTGAGAAAATCGTTTTCCGGAAACATGGATAGAATACTGGATATCAATCTTGCCAAAGCCCTTGATATTCAGTTTAATTCTGCATTCAATATCATGCAGTTTTATTATTTGAGAAATCAGATGTTTTCTCTCCGGGAAAAAGAGATTGAAAATACAGTTCAAATGCTCACTCTTACAGAAATGGATAACCGTCTGGGATTCCATTCTGAAGCAGAAGGTTATAAATATTATCCGGAAAAACTTCAGTGGCGATTGAAACAGCTTTCCGCCGGAAAAGGGAACGACAGCCGTTACAAAATCGGTTCCGGATGGATAACTGTGGAAAATTACCGCTGGAGAATTGACCGACTGGAAAACGGAAAATTATCTCTGGAAGCGGAAATGGACGGGCACCTTTCCGGAATGGATGAAATCAGTTTTGCGTTTGATGACGGGGGAGTCAAGTTCCCTGCCCTGCTCCATGCGGAACAGAACGGCAGAATTTACAGACAGCCTGATTTCGCCGAGTGCAGCGTCACACCGGGAAAAGATGGCTGGAAACTTTCCGTAATCTTCAATCCGGATGATTATTCTGCAAGACGTCCGCTGAGATTCAACATTCTCCGTCTGACAGACATGTATAATACACGTTATTCCTGGCCGGAACAGAAAGTTTTTCTGCCGCCGCGCTTGAATATGATCTTCTATCAGCCGGGAAATATGGGCGTAATAACGGATTAACTGAAGTTAAAATCTGTTTTCCCATGCAATCGAGCTGGAGATTGCTCCTTATTGGAGCAACCATCCTCTCATACCGCGTACGTGCCGTTCGGCATACAGCGGTTCAGCAATAGACCGGGATTTTGCTATTGACTTCTTTCAGATTCCACCTCACGATGGACACCCTTGGCTTTCGCTGACAGTTCCTGCTTTTATATTACTTCCAGACAACGCCGATTTCAGCAGGTAATTTACCCAGCTTATTACATTCTTCAAACACCTTGTTGATGTTATCCATCACATATTGACCGTTTTCAGGCAACCGGGAAACAGTTTCCTTTACAACGATCGGTGTGATCTGTCTGGTCAGCATATCGACACAGTTTGCGTGTTCGCCTGCAATTTTCAGTGTACAGCAGAAGACCTGTTTTCCGGAAACTTTCTGCATGACATCCTGATACATATCAGTTTGAGGCAATTCACAGATACCGGAGAAAAGCACCTTTCCATCTTCAGAAACGATCTTCCATCCATCTCCGGAATTCCAGTACACTTTACCTTTTTCACATTCCAGACGGATATCGACATTTGTACCTTCGGAGCCTGCATGAGTCAGCATGGTCAGGATTTCAATTCCGCTTTCGGTTGTAAAGCGGAGCGCACAGGTATCAAAGGTTTCAATATTTTCTCTGGCACGATAAAGATTTCCTTCAACAGTGACCACATGGGCAGATTCATCAAACGCTTTTCCGGAAAGGAAAAGTTCAATGTTCAGATAATGAGCGAATGCGTTGTTGATGGGAGAATCCCAAATGGGTGTGCCATCAGCGGCATACAGTTTTCCTGCCCAGTTATTTCTTGAATAATAGGCATCATTCCGGGGCCAGACACCGGAACAGACGACCTGTTTGATTTTTCCGAGGCGTCCGCTGAGAAGATACTGTTTGATAAACTGGATTTCTCTGGCATAAGTATGCTGGAAACCGACGGCCACAAATTTACCATTGCTTTCTTCTTCCGCTTTGATCATGCGGACAACGGATTCATTGGAACTGGTAACAGGCTTTTCAACCAGAACGTTTGCCCCATGTTTCAGAGCTTCAACAGTCATTCTTTCATGCCATGCAATGCCGGTGGGAATACAAACCAGGTCCAGTTTTCCGGACCATTCGGCATACATAGCGTCTGTGGACGGATAAATTTTAACTCCCATGGCTTTCAGTTTTTCCAGCTTATCTGCAACCTGCTCCGGGTTGATACAAACACATGCAAGAAGTTCTGCTGTTCCGTTTTCAATCAGCGGCTCAAGCAAGCCAAAATGAACACTGCTGTAACCGGAAACACCGATCAATCCTACTTTAACTGCCATTTTTCACACCTCAAAAATAAATGATTTTACCTGTATCAGCAGCTTCCTGCGCTTTCAAACAGGCATTGGTAAGTTCGATTGTTTCTTCTGTTGTGACGATTGCCGGTTTTCCTCCGGAGAGTTCTTCCATGTAATCGGCAAAAATCGTCATACCGGTATCTTCCGGCTCAATCACACGGGCTCCGTCCTTGTCGATCAGATGGATTTTTTCATCACGGATTTCCAGAACACCTTCGGTTCCAGCCAGACGGATCCGGTCATCACCCCAGGTCGGAGCTGCCCAGGGACGCAGAAATTCCATTGTGGCACTCACAAGAATTCCGGATTTCATCCGCAGCTGACAGCTTGCTGCAATTTCCATTTCACCATTGCCGAAGTTGTCTTCTGAAGTCTGAATGGCGCTGACAGATTCAAAAGTATCCTGGGTGAAATACATGATCCAGTCCAGTGCATGACTTCCCACCCAGCCGATGGTTCCGCCGTATGTTGCACGGCTGCTGTAAAACGGAGGGCGGGTTCCCAGTTTGTATGATTTCTGGGTTCTGATCAGTTTGATCTTTCCGATCGCCCCCTGACGAACCATTTGAGCTGCCTGATAGAACGGTGTCATGTAACGGATTCCCACCATGGAAATGATCCGTGCTTTGCTGACTTTCAGAGCATCTTTAACAAGATCAAGCTGTTCATAAGTCAGAGCAATGGGCTTTTCGCAAAAAACATGAATATTTTTCCGGAGAGCATAAGCACTCATTTCCGCATGTTTTTCAAAGGGGCCGTCAACACAAACCACATCGGGCTTTTCTGTATCAAGCATCTCTTTCCAGTCATCATAGACTTTCGGCTGAAATCCGAACTCCGCACAACGGTCGATCAACCGCTGGGGAGAATCTTCGCACCCGCTGGAAAGACAGGTAATATCCGCCATTTTTTTGAGAGCATCGGCATCCATAAAAACATAATTGAAATGTCCGCGGCTGCCCAGCATTGCAAGTTTCAACATTTTCAAGATCTCCTTATCGTATGGTCGTGGTTCCGCAGAACCAATCAATCGTTTCTTTCAGCCAGACAACATGATCCCGGAATTCCGGATTTGCCACCCAGCCGTTCTGAAGCAGAACACATCCATCCAGAAACGCATATTTTCCGCGCATGGCGCAAAGCACCTTCATGCACTGAAGTTTCCAGAGTTCAAAGTCAATGGGATGCGCTCCGGAAGAGTATTCCCCATAATTCTGAATATAAAGTCCATGCAGAAGTTTCTTCTTGTAAATTTCCTTGAAGCGATGAATCAGAGAACCGAATTCTGCTTTCCAGAAATGTTCCGTGGAAACCCATCGCCAGAGAATGATCCCATCAATCAAATCCAGATACGGTGTAATATCCAGATGATTCAAATCAGAATAAATCACCACATAAATTTCCAGTTCCGGATTGGCGGAACGGAGATTATCGCGGACAGCTTTCACAAGCTCCGGTGTGGTCGGATGTCCGGAAAGCTGAAGAAAATCATCAAGCACGATCCCTTTGATATTCGGATATTTCAAGGACATTTCACTGAGGATTTTTGCACCTTCCACAGCATTTTTTTCGCCGTGGGGCAATCCGCACAGAATCTGGTTGGAACCTTTGACCAGTTCCAGATTTTCTTCCAGACGGTCCAATGTATGCATACTGTTCATGAAAACAGTGTTGTTCATTCCGAAATAATCAGCAGCAGTTTCCAGGCTGCAATGGCTTTTCAAACTTCCGATAAACGGAATATTTGAACCGGGAACTTCCTGAGTATATCCCCACATCCAAAACTTATCACGCATATTCACTTCTGAACTCTCCTTATTTTTATATGATCTTTTTCAATAACAACATGGTCAACAGCATTCTTCCAGATGATTTTACCATCTTTGATTTCCGGCAGTTCCATTCCCGGAGCGGCAGGATAAACAAATGTCAGGAATTCCACCTTTTCGCCGTTTTGAGAAAAGCTCCCCTGAGGCAGACTGACTTGAAGCTGTCCGTGGAACCGGGTATTGAAAATCTTCCGGGTAATCTGAAGCTCCGGTTTCCCGATCATTGGAATCAAATGAAGTTTTGTCTGTTCCGATTCCATCCATTTCCATCCTGTACCGGTCCGTCTGGCATCGGAAAGTTTCATAATCAGCTCTTTCTTCGGATCTGCGCCTAAATAGATATCACTTTTTTCAGAGAGGGCAACGGCATAAATCTTTGCCTTGGACCGCAGGGTTATTTTATGTTCTCCAGCCTCAAGTTCTACAAAGAACGGTTTGTTTTTCATCCGGAAATGCCGCCACTGCCAAGTGTCCGGACGGGAATAGGGATGCATGTAGGTCACGGCATATTTTTTGCCGTCGATTTCCAAGGAAACCGGAGCTCCATCCCGGGCATAAAGATGAAGATACCATTTCCCTTTCTTCGGAACCTGAATGGTCCATTCAGCCTGATCTTTGGAATCTGAACTTTGATAATACCCCTTGGTAAAGGCGTCATCAATCACCAGACTTGTCTGTCTGGATGAAGCTCTGACACCTGCATTCATTCCCTGATCTGCTGTAAAAAGCTGTTCAACTTTCACTTTTTTTCCGGCATCGACTTTATCATAAACCAGATAATATGCAGGAATTCCATCTGCAGCTTTGACCATGGTCACAATCCGCTTCCCTTCTTTTATTCCTGCCCTGCCGCAGGGAATTCCGGAATAACCGGGAGCCCCGAAGAAAGATACAGCAAAGGCCTCCGTAAAATCAACAGAAACGGATACAGTTTTGCCATCAGAGACAGGCTTTTTCAACATGGGTCTTGACAATGAACTGCGGTTGCGCCCTTCCCCGTTGACAAGGATTTGACTGTGATATTCACTCATTGGAACCGCTTGTCCGGGCTCAGTCAAAAGCCGCAGTCCTCGGGAGGTCAGGGATAGCGCGCCATAGGTCAGATGAGCATGACCGGACCCCTGCGGAGCAGAAACAGTCAAGACGGAATCTTCCAGTTTCTCCCCGGTTCGGAGGACTGCATAGCCCTGATGGGGATAGAATCCATAGTCCGGCAATCCGCCTTTCCCCCAGTTCTGCAGTTTTCCTTCCGACGGCTGCCACCAGAGTAAGCCAAGAACAGAAGTCAATTCAGAAGGTTTGCGGGGAACACTGTTCCAGACTTTCTTCAGAATCTGATCTTCGGGATAGAGTTCCAGTAACCCAGTCGGCAATCTCATGGCAAGATAATCCGCATCGTCGATCGCCGGAGTTTCCGTTCCGCCCTTCATGGCAGAAACAGCCATCCAACCGGGAATCTTTTTCAGGTTGGAGTCCAAAAGAGCACCAGCCTGATTATGTTTTTTCAATGTTACAAGGAAAGGTGTCAGCTCTCCGACCGGGTGATGGAAATAGGAGAACCCTTCTTCCGCATCGCCATTTTCTCCGATCCATTTATTAAGGGCAAGCAGAGAGAGACGTTCCGCTATGAGTTTATAATCATCAGAAATCCCTTCTTCGCCCATCATGGCAAAGCCCATGGGACCGAGAGATGCGGCAAAGTAAACGGCATAATTCCCATTGCCGGGAGCTGCACCGTAAACCCCGCAATGATGATTCAGACAAGTATCTTTTTTCCCATCCATGGAAACTTTCAAAAGCACATTCAATGCTTTCAAATCTTTTTTCGGAATGAGATCATAGACCCAGTCATAAGTGCAGGCTGTCCGGTAATCGGAATGCATGACACCATAAGCATAACGGTAAATCTCAGCTGCTTTCAGCAGAATTTCCACGGCACGTTTGCCGTATTTTTCCTTTCCAGTGATCTGACGGGCAAAGGCTAGAGACATCATTGCGTCCACCCACAATTCCCGGTAATAAAGTTCTGCAAATGCAGGAATTGCATATTTTTTCCGCAAAGGATCGGATGGAATCTTTTTCAGAGAAGCTTCCACTTTCGGATCAATCAGGAATCCATCGCATTTTTTCAAAAACCTCGTCCAGTATGTCTTGTAGGGTTCCTGTTCAAAACGCTTTCGTATTACCGGCAAATCTTTGGCCGTAAAGAGAATACGCGGACGTTCCAATTTCACCGGGGGAATCACGATCGGCATGGATAGAGTCGGTTTTTCTCCGGTTCTGCCATCCATGGTCAGTTTGGAATCCGCTATCACTTGAGTATCCGGCTGCCAATTATTGGTTCGTGCGGACTTGGCAGGTTTCACCCAGCGGGGGAAATAATCCTGCTTGAAAGGTGTCTTTGTGACATTGGAGTGTTTGCCTGTTTTCAAATCATAAATCCAGATATCCGCATTACCGGAACGCTGGGAGGAATAGGCGATTTTTGCACAATCCGGAGACCAGCTGACATGTCCGCTCCAGGCTGAAGTCGCAAAATGTTTTTTCAAATCTTTTCCATCGGCATTGACACTCATCACTTCCGCAGAACCATCGGCTTTCACCACGGAAAAAATAATTCTGTTATTGCGGCCCCAATCTGGTTCACGGATATCTTCCGGCAAGGAGAGAATCTTCTTCTGCGCGATACCTTCAGCATCGGAAATATAAAGTTCATATTTTCCGCTCCGGTTGCTGATGAAAGAAATATATTTTCCGTCGGGAGACCAGGAAGGAGAGAGATGAGTGGCTTTGTTCCAGGAGATATTTTTCATTCCTGTGCCATCGGAATTCATTACAAAAATTTCGCAGTTGTTGTTCAAATCTGTCACAAAAGCGATTCTTTTCCCGCAAGGGGACCAGCGCGGCTGATATTTTTCCCGGGTGAAACGGGTCAGATTGTAAATAACATTCCCACCGGATGGAATAACAAAGAAATTATAAGTATTGGTAAAAATCAAATCGCCCTGATCATTCATATCAGAGTATTCAAATTGAGTCGGCCCGAATCCGCGATATCCGGGCCAGAAATTCTCCCCTTTGAAATCAGAGGAAATCAACTGTTTCCGCCCTGAGCCATCGGTATTGATCTGTTCAATAATTCTGACAGGACGCCCGGAAGCATCCCGGGCATCTGTCCCATAAACCAGCTTTGCATTCAGCGTAACCGGCAATAAACCGATCACCGCAAACAAGGCTGAGCAGATTGTTTTATTCATTTTTCAGTTTCCTGATAAAATTCTTCTGTAAAACGTGTTTGAGCGGCTTTCTGCCAAACTCCCGGAACCCTGGAGGCTTCGGGCATGACGGTGAAAAGAATATATTTCCCCTCTTTCCGGAAATTTACCGCTTTCCCATTACAATACACCGTCTTTGCGTTCGGTGCAAATGCTTTTACAAGAATTTTACGGGAATATGCATTAGATCTGCGTTCCAAACGGAGATCCATCGTCAAAGAATCCCCATCATTCACGACCCAGGCCTGAATTGCAACACGGGGATACGTAATCATCTGTTTATCCCCCTGTGCTTCTTTTGCTTCAAAAACAACATTTGTATGCAGTTTCAGGTCTCCGCCGCCTGCAATGAAATATTTCAAATCAGAGGGCAGAACTTTAGGGAATGCGCCAAGAGCTTTCCGGGGAACACGGATCAGTTTCAACTGAGGCTGAAGCGGTGCCGCCGGAGATTTCGGAGCAACACCCATCGCAAAGAAATCAACAGCATTTTTCCATTCCAGAGAATGGGTAAAGCCATACCAGTTGTTCAACTCTTTCCGGACAGGCTGAACAGCATCCGGAAGGAGAACCGTCAGGAATTCTCCAATCTTGCTTTCCGCCGTTAATGTACGGTGATTCTGAAAATCAGCTTTCTGTTTTACATCTGCGACTTTCATTGTCACATTTTTGGGAGAAGCAAACCAGACAGTTGTTTTCAGATTTTTTGAATTCAAAGCAATTGAATTCTCTTCAGGAATACCAAAGACAGGTTTGATGTTTCCGGCATGAAGATATGCAGCCTTCAATCCGTTCACCGCATCCAATTCAATGGCGTTCTCACCTGCTTTCAACGCTACTTTCTTTGCAATACAATGCCACATGAACCGGAACGGAAGAGGTGTTGTAAACCAGAACTTACCGACGCCCTTACCGTTTGCTTTTGTGAAAAGCTGACTTTTTCCGGCTGCAAGCAAATAAAGATCATAGGTTCCCGCCTGAGCAACTTTCAGTTTGACTGTTTTTTTCTTCAAATCTGTTGCGGCTCCGGTTCCGACAAGAATTTCTGCCGTATTTTTTCCGGTCGTAATGTTATTGAAAGATTCCTGCTGCAAACGGAATTCATAGGTTGCATTCGGATTCAGAGAACGGATGGAGTCAGCAACAATCATATAGCCCGGAATTTTATTTTTTGCATCGGGCGGCATGACAGCAAAGTTCCGTTCCGCCTTTGTGACGGAGGGAGTTTCAGTCATACGGCTGCTGTAAGCTACTTTTCTGTTCCATGCATCGAATGCATCAACAGCATAAAGCATAGCAAATTTTCCGGTGACCTGACCATTGACCAGCCCTGCCCCGCCATGTTCGCTGGGGGCTTTTCCATTGATCGTTACGATATTATGGGAAAGTCCGCTTTTGACACCGTAACCCGGGTCAAAGGTTCTCATTGCACCATCGTAATGAAGAATGAATGAACCGACATCTGAGTGGGAATGTCCGCGGCCGACAATTGCTTCAGAAGCAAAATGAAGAGCCTTTTCGCTCCAGTCGGAACGGTAAAGCATCATATTCATTTCCGGATAAAATTGACTCAAAGCAAATTTATCCGTGGCAACACTCTTCGGTTTTCTGTGATAGATGATCCCGGAAATGGGATCGGGAGCCAGTTCGTTTTCCGCATTTCCCCAGACAAGCAGCTGCTGGATCGCTGCGGAATCCGGCATGAGATAATCAAACAACCGCAATACATAACATGCAGGGTCCTGCACATTGCAGTCAGACATAGAGAGATAGCGCAGCGGACGCATGGGAGCCGTTTCCAGAAGAATCCAATTCGCAACTTTCGGAAGATTTGACCCTTTCACCATGGAATAGCCTTTCCGTTCCAGCATGAGAATGGCACTGCCGTTTATCACAAAAGGATAATTCAAATAGGCTCCGTGTTCGGTGGCTGCGCCGTCCGGGGTGATCGCATGTTTCAACTGGGTTTTCATTGCAAACGCCGCTTTATCCAAGCCGCGTTTGTCAAATTCCGGATGTCCGCTCAGCACAGCGCGCCAGCGGATGGAATACGGCATATACATGAAATAGCCCCAGTTTCCGAAAATGGAAAACGCCGGATGACGGTTCATTTTCGGATTGGTTTTCAATTCTTTCAGAATCGAATCTTTGAGATACTTCTGATTTTCCGCACTCAATCCTGTATAAGCCCAGTCAAAAATATACGGAACATGATGACCTGTCTTGACCAGATCGATTTTTTTGTTCCGTGCATCTGTGACCAGCCGTTCAACCGCTTTCAGATATTTTGCATCTCCGGTAAGCTGCCACATGAAGGCCAGTTCGCTCAAAGCATCCAGTTTGGAATCAGAAAGCTGTCCTTTCACAACTTTATTGGGAACAGCTTTCATCTGAAGATGTTTTGCACAGCGTGCTTCCAGCATTTTAAATGTTTTGCCGGGAATTCCGCCTGCTTTGATTTTTGCCTGCAAAGCAGGAACGTCTTCTTTGGAAAACAGCAAATGCGGATGCTCCGCTGCCGAAAGTCCGGCAACGAAGAAAAGAAGAATCAGAAGATATCTCATGATCCGGCCCGTTCGTGGAATCTGTTTCTGAACTTGAAGAGAATCTGAGAATCACGCCAGTATTTCATCATCAGCTGCTGTTTCTTCCGCAGCTGATCGGCAAGATCGGGACCGAACAGGAAGGTGGTTTCATTTTCCGGAGAATCTGCAAGCGGCAGCAGCGGAGCTCCGCCATCTTCCAAAAGACGGATCATATTGGTTGCATTGTCATATTCATCGCGCATAACAACTTCCAGAATATCAGAGTTGGCAAGAGAGGAATATCCTTCACTCTTTGCACGGTCAAGAATAGCCTGGAACTGACAGCAGTTCCGCAGGTTTTTCAGGATACACATCAGGAAATCCAGACGGCGCATGGAATCTTTGAGATATTCCTTGTTCGATCCTGCATTGTTCATCGCTTTCTGATAGGAAGCTCTTGCCTTGGAAAGAGTTGTCAGAATGGAGTTCCAGCAAATCACACTGCGATCCGCTTCTTCCTGTGTTCTGCCCTGGAACACATTGCGCAGACCGTGGATATTCAGCAGGTCAAGTTCATAATCCTGACGGTCAAGTGAATCAAACACATGCTTCTTGTAATAGTACTTTTCTTCTTCTGTCAGTTTTTCCGGAATCGGCACGAAGGGACGCACCAGTGTACGGCAGCTCATGGCTCCATAGAGAGCAACACTGTAATAGAACAGATGCTTCAGAGAGGTATCATCAATTCCGCGATAGAGATATTGCCATGCATCAAGCAGATCATAACCATCATCAAGCTTCATGGATTCGATAAGATCTTTCAGGAAAAGAACGCGGTCAGTCATTCCATTCGTGGACTTATGATATCTCTTCAGCAATTCATAGTAAACACCGCCCTTCTTGAACAAATGCTGAGTCTGTTCAATGTTGATGACGATCACATCAGGATTCGCAAGGACTGCATTTTCCAGTTCTTCGATCATGGAAAGCGGGTTTTCGTAAGCGACCGGCTTATCCTGAGGCGGACGTACGAACCAGATATTTTCTTTCCGCATATTTCCTTCATGAGGAGAAATCTTTCCGCTGAAACACCAGAAGCCCTGCCATGCATTATAAGCCAGAGCATCCGCAGAAGGCATTCCGGATTCCAATGCTTTCAGGAAACCGGTCACACGTTCTTCCATAGTACGGTTCTTGCAAGCCTCCGGACCATTCTTTCCGGGGTAGGAATTGGAGTTCCAGCAGAAACTTGTGCCGGAGTCATTGGTCATGAAAATCATCGTGTCAAGATTGGGAGCGATCTTTCCCAGTTCACGGCTGACTTCACGGTAAAGATCAAGCACTTCTTCATTGTCGACACAGGGTGCAAAATAAGCTCTGCGGCTGCGGAAAGGCATGTCACAGCGGGGACCGCGCCATTCGGGATGTTCCTGATAAACAGATTCCGGCAGCCACTGGGGGAATGCTCCGATGATACAAGCCTTCATTCCGATGGAATCCAGAAATGCGGCGCGGCGTGCCAGTTCATCATGATTCGCCTTGATCAGATCAACCGGAAGATGTTTTTCCAATGCTTTCGGACAATGGAACTTGAAAGGATCTGCAAAAGCTGCGGTATATTCCGGATAAAAATCATATCCCGGCTCATAATTTCCATTGTTATCCAGCTGCCAGCGGGAACGGTCCAGCATGGCACTGCCAAGATCGACATGTGTCAAGCCGACTTCTTTTGCATTGGTTGCAACTTCCTTGAACTGTTCAAAGGTGAGTCCATTCCCCATAGCGGTATAACCGGTAAAGAGAATGCTTCTTTTTTCGTCTGCAAAGCTCATTTTTTCTTTCTCCTGAACTTGTATTTTATTTGATAAATCGGTTTATCTTATAATTTAACCCCACCCTAACTTTTTTAAGCAAGGTGGTTGATTCGATCAGTTTAATTTTTCTTCCCGTTTTTCCACTGCCAGGGAATACCATCACGGGTTGTAGTGAAAAGATATTTGTCATTTCCTGACTGGGTCACGATTGTTGTTCCGTCAGTAAATTTGCTTCTCTTGGCTTCCACATGACCGTCAAGCCACAAAGTATTGACGAATCCGCCGTGGCGAACCATGAAATACTGGCTGTAAGGAACCAGAGTCCGGTTGGAACCATCCGCCATCAGCAAAGCTCCGGAGGCACTTGTAACATCATGAGTTTTCCGCTCATGCACTTCGCCGTAAGATGTGCCATCATACTTCGTACCGTAGGCACAAAGCATTGCATTGAATGCATAGGTATATGTCAGAGAAATCGCTGCTGTCCGGGGATCAAACCAGGGTTTATAAGTATGCCCCATGTTGATATTTCCATAGTCGGTCATGGAAGTTTTTTCGCCGCGGTCACAGTACAGAACATGTTTTCTGCGCTTGATTGCATCATAGTTCGTCTTTGTATAGTTCACGATAGACACATGGGCAAGAAGACCGACAAAAGTCGCTGCACTTCTGTTTTCAAGAGGCATGATATAATCGTCATTATCCGCGGCATAAAATTGGAAGACCTGACCGCATTGTTTGAGATTGGCTGAACAATTGGCGCGCTGTCCGCTTTTTCTGGCACTGTTCAAGGCAGGTAAAAGCATACCGGCAAGAATTGCAATGATCGCAATCACAACAAGCAACTCGATCAATGTAAACATTTTTCTTTTCATAAGCAAGGTCTCCATTTTAAACGGTTTTTATTCTAATAAATCGGTTTATCATCTTTCTCAAATATAACGCCCGCTCTTCCGGTTTTCAAGTCCTAGTACAAAAAAAATCAAAAAAATGTCATTGAACTTTTCCGAGTTTCCTGTCTTTACTAAAACTTGAATTTTCCTGATACCTCTGCGGTATCCTGATGATTTCTGATTTTCCGGAATTCAAACATTGTTCTACTGCAGCACGCCCGATCTCTGCGGCCGCCAAAGGGAAACAGGATAAGGAAGGAAGAACCATTGAAGGAATCACAATATCATCACTGCAGGAAATGATTGCCGTATCATCAGGAATCGTCCGCGACATATCTTTACAGCAGAAACCTGCTCCATAGGCAAGAGAATTGGAACTGGCAAGAAAAGCATCCGGTTGTTTTTTCGTCTTCTGCAAGTACGTTTTCAATTGAAGATAGCAGGATTCTGTTACAGAAGATTTGTAGCTCAAATTGGATCCTGCCGATGCACGGGAAAGCTGTACGGGGAAAACTTCCACCGGAAATCCGTATTCTTCCATAACACTGCAATAGCCTTCAAACTCCGCATTGGACGCAGGTCCCATCTTCGGATCAAGATAGTTATCGTACGTCAGCATCATAATATTGCAGCGTCCGGATTCAGCCAGCATCAGAGCGGCATCTCTTCCGATCTGGAAAAAATCTCTGGTCACACCCTGAATTCCGGAAAAACTTTCCCCGATCTGAACCACAGGAATTCCGCTTTCCGCAACGTTCCGGAAAAGTAGTTCATTCGTCTTATCAATATTCATCAATGGCGAAACAATGATTCCATCCACCTGCCGTTCCAATGCTGCCTGAAGATTTCTCGCTTCCTCTTCCAGAGAATCTGAGGGATAAACAGCTAAAGAATAATCGTGCTGAAGACATGCATTCTGAATACTGCGCAGCAGGCGGGTCGAAACACCCCAGCTTCCCCCGCCCGTACAAATATAAGCAAGCAGAAATGATTTTTTTGCCAGCAAACCTTTTGCGATCAAACTCGGACGGTAATTGATTTCTTCTGCAGCCTGTAAAACTTTTTTCCGGGTTTCCTCTGAAACACGGATGGTACTTTTCCGTCCGGAAAGCACAGCACTGACAAGGCTGCGGGAAACCCCTGCCCTGTCAGCAACATCACTGATAGTTTTTCGCTGTGCCATGCGTTCTCCTGACAGATAAATGATTCTCTGCTATTATCAGGCTATCATGCCTTTATTGTAATCTTCAAAGATTTTTTCACTGGCGGCATCCTCAAAGCATCCGGAAGGCAGGCTTGAAACATCTCCGCCGAATTTCAAGGTGACATCTTCCGCTGAAACGCCAATCACCTGAACACTGTTTATTCCATCGGAATAAGTGAGCGTTGAAGCATCCCAGTTGCTTTCAGAACCGGATTCAAACCAGTAAAAAATAAATTTTATGGAATATACTATATTATGGATTCAATTTCAAGTGAATTAAATTTTTCAGAGGAAATAAATCTGAAAATTTATGGATTTTTCCACAGATATTCCATAATTTTCAAAAAACAGATATTTTTACACTTTTTGAGTGGGAGAAAATTGATTTTTGAAAAAGTGATTTTGTCTAATACTGCACACAAGAACTATCGGAGAGACACGGTTATGAAAGAAAAATCATTCAAAAGAGTTTGTCCATTCAACAAAGACAGTTTGTCAAGAATAAATATAACAGTTGCTATGGATTAATTCCTGTCATTTTGACTGAAACATAAAAGAAATAATGTTATTTTGCATATTCAGTCATGAACAATCAAAAAAATTCTGTGATTCTGTGCAGGTCTTGGATTTTTTATGAGATATCTGTGTAATAAAAAATATAATCGAACCTAAAACCGTGAAGACTTTTGCTTGAAGTCTTCACGGTTTTAGGAAAAGGAATTAAAAGTCCTGTTTTTCCGGAATAAACTTGCAAATCGAAAGATTTGTGTTATGTTACGGGATATCATCATATACATAACTAAACGGAGTATCTGTCTCATGAAAATGAAAGAAGGAATCGGAATTTGTATCGGAATCGTGTTTATAATTCTTGCTGTCGTATCTTTTGGAATCCTCTCAAAAGATGAGCAGAAAGGAAGAACCCAACCGGTGTTGCAATATACATGGGAAAAAGCCGTATTTGATGATCAAATGGTTCAAAATGTTCTCAAAGAACTTGATATTGAAAAAATTTCAGGCTTCCTGTTCCAGAAGGATTCCAGGACCCCTATGTATTTCGCTGTCTATATCGGGAAATCTCCAAAAGGAAAAGATGCTGTAAAAAAATATTTTGCAAACTCAACAAAATTTCCGCAAGGGTTCAAGGCTCGGGAAGAAGCGGCTTTGAAAATTCTGGGAGAAAAAGATCCTGTTGTCCATTCCGGAAAAGACCTCCAGCACAAAATCGAATTGAACTATTCCGGTGATTATGTCATTGTCTCTTACGCACCGCAATCAACTAATGTCGTTCTGGATGAACCGCAGCAGACCCATTTCATTCACAGATATTTTCAGAAAAAACTCAAGGCTCCCGAAAAGAAATAAGCATGTGTCTTCCAATTTTTGAAAACCACAGAATTCACAGAAACAGCACAGAATTTTTATATTGCCTCCGGCAAAAGAAAATAGCAGACACTGTAAAACAAAACGATTTCAACAATCAAGAGGAACTCAGAAAAAAAGATACGGTTTCTCAATGATGATAGACTTCTGTAAAGAGTTCTTTTGAGAAAATCTCTTCCGGTGCGCCATGACGGAATAAGGAACCGTTTTTCAGGAACAATGCTTCATCCAGATACTCTGCGGAAACAAAAATATCATGCGTAATCATGATCACGCATTTTCCCTGCTGAGCAAGTTCTTTCAAAATCCGGTAAAAAAGGTTCTGATTTCCAAAGTCCAGAGAACTGAACGGTTCATCCAGCAGCAGAATTGGAGTATCCTGAGCCAAAACTCTGGCAAGCATGACCCGCTGTTTTTCCCCACCGCTTAATTTGTTGTAGGGACGATCTGCCAGGGATTGCAGATTCAGCTGTTCCAGAATCGGTTCAAATGAAAAAGTGCTGCGGGACCGCTGCCATGGATATCGTCCCAATTCCACGGTTTCCCGGACTGTCAGAGGGATCATTTCCGGACTCTGCTGTTCCATAAAAGCAATATTTTTTGCCCGTTCCATCACTTCTTTATAAACGGGAAAGACCATTCCATTGTCCGGTTTAAGTTCGCCTGTCATCAATTTGAACAGGGTACTTTTCCCGCACCCGTTTGCGCCGAAAATCCCATAGAATCTACCCGGCAGAAATTCATAACTGAATCTGTTCAGAATCGGTATTTTATCATAAGAAAAAGAGATGTTATTCAGTTTAAACATAATCTTTTCTCCGGTGAAGCAGCAGGATAAAAAAGAATGGCCCGCCTGCGGCAGATGTTAAAATTCCAACCGGGATTTCATGGGGAATATAAAGCGTTCTTGCCAGAAGATCTGCCAGCAGTAAAATAATACCGCCCGCGAAAATCCCGGCAGAGAGAACGGAAGAAAACTTTGCTCCGGAAAATTGTCTGACGATATGGGGAACGGCAAGCCCGATAAATCCGATCACGCCGCAGCAGCTGACGCAACTGGCTGTCATAAGCGATATGGCAAGAAGAATCATGGGTTTGACTTTCTTCAGAGGCACCCCCGAAAGAGCCGCACTCCGGTCTCCCAGAAGCAGCATATCCATCTCGCGGGAATAATATTTCAGAATCCCGATTCCGATGAAAAATGTCACAGCTAGCAAAAGCACTTCGTTCCATCCGGCGCGCCAGAGCCCGCCAAGCATCCAGAATACAATGGAAGAAAGTTTTTCATCTGCCAGATAAAGTACACCGGAAGTCAGGGAAGAGGCAAAGGCATTGACAGCGATCCCCGCAAGCAGCAGCGCTGCACTGTCCCAGGAAAAACGTTTTCCGGGAAGAAAAATCAGAAGCAAAGCGGCAACTGCGAATAAAAAAGCAAAAATCACAGATGGAATTGAAAAGAGCAATCCGCATACTGCGCCGAGAGCGGCGGCATAAATCACGCCGAGAACGTGAGGCGATGCCAAATCATTCCGGAACAGGTTCTGTGCAGCAGCTCCGGAAGCGGCCAGCATTCCGCCTGTCAAAAATCCAGCCAGTAACCGCGGCAAACGGATTTCCAGAAGAACGATCCGCGCTGTTTCCGGGATTTCCTGACCGGAGAACAAACGGAGAAGTTCCGGGAAGCCGCAATCCCCTGCCCCGAATCCCAAAAGCAGAAAAATCAATAATAAAGAACCTGTAAACCAGAGGAGTTTCACGTCAAACTCCGGCAATAATTTTCACGTTGAACCGGTCATCTCTTGCGGTCAGATCCAACGCCTGTTCCGAGGTCAGATGGGAAACTCCGACTTTTGTCAGATAACTGCTGCAAAGTTTTTTCGCAACTTCCATTTCTTCCACAGTCGGACGCTTATAATCCAATCCCGGAACGGGAATATATCCCATGATATGGAACGGGATATTTTTATCCAGAGAGGCGACGAACTTCAGCACACCTTCCATTTCATCCAGTCCGATCAATCCGGGAATGTAAATCATACTGGCGGAAAGTTCCATACCGTTATCAAAAGCTCTTGAAAAATTATCAAAAATTAAAGATTTCGGACGCCCGGTCAGCTGTAAATGCAGGTCCTCGCTCCATGCTTTGAACCCGATATTGGCGGCATCAAGGAACGGAATATCCAAATTGCTGCCATTGGTATGGCCCAATTTTGTAAATGCGCCCAATTCTTTTTTAGAAAATTCCACCATGGTGTGCAGTTCTTTTGCAACGGTCGGTTCTCCGCCCATAAAATAAACTTTCCCGGGTCCGGCTTTCTGCAAAACTTCTTTTTGCTCTTCCACAGAAAGGAAACGCTCCGGCTTCGGATATGCAAAACCGCTTTTGCCTCCGCGCAATTTATAACTGCAAAACGGACAATGAAATGTACACCCCCAGTTATGGAGCGTGACAAAATCATATTTTTTATTCTGTGTGATTCTGTAAAACGACATTGTTTATCATTCCTTTGAAATGTAATTTTTGAAAAAATGAACTGCCTCCAGCGGCGCAAGACCTTCTGTGATCAATAAACGCGGAACTGCATAAATTCTTTTATTCTTCACAGCAGGAAAACCGGAAAAACCGGGACGTTTTATGATTTCCTCCTCCGAGGAGAAACCTTCCACATAAAAGATGATTTCCGGCTGATGATCCAGGAGTTTTTCAGCATTGATCAACCCTGTTTTTTTATTCAGCAAAACACCGCCGGCTTTGGCAAGCAAATCTCCGGTATAACTCTCTTTCCCCGCCGATTTCATGGGACCGTAAAGTTCAAAATAAACATTTTTTCTTTTCTCCGGAGGCGGTAATTTTTCAATCTGTTTTTCAAATTCCAGAACAAGCTGTTCTGCTTTTTCTTTCCGTCCGAGCATTACCCCGAGTTTCCAGATTAATGAACCATAAAGATCCAACCTGAATGGAGGCAATTCAATCACAGCCAGTCCGTTTTTCCGGAATAATCGGGCTGCATCGGACTGATAGTTCCAGAGAATCACATAATTGATCCCAAGCTCCACCATTTTTTCGAGGGAAACAGCACTTCCTTTTCCGATGACAGGAATGTTCCGTTTTCCGGCCGCAATTACGCCATATTCATCTATCGCCGCCGGAGGAACGCCCAAATCCAGCAGAACTTTTGTTGCCGCAGCTGAAAGAGAGAGGATTTTTTTCGGTGTTTCTTTCCGTTCCTGAACCTTTTCCCGGGGAGAACATCCGCCGATCACAAACAATAGAAAAAGAAAAATCAAAACTCTCATTTTCCCCCTCCATAGCCGCCGATGTTCCGAATATCCCAATATTTATCCGGCATTGTTTTATAACAGAGAAGTTCCGCATGACCATCTGCCAGAGCCGCTGGGAAGGAAAGTTTCCGGCTGTCATGACGGAATGAAAGATTTTTTGCAAAACCGTCTCTTACCGCAAACTCGCCATTCACCCCGCTGAAAACGGCAGCAGAATCCGTTCCGTTTCCAATGTAATAAGAATCTGCAACTTCTGAAACTGTGATAAATTGAGATGGCTTTTTGATTTTATTTTCCTGTACCGGATACCACGGATATAAATCTTTGTCAGAACGTTTTGCTCCGGCTGACAGAACGCCTGAGATTCCGTAAGACGGCATATTTTCTTTCCGTGTACGCCTGTCTGACATGCAAACCGGGAGGTTTTCTCCGATATATTCTGACAGATCATCCATCCACCGGACAGTATTGGAACTCCATATTTTTACCGTACGCCCATGATCTGAAGTATAATTATGATATGCCATTCCGATTTGCTTCAGATTGGAAATACAGGCAATCTTCCGAGCCTGCTGTTTTGAAGTAACATGAAAAGGAACGATCAACCCGGCAAGAAGAGAAATGATTGCGATCACAACCAGCAATTCCAGCAGGGTATAAATATATCGTTTTCCGGAAAACAATCTCATTGTTTCAACTCTTTGTTATTACTTCTTTCGGGTCTTGATAATATAATTCTGCAACAGGAAAAATCAAGTTTTATTTCCGGTTGAAACTGTTTTTTCCGGTTGACACAAACAAGGGGCTTTCAAACAACTTAAGGAGGTTTTCATGTCAGCTGAAAAATCAGGTTTCAACATCACAGTTACTTGCAGTCAGGACCCGACAATCAAGTTCGCCTGCCGTTCAAAAAAAAGACCCGGTATCAGACTGGGAGAAAAAATTGATATGACCACAGATGCAACAATCGGAAGCCGGGAATTTGAACCCGGAAATCTGTTTGAAGTCACAGACGGACAGTTGACCGTTCTGGATGATCCTGAAAATGCTGCAAAAATCATTGCAATTCTCGGAAAAAAAGGAACGGTCACATTCCAGGGGAAAGTCACCAAAACAACGGTCAATTATTCAAATGCGTGGTTTGCATCTTATACTCCGGATGATACAAAACTGGATAATATGCCGCCCACAGCAACAATCGTGATCCAATCAGCAGGAACACTGCCGGAAGCATGATATTGATTCATTCAAATATGCCGGAACGGGAACATATTCTCAGTTCCGGTGAAAAAATCAGAATCCGTCAGCTTACGCCGTCACAACAGCTGAAATGTCTTGCTTTGAAGGCTGATACAGCATTCTGCAAAAGATTGAAATGGGGTCTGGTCTCTCCGGTATTGACATTCCGGAAAGCACGAAAAATGTTGAATAATGAACCTTTCCGCGCTTTGGAAATTCTGCGGGTAATTCAACGATTCAGCCGGGAAAGAGATGTCTCTGAACAAAACAGCAGATTTCAATTACAGGATGAGCAATTCCTGAACACCTTAAAATCAGTGGAATTATTGAAAAACAAGGTTCCCGATAAAGAATGTTCCTTGAGGAGGGGAAAAAGACCTTTTGAGGTTGGTTTGTGATCGGGGAAGAAGGGAAAAAATTTTGAGGAAATTTTTTTCCTTCTTCCCCGAACCCCATCATCCTTTTTCAAACCTTTTTGCGGCATTCCGATTTTTGCACAGCAAAAATCAAAATGCCATCTTTAGGTGAAAAAATAGAAAGATTTACCAACCTATATGGGGAGAACCAAAAAAAATGAACAGTTTTATTATTCTTTTTGAAGCTTTTTGCGGTCTGACCCCGTTTGAAGAACATTTCCTTGAACTGAACAATGAACCGCATCCGGTTCCGGAAAAAACAAAGAAAGAAGATGAAATCATCAGCTTATTTCTGCAGTTCAGCGATAAGCAGGAAAAATGTTTTCCCCCTTCATGAACGGAGTGAAAACAGATTTATTCCAAAGGCTTTCCCCGCTGATGTAAATAACCCAATCTTCCCACAATTTAAGATTGACTTTATCCGGAATCACATACGCTACCAGATATTCCGTATCATTCACTTTATAGGTCAGCTTGTGAGTTGCCTGAAAGAATGGTTTCTCCAGAGGAAGAAGCCGGCCGACAGCCGTACTGATTATGGAAAATGATTTTATCTTATGACCGTTAACTTTTTGTTTCAGACTGTTTTCCAGTTCAGCCAGAGTGGTATATCCGGTAAAATCGGATTTTAAACGGACTTTTTTCCAGAAAGAACCGGTATCCGTCTCAAGTATTTCAGCTTTTTTTCCGGAGAAAGACTCCTTTACAATAAAAGCAGAGGCAGCTGCAGTCGGATTCGTCCGGAAAATCACACCGTTTGTAAAACGGCCATTATCCAGAAAACAGGAAGCAACCCAGGCATCAATCTCACCGGAAAAATCGACCTTGCACCATCCCTTTTCCAATTTTTGAAAAGAAATTTTTTTTCCTTCCTCCAAAGTAATAACCAGAGGCGATCCGTGGATCGGCTCTGCATAGAGGGAAACCGGATGAAAAAGAATAGATGACTTAAGAGGCTGCTCTGCATGCAGAATACTGAGCAGCCCCAGCAAGAGCAATAATAAAAAACTTTTTACTCTTAACGGGTCCATACTTTATCCAGGACATTATGAAATACCGTTCCTGCCGATTCCGGGTCAATCGGGACGGGAGCTGTGACCAATTTCACCGGATTCAGTTTGGCATTTTCTGCCAGCTGATCTATGAAAGAGGCATCTGTTCCGCTGAGGGTTCCGGGAGCAGTTTCGATCCCAACACTCCGGATAAATTTTTCACAGGAATCCACCACTTCATCCGGTGTTTTTCCGGGGAAAATCTCAGCGAGCATCATTGTGCGTTCCGCGATTTCGGTATCGGAGAGATAATACCGCCAGAAGTGCGGCAGCAGAGCTGCAACGGCAGCACCATGAGTCGTTTTTCCACAGAAAGAGAAACTGCACAAATGCGGCAGACTTGTCGGACAAACCTTGATACACATTCCACCGAGACAGGCTGCTGCTGACAGAGCAGAACGCACAAGAAGATGTTCCGCATTTCCATTCAGCACAAGAGGAAGACTGTCGCGAATCATAGAGATCCCCAGAACAGCCCACGCTGCGGCTTCTGGATGTTCCTTACCGGCTTTCACATTCAAAAGACTTTCTATACAATGCACCATTGCATCCAATGCGGTATCAACAGTTATCTTCTGCGGCACACGGCAAGTCAATTCCGGAGCGACAAATGCATATTCCGGTATAATTTCCGGTTCGACAATCAAACATTTCACGCCATTGTCGGTATCAATAATGTTGGAATACGGTGTCACTTCTGAACCTGTTCCGGAAGTCGTAGGCACACACCACACCCGGCGGAATTTCTTTCCCGGGAACTTTTTACCGGCAACAGATATCCCGAAAAGCTCCTTGACATCCATCCCTGTCTGCCAGGAAAGATATGCAGCTTTGGCAGCATCCATAACGCTCCCGCCGCCAATAGCCAGAACAACATCCGGTTTTTCCATTTCCATTGCAGCAACAATTCTCCGGACACAATCAGTATCCGGTTCCGGCGGAATATTTTCAAACCGCGGAACGTTCGCATCGGAACGACCAACGCACTTATTGAGTAACTCAAAAGCTCCGCTGCGGTAAAAAGAGGAATCACCACCGGCACAGACAAGAACATTTTTATCGCCGAGCGCAGGCAGTTCGCAACTCAATGCGGGCGCAGCTTCAATCCCGAAACAAACTGTCGTTTCCTCATTGGAATCAAAGAATTCCGCGCTTTTATACAGCTTATCGTAGAGTTCCATGATCATCAGTTTCCTTTTTTCAAAAGTTCAGCACGGTTATGCCGTTGAGAAAGCGGAACCATTTTCAAAGTCATAAAGATCTTTCCTTCCAACGCTCCGGTTTGCGGATTCTGTTTTACATGAAGATGTCCATCGGTAATAATACCAGTCCATGTAAGAGGATCTCCCGGTCGAACAAACTCTTTTTTCTTTGTCCGGTCATCCGGTCCGTATTTCTGAAGCATGTTGGTTCTCAGACGTGTCAGTGATTCAAAATTATCAATATTGTAAATGGAAACCACTTTGACCAACCGGTTCTTTTCATAATAAAGCCGGTTTTCTTTGATCTGCTGGTCTGAGCTTGAAACTTTATCATATTCTTTTCCGGCAACAAGATTCAACCCATGAGATTCAAGAACAAACTTGATCTCCTCTCTTGAGAATCCCCAGAAAACTGTATTCAGAAATCCTTGCTCAGAGTCAATACTTCCTACACGTCTTGCAGCATCTTCTTTGTGACGCCGGATTCGTTCCTCCAATTCATTTTTATCAATCGCATCTTTCCGTTTGATCTGAATCCGGTGAATAGAATCCAAGTTCAATCCTGTCACTTTTCCGGCAAAACGGGGATCAGATTCAATACTTTCAACAAGACGGATGTTGATCACCTGAATAGGATAACGCCACATTTCAGCAAAACGGACAAAACCGTTTTTGATATTATCTTCCAATTGTTTCTTCTGTAATTCCACTTCTTTGGAAAGCAAAGCATCCCGGCGGCGTTCCAAATAGTCTGCCAACTCTTTTTTCACATACTCATCGCGTTTTTTCTGGGCATACGCAGGGTTGACCCTGATTTTATCTTCTTCGATCAAATCATAATAAGGAATGGATCTCAAGCCGATGCTGACACTTCTGCCGTTGTAACGGTAAAATGTATCCTGCACTTTATAACGTTTGTTGCCTTTGGTATAAACAAGAGAAATCTTCTGTCCGGGCTTGTATGTCGTATAAATTTTTGCTGCCTTTTCCGTAAGCATTTTCCGGTATTCAGCTTCTTCCATGGAATAATTCTTATCCCGCTTGATTTCGTCAAGTGCAGCTTTCCGGATTTCCAGAATGGTACGGTTGTCCGGCTGCCCCTTCAGCTGGATGGGAAACTCTTTTTCAATCTTATCATAAATCTCATTAATCACAGACTGATCTGAAATATCATCTTTGAAATCAACATAAGACTTCACAACATCACGGATGAAAATGATCTTATTTTCCGAAATCTACATTACATTTTTGCCTTCGGTGTCTTTATTGTACTTGACCTCTTTTCTGGTCTTATAAGCAGTTTTTTTCTGCTGACCTGCCACAGGAATACAAACGACAGCTGTCAGAAGCAGCAATAATATATTTTTTGCGGTAATTTTCATCATAAACCTTCCTGGATTATTATATTGACCGGACACTTGTTTTTCTCGATTTTTATAATTCAGCAAGCTATCCGGCTACATTATAGCACAAAATTGCAATTTTGCCAATAGGGAAAATATCTTTTTTACAAATAAATCTTAACTTTTTTCATATTTCAAGAAATAGCTGTTCTTTTTCTCAATCATTACAGCCCGGCTGTTGCTCCTGCAATTTCTGCATCAATGCCGGAAAACTACTGTCAACAACGAATTTCGTGGTGTTATACTGACGCATCATAATTGGCTTATCCATTACGTCTTTTGTGGAAAACTTGTATTTCCGCAGAAAACGGAGCATCTCTTCATCACTGATCTTGTACGAATACTGAAAACCCAATACCGGAATAAAACCAAGCCAATAATTACTTTGATCCCGGAGCTTGAAACCAAAAATATTGAAAACATTGTCTGTGAAGCCTGTACTGCATTTCACCCGGAGAAATAATCCGTAATTTTTCACGTCATAATGCCATTTCCCGACAAAATTCTTTTCATCATGTTTTACGGGAGCTCCAAACGTTACCGCATAGTTATCCGTAAAAATCACACGGCTGTCACCGTACCCTTGCGGACAATACCAGTTTCCGCAGAGGTCATCCTTTGAAATACAGCCGCTGACAATGGCAGATAAAACTGTTAATAAGAGAATGGCTGAACATCTTCTCATCCAGTCCGGCTCCGGTTATACAGAATATTGCCGTGCAAAGTAATCAGCATAATATTTTTTGAAATGATTCGGATAATCAACGGCAAACGATCTCACGCCCAGCTCAAGAATGGCAAACAAATCTTTCCGTTCAAACTTCCACGGCAAAACCTGTAAAAGAACATTGTGAGCTTTCGTGATCTGCAATGCTTCAGAAACAAATTCCGGAGCAAGCGCATACCTCCAGCTTTTTCCGGGAGCATCATTCAAATGAAGCTGAACCTCCGTAATCCCATGAAACTCCTCCTGCCGGAGACGCTCAAATTGTTCCTCAATTCTTTCCGCAGTTCCACCCAGCCAATTCTTGGTTCTCGCTTCCGGAGCATATCCTTTGAATTCCCGCAGAAGTTCCGGATTGCAGCAGGCAAATGTAATTTGTCCGGCAACCCCGTAACTGTTGATCTTCTCTGCAAGGTCGCGGATACAAACCCGTTTGTAGTCAATGACCATGTTCCGGTCTGGATTCGCCTGCAATATGGCAAAAAGCGTATCCAGAGAAACAACATGCTGATCCGGGAAATCATCCCAGCCGATATCCACGCTCTCCAATTCAGCCCAGGTCATTTCAGAGATATTGCGCCCTTTCAGGTGTTCCGGCAGTTTCGGACAAATCCGGTCAAGGGTGGAATCATGCAGAGAAACCATGACACCATCGGATGTCACATTGACATCTGCTTCCGGGCGGCCGCCCAGTCCCCATCCATATTCAAATGCCGCAAGACAGCTTTCCGGCAGTTCATATCCGCCCGCACCTGCACGATGCGCTTCCCAGAGAATAATACCGTCTTTCATAAAAATTCCTCCGTTCGGTAATTTTCAGTATTTCTGATAATGAATATAACACGCCGTATGGAATTTTACAAATTTTTCTCCGGAAAATCATCAAAAAAGCTGCCGCAAAAATAAAAACTTCTGCGGCAGCTTTCTGATTATCAAATCAGCTGAAAATTATCCCTGTTTCCGGGAGCCGAATTCCAGACATTTTTTCGGACATGCTTCAACACATGCACCGCAGAGAATACAGCGGAAACGTTCATATTTCCACTCTTTCCCGGGGGCTCTTGTGACAGTCAATGCATTGGAAGGGCATTTTCTGGCACAGAGACCGCAATAAATACATTTGGATTCATCCGGCATCAGGATCACTCCGCGTTCGCCCGGGAACGGTTCACGTTCTTCATAAGGATATTTCCGGGTGACAGGTCCTTTGATCAGGTTGAACAACAGAGTCTTCAACATAACTACAATTTTCATATCATCGCTCCGTACATGAAATACAAGGGTCAACAGAAAGAACGATTACACCGACATTTGCAAGGTTGCATCCGTTCAGCATGTGCAGCATCGGAGCAACGTTGGCAAAGGTTGGAGTACGGACACGGCAGCGAGCCAATTTATCAGTGCCATTCCCTTTGAGGTAATAGATCACTTCGCCGCGGGGCTGTTCCGCACGGACAGCAGCTTCACCGTTGGGATTGCCTTTGAACGGTGTTTTCAACGGAGTATCCGGCAATGCCGCCAGAGCCTGACGGATCAGATCAATAGACTGATAAACTTCGCGGATTCTCACTTTTGTTCTGGAATAAGCATCACAGCCATCTTCCACGACCGGCTCAAAATCAAGCTTGTCATAGGCAAAATATCCGGTCATACGATGGTCCATCTTGATTCCGCTTGCACGGGCTGTCGGTCCGACAGCACCCCGCTCATAAGCTGTCTTGGCATCAAGAATACCAACGCCGACTGTACGGGATTTTACTGTATAGTCATCGAGAAGAACATGTGCCTCTTCCTTGAATTCAGCTTCAATAGCCGCCAGTTTTTCAAGAACGAACTTTTTCTGTTCTTCATTGATATCTTTCCGGACCCCCCCGACACATGCCGCACTGAGCATAACACGTCCGCCTGTGGTAAATTCCATGGCATCCATGATATGCTCACGGGTGCGCCAGATCTGATAGAAAAGGCTTTCAAATCCGAATGCATCTGCCAGCAGTCCCAATGCCAGCAGGTGACTGTGAATACGGTGCATTTCGCTCCATGCAACACGCAGGTACTTGGCGCGTTCCGGAATTTCAATATTCATGATTTCTTCAATTCCGGTACAGTATGTCGTACTGTGCATGAAGGAGCAAATCCCGCAAATGTGTTCAATCAGGTAGGTGTCCTGCTGAAAATCTTTCTGTTCGGCAAGCCGTTCCAGACCGCGGTGAACATATCCGATCACCGGGAGGGCGGAAACAACGGTTTCATCAACGATTTCCAGACGGAGCTGCAAAGGTTCCGGCAGAACAGGATGTTGAGGACCAAAAGGAACAATCATACTCATTCAGCCACCTCTTCTTTCTTTGCGGCAGGTGAATCCACGGTTGTGATTTTAACACCGGGGACATGACAGAAGGGTTTTTCCGGGGCATCGGGAGCCAGCAGGAAATGTTTTTCATAATCAACGACCAATCCGGTAAAGGTGATACCGAAAAGATCCTGAATTTCATTTTCAATGATCAGAGCAGCAAAGCAGGCTGTGGAAATACTGGGAACAACACCCGGTTTTTCCACTTTCAAACGCAATGTGTAAAGCTCATAATCTTTGTCGTAATGATAATAAATATCAAAATAATCATCGCAGTCAACGGTTGTCATGGTGACAAAACGATAGCCAGCCACCTGCAGTGCCGCAACTTTTCCAACCAGTGTCTCAAGAGAGACTTCTTCATTGATTTTCATCATTTTTCAGATTCCTTCGCTGCTTCAGGAGCTGCAGGTTCCGCAGGCAGTTCCTTCGGTTTTACAATCACAACGGGAAGTTCTTCCGTAACAGTTTCCGTTTCTTTCGTCTTCTTTTTCAGAATTTCCACGGCTTTCACGATTCCGTCAAGCATAGCTTCCGGTTTCGGAGGACAGCCGGGAACATGCACATCAACAGGAATAACTTTATCAATACCGCCAACCACATTATAGCAATCAGCAAAAAGTCCGCCGGTTGCAGCACAGACACCCATCGCCACAACAGCTTTCGGAGACGGAATCTGGTCATAAACGTTTTTCAGGACATGCATATTCTTCTTATTGACGGACCCGGTCACGACGAGGATATCCGCGTGTTTCGGGTTCCCTACATGCAGAACTCCGAACCGTTCCGCATCATAAAGAGGCGTCAGACATGCAAGAAATTCAATATCACATCCATTGCAGCTGTTGCAGTTGAAATGGACAACCCAAGGGGATTTTCCGGTAAATTTGGACATTTCAGATTACCTCCAAAGCCAGATAAGATTTGCCAGTGACAGAGTAAGGGGAATGGTCCACATGAAACGTACCATCCACCAGGAGGTGAGACGCGCACAGATGTTATCCATGAGCAGCACCAGAATAAAACCAACAAGAGCCAGCACAATTCCCATAATCAGAGAAGTATGCCAGAACGCTACCATCAAACCGAAGAACATTGCCATTTCATACGCGTGGGCAACCTCAATCAATCCAAGGAACGGACCGGAAAATTCCAGTGTGGTTCCCTTAACGATTTCCTGATGCGCATGGTGGGATGATGCAACGTCAAACGGGGATTTCTCAAACTCAATCGCAATCACAAAGAGAAGAGAAATAAACATCAGAGGCATGGAATAGATCAGCGGAGTATCATTTTCCAGAACTTTTGCTCCGAGAAAACTGTTGTTCTGAAGGTAAACCGCCAGAATCAGCAGAACAAGCGTCGGTTCATAAGCAAGCATCTGAAGAATTTTTCTCTGACTTCCAATCCAGCTGTACGGAGAACGCACACTCATGGATGCAATCACAAGACACAATGCTGAAAATGCCTGGCAGAACAGGATCATCAGCAAATCTTCCCCGAGAACCAGCAGAACAACTGTCAGCATCAGGAAAAACAGATGCAGAAGAGCATAAGCAATCTGTGTCCGGTGAACAAGGATCTGCTGTTTTCCGAACAGTTTGAAAATATCATAAACAGGCTGCCAGAAAGAGGGACCGACACGCCCCTGAAGACGGGCAGTAAATTTCCGGTCAAAACCGCTGAGCAGCGTTCCGATCGTAGGTGCAAGAATCAAAACCGCAACACAACGCCACAGAGGTGATTCCAATATCATATCAATGTATGTCATTTTTTTCTGTCCCCTTCTTACTTGATGGATGCAATCACACAGCCGAGCAATACAATCATTGACAGCCAGGAGATCCAGTTCATATATCTGGATACACGATTTTCATCAATATAATTCTTGAAATAATAGCTGGAAAACACTGCATGTTCCACCTTGCCGCCGACTGAATAGAAGTCGTAACTGCGTAATCCCGATTTGTTCTTTTCAGGATTCAGCTCTTCTTCAATCGTAATCGCATTCTCGCCGCAGAGGTACGGCGGACGGATATTTTTCTTGCGGACAAGAAACGCTACAAAAATTGCAGTAAGCACCAGACTGATTGCCATACATCCGATTACCAGATATGCAGGGAACATAGCCTGTTCACGGTAGAGAGAGGAAATCTTTGCAACCATATCAAGTCCGGGGAATGTTTCAGCCGCCATTGTGGTAAATACATGACGGAAAATCATCATTGTGAAAATACCAGTCACGATCACAAGAATTGCAAGGTAGCCCAATGAGAATTTCGTGGAATGGGAAATCTGTTCCACAGGTTTATCCGGGTGATATCCCTGAATCTGCATGTGTCCCATCCATTTTGCCCAGAAGTAAACGGTGAAGGCACTTCCGGTAACAAGGAAAACCAGAAGGAACGGGGAATGAATCGTTGCTTCAATTGCAAGCCATTTACTCAACAGCATCCCGAACGGAGGCAGAAGCATGGACATCATACCAACCATTGCAACCATTGTGGTGAACGGCATCTTGTACGGCATACCATCCATCATTTCAATATCGCGGCTGCCGAGTTTCTGTTCAATCCGGCCGACACACAGGAAGAGCAAACCTTTGGATACCGCATGGAATGCAATAATGGAAAGACCTGCCGCATACGCAAGAGGAGATTCAATTCCTGCACAGGCAACCACCAATCCCAGGTTGGAGATTGTGGAATATGCCAGAACTTTTTTCGCATTGGACTGGGTACATGCAAGGAATGCAGCTCCCGCAAAGGAAAGCGCACCTGTAAACGCAATCATCATCATAAAAGAGGTATACTGACTGTAATGCGGACTGATTCGCATCACCAGATAAACCCCGGCTTTCACCATTGTCGCAGCGTGAAGAAGAGCAGAAACCGGTGTGGGAGCAACCATTGCCCCGAGCAGCCAGCTCTGGAACGGAAACAGTGCAGATTTCGTAAATGCTGCCATACAGAACAGCATTGCGGGAAGAACGGTAATGGAACTTCCGGTCAAACTCTGGAAATCTTCCCCGCAATGATTCAATTTCAGGAAGAAGACCGCTCCGAGAAGCAGAACTCCGCCGAAACTGTTGATCAGCAGTGCTCGGGTTGCATTCACGCGGCGGGCTTCTCCGCCATCCTGACCGATCAATGCAAATGAACAAAGCGTCGTCGCTTCCCAGAATGTTGAAAACAGAGAAAAGTTATTGGATGCAACAAGACCGATCATGCACCCCATGAAGCTGATAAAGAAGAAGTAAAATCTTCCCGGAGAACCGGCACCTTCGGGGGCATGCTTTTCATGTTCCTTCATGTAGTTGATGGAAAAAACAAGAATCGCACTTCCGACAACAGCCGTCACAAGAATCAGAATTCTTGTCAGATTGTCAATCCGGAAAATAACCAGACTTTCCGGGTGTGTTCCGATAAAATGAGATGCAATTGCAAGTCCCGTCTGAATCAAACCGAGAAATACAATCCAGCCATTTTCGATTTTGAATCCAACGTACAAAAGAGCAAGCAGAATGAATGCTTCCAGGCCGAATCCGATCATTCCGAAGGAACTGGAAACCTTCCATTGCCATACCTTTACTACGTTTTCTTCATTTCCCGCAGATAACCAGACCAGCAGAATACCGCCGACAAGAACCACGGCGGAGGCAAGCCAGATCAGAAATGTGCGGAGCTTTTCTTTTTTCTGCAGCAGGAATGTCAAACTTCCCAGCAGAATCGGAGCGACGACCATGGCGATCAATACCCAGTGAGTCATCCCGAACAAAGAGTTGATGATTCTCTCCATCTTTCCCTTCCTTTTGTTATTATTTGTTATTGTTTAACAGAATGTTTCAGATATTCCATCCAGGCTTCAAAACCGGTTTCCGTTTTGGAAGAAACTTCCAGGATCTCCGCCTCCGGATTCGTGGTACGGATATTCCGGATACACAGCGCCTTATTCCAGCCGAGCGCGTCGGCAATATCCATCTTCGTCAGCAAGACAAGTTTCGCCGCTGTAAACAAACCGGGATATTTCAACGGTTTCTCTTCCCCTTCCGGCGTGGAAAGCAATGCAATCTTCTCATCTTCGCCAAGATCAAATGCAACAGGGCAAACAAGATTTCCGACATTTTCAATAAAAAGAATTTTTGTTCCGGCAGGTACTGCGGTCTCCAATACCGCAGAAATCTGCTGTGCCGTCAAATGACAGCTGTCATGAACCTGAACCTGGGTCACAGGAACGCCGGTACTGCGCATCCGGTCCGCATCTATTTCACCATACTGATCTCCAACGATGACAGCTGTCGGAATCCCGGCGGCCTTCAAATGTTCCAATGTCTTTGTCAGCAATGTTGTTTTTCCAGAGCCGGGGGACGATATCAGATTGAAGGTCCGGGTCCCGCGCCCTCTCAAAAATGCACGGTTCAGCTCCGCTGTATTATCATTTTTCGCTAAAATCGCCTGTTCCAGAGGAACTTCACGGGCAGCAGGCTCATGGGAATGGTAATAAACCTTCCCGTCTGCTCCCGTATGGGCATGAACGCCTTCACCATGTCCATGGTGATGATGTTCGCCGCAGCCGCAATCTTTACACATTATTCCACCTCTATACTTTTCAAATTCAGCTCTCTCCCACCTTTGCGGCGGGGATATTCCCGTCCGCAAAAAGTACAAGCTGAAATCAATGTTTCAGACTCAAATTCCCTGCCGCAGCCGGGACATTCATATTTTAACGGAAGATGATCCACCAGCAATTTACAGTCTTTCATCTGACCGCCGCAGGCAAATTCACAGGCGGCCTCCCAGGCATACTGCATGGCATCCGGATCGACCCCGCTTAAAAGCCCCATTTCTATCCGGGCAGAAAGAACCTTCGGAGCTCCGTTCTGATCCCGCCAGTCGCTGATCGTTCTCAGCAGTGATTGTGCGATTTCCAATTCATGCATTTCAACAAATCCTCGGCAATGGATCTCCCGCCGGGAGAATCAGTTTCCGTTTTCCGCCCCACTCTCCGCAGAGCACGATCTCTTCCGCATTTGTATTCAACGTTCCGATCACAGCAGCCAATTCTCCGCCGGGAAGCTGTTTCCAGCTCTCCACGATTTCATCGGCAACTTCAGCTGATACAATCGCAATCATTCTTCCTTCACAGGCAGCAAACAAGGGATCAATCCCCGTCATTCTGCAAAGAGTCCGGGTCTTTTCCGAAACAGGAATCGCACTTTCTTCCAATCCGGCACCGAACGGAGTTCCCTTCAACAGTTCTGTCAAAACAGCACCTGTTCCGCCGCGGGTGGGATCTCTCATCAGTTTAATCCCCTGTCCCCCGATCCGGAACGCCTCATCAGCAAACTTCCGCAAGGATCCGCAATCACTTTCCACGCCATTGATTCCATGACGGGCAGAAAGAACCGCCATTCCGTGATCTCCAATCCCGCCGCTCACAATGATTTTATCTCCGGCTGACAGGTATTCCCTGCCAAGTCTGATTCCATGACGGCAGAATCCAATTCCGGCGGTATTCAGAAAAATTCCGTCCACAGCCCCCGCTGGAACTACTTTGGTATCTCCTGTTGCAATCTGAACACCTTCCGCATCAGCCATTTCTTTGACGGAATCCAGGATTTCCCCCAATTCTTTCCGGGAAAAGCCCTCTTCCAAGACCATTGCAAGAGAAAGATATTTCGGAATTCCGCCGCTGACAAGAATATCGTTCACCGTTCCGCAGACAGCCAGTTTTCCAACGTTTCCTCCGGGGAAAAACCGGGGAGTAACCACAAAACTGTCGGTTGAAAAAATGACGCCTTCCGGCAGAGATGCCGCATCGGGCAATCCGGCAAGCACTCCGCTCCGGGCAAACCGGGAAACGATCTCGGCCTCAATCAATGCCGCTGAAGCCGTTCCGCCGCCGCCCTGGGATAACATAATCTTTTCCGGAAGTTCCATCAGACAGCCTCCCTGTTATGCCAGAGTGCTGCACAGGCACCTTCTTCACTCACCATACACGCTCCGACGGGATGCTCCGATGTACAGATTTTTCCAAACAATGGACACTCATCCGGCATGATTCGGCCTTTCAGAACCTCTCCGCAGCGGCAGCCGCGGTCCTGATGCGGAGGAAGGGGTTCCTGCAAAACAGAAAACCGTTCCATCGCATCAAATCCGCCGTACGCACTGCCAATCTTCCAATTTCCGCCGACAACCAATCCGATTCCGCGCCATTCTCCATCCGCCGGTTCAAACACGGATTTTATCATCTTCAACCCTTCCGGATTCCCTTCAGGAACAACAGCAGAGGGATAATTATTGAGAATACTGTTTCTGCCGGCAGCAATTTCATTCAGCAGCAAGGCAATGGAAGAAAGAATATTTTCCGGAGAAAAACCGGAAACCACCCCCGGAACCGGCAAACCTTTAAAAAGATCAGACCCGGTCACAGCTGCAACATGACCGGGCAGTAAAAAACCATCCAATGCAGTTTCTTGATCGGCACAAAGCAAATCCAGAACCGGACGTACATTTTTGAAATCGCAAAGCATGGAAAAATTCTTCAGATTTTTCTTTCGGGCAGTTTCCAGAACAACTGCGGCGGCGGAAACTGTCGGCTCAAATCCGACAGCTGAAAAGACAACCTGTTCTTCCGGATGGGATTCTGCATAATCCAGCACTTCCTCCGGAGAATAAATTACGATCAAACCTTTCTCTGCACCCAGAGTACCAAGAGGAGAAGGAATCCGCATCAAATCACCGAAAACCGCCACGCGGATACCGCTGCGTACCAATCTGATCGAACGGGAAATGAAATCTTCTCCGGAAACACAAACCGGACAGCCGGGACCGGATAACAGTTGAACAGACGGCGGAAGAAGGTTGCGGATTCCAGCTTTGGCAATCGCAAAACTGTGACTCCCGCAAACCTCCATAAGGCGGACCGGTCTGCCGATTTTATCAGCCAGTCCACAGAAAACATGCTGCACCATTTCCTGTTTTGAACTCATTTCCGCATCTCCTCTTCCAATTGACGGAAGACCTCAAGCGTGTTTTCGGCCTCGGCAGGATTCACTTTTTCGATAGCATGACCGGCATGAACAAGCACATAATCCCCTATCTGACAATCGGGGAGCAGACGGATATTGATTTTGCTTTCGATACCGGAAAAGGACACGGTACAATGAGTTTTATCTTCAAAAGAAACGATTTTCATCGGCAGGGCAACACACATAAGTTCCCCCTCCCCGCTGAAATGCCTCTTATTTCTGAAAGCATACGCATAATCTCTGTATCCTTAAAGAAACGCATGAACGTTCCTGCAAAAGTTCTGTAATCTCTCCCAGCCAGGGATATTTCAACTGTTCATGGAAAATACATATCCCTGCCATCGGTTCGTAATATACACCGTCATTTTACTTTTTCAATCTATTTTTCATATTTTTTGAGTTACTTTGTTAAAAATTAAACAAACATACAGAAGTTAAGTTCACGGAAAAGTATTTTTTTTCATATCCGGCTTTTTTCCTGCAACTCCCGGAAAAATTATAAAAATAAACTTGACAAATACTCTATGATATGCTAGAGTTTCCGCTGATTGACAAAAAAAACAGGGGATATACTGGCAATATGAAAGTTTTAATGATAGGAAATTACAGTTCATGGATGAAACTTCATCTGGAACATATCACCGCCGGATTTCAGCAGGCAGGCTGCGAAGTAATTCCGGCTGATTATCACAATATGGAACGGTTCTTTGGATTCTCCCTGCCGGAAAAATGGGAAGAGGAATACCGCCAGAGAGTGTTGGAAAAACTCGTAAAAAAAGTAAAACCGGATGTCTGTTCCTTCGCCGGAAGCTGTAAATTCGATCTCGCAAGAATGAAAAGTTACTGGAACGGAATTCCCGTCTTTCATGACTATGACGGTCCCCGCAGAAAAAATGTGGAAGACTATTATCAATACAGCCGGAACGGGATTTTCCTCACAGTTTCCAGATATATTGAACGGGAATTGAAAAAAAAAGGAGAATCTGTGTTTTACGTTCCTCATGGAGTCAATACTGATTATTATTCCCCGGAAAACGGAGGCGAAAAACGGTACGATGCGGAATGTTCCTACATCGGCAGAGCAACAGCCCGCCGGGTGGAATACTGCTCCGTACTGAATTGTGATCTTGCCCTTTACGGAGACCGTTGGAAAAAAACAGATCTTGCACCGCTCTGCCGGGAGAAAAATAATATTGAAGGAACTGAACTGGTTGGCGTTTACCGGGATTCCCGCACAATGATCAATATTCTTCAGGAGCCGCTGGACCAGTTTCAGACAATCCTCAGCCTTCAATGTTTTGCAATTCCCTCTACCGGGAGCTGTCTCTGTGCAGAATGGGTGGAAGAATTTCCGGAAGCCTTTGAAGAAGGCAAAGAAGTTTTCACCTTCAAAACAAAGGAAGAACTTTCCGAGCTTGTCCCCCGTATTCTGAAAGATACGGAACTTGCGAAAAAAGTCGGCAAAGCCGGAAGAAAACGTTGTCTTGCAGAACATACCCATTTTCACAGAGCAAAACAAATTCTGGAAATTCTCGAATGAATAGAGGTAATTTCAAAAGTCCGGCAAAATTTGGCTGAAAAGAGATTGCTGATGGGATGGAAATGGTAGTTTGAGTGTGGCTACTCAAAGAGTAACCACCGAAAACGCTCCATTTTCAGATCACGGCAAGAATTTTCAGACATTTTTGAAGACTTTTGAAATTGCATCGAATATAAAATTCCGAAAAAAGATTGTATTGTCTCTTGAAAATGCCAACGATGGCAAGTATAGTAAACAAACCTGATCAAAAATTTACAATAATAGAAAGGATATTCCCATGAGCCTGCTCAAAAGAACAGAACCCGTCAACATGCCCGTAAAAGTCATTCAGTTCGGCGAAGGAAACTTCCTCCGTGCTTTCATTGACTGGATGATCCACACCATGAACAAACAGGGAAAATTCAATGGTATGGTCCAGATCGTTCAGCCTCTCGAACAGGGAATGAGCGAGATGATCAATGCTCAGGAAGGGCTTTATACCCTGATCCTCCGCGGTGTCGAAAACGGTAAAATTGTAGAAAACAAAGAGATCATCGAATCTGTCAAAGGCTGTTTGAATCCCTATCATCAGTGGCTGGAAACAGTCCGTGCTTTCTGCGGAAAAGATGTCCGTTTTGTCTTCTCCAATACAACCGAAGCTGGAATCGAGTTCAAGGAAGAACCCTTCACCCCCGGACAGTGCCAGAATACTTATCCCGCAAAAGTAACAAGTCTTCTTTATGAACGGTTCACCGCCGGTGAAAAAGGCTTGAACTTCCTGCCCTGCGAACTCATCGACAAAAACGGTGCTAAACTGAAAGAATGTATTCTCAAGTATGCTGATCTCTGGAATCTTCCGGAAGCATTCAAGAACTGGGTCAATACAGAAAACATCTTCTTCAACACACTGGTTGACCGGATCGTTGCAGGATATCCCCGGAACGAAGCCGCCGAAATGGAAAAGGAATTCGGTTATGAAGATAAACTCATCGACTGCGGCGAAATCTTCCATTTCTTTGTCATCGAAGGTCCCAAATCCATTGAAGAAGAACTGCCTCTGCAGGCTGCCGGACTCAATGTGGTCATCACCGATAATCAGACACCCTACCGTACAAGAAAAGTCCGTTTCCTCAATGGTGCTCACACAGGGAATGTTCTCGCTGCAAGTCTCGGCGGCTTGACTTATGTGGATGAAATGATGAAGAATCCTGTTTTCGGAAAACTGGTCCGCAAATCTGTCAAGGATGAAATCTACTGTACCGTTGATCTGCCTGATGAAGAAAAAACATTCTTTGCTGATTCCGTCGTGGAACGCTTTGAAAACCCCTTTGCAATGCACCGTCTGCTTTCCATCTCTCTGAACTCCGTTTCAAAATGGAAAGTCCGTGTTCTGCCCAGTCTGCTGGATTATGTCAAACTCAATGCAAAACTCCCGCAGTGTCTGGCATTTTCTCTTGCAGCTCTCATCCGCTTCTACATGCAGAATGACAAAGCGGAAGGAACCTGTGAACACGGCACCTATCCGGTTTCCGATTCTCCGGACATCCTGGAATTCTTTGCAAAGCTCACTCCGCAGCTGGAAACAGCTCCCGCTGATGCAATCAAAGCGATCCTTGCAAACACCTCTTTCTGGGAAATGGACCTCAACACCATCCCCGGCATGACTGAATTTGTCACTGAAAAATTCGTCATGATCCGCGAAAAAGGAATCCGCACAGCAGCAGAAAGCGTTCTCTGAGGGAGGAAATATGAAATTCATCAAGATCCATCCGTCTGACAACGTGGCTGTTGCTCTGGAACATCTGGAAGCAGGAGAAAACGCAATCGTCCAGTTGAAAGAAGCTGTCGGAAGAGGTCATAAATTCGCATTGAGAGAGATCAAAGCAGGCGAAAATATTCTGAAATACGGTATGCCCATCGGCAGCGCAAAACAGGATATTCACCCCGGAGAAAAAGTACATACTCATAACATGAAAACCCGCCTTTCCGGGATTCTGGATTATCAGTATGAAAAAGAAGACCTCCAAGCCCGCCCTGCCCCGGAAAAGGAATTGTTCTTTCAGGGGTTCCGCAGAAAAGATGGAAAAGTCGGAATCCGCAACCATCTCTGGATCGTACCTACTGTCGGCTGCGTGAACCGTCTTGCTCAGAATCTGGCAGATGAAGTCAACCGGACTCTGCTGCCGCAGGGAACTCTTGACCGGGCAATGGCATTGACACATCCTTACGGATGCTCCCAGCTTGGAAAAGACCATGAACTGACCCGGCTCCTGCTGGCTGATTTTGTTCATCACCCCAACGCAGGAGCTGTCCTGGTCGTCGGTCTCGGCTGTGAAAACAATACCGCGGAACAGTTTAAAGAGGAACTGGGCGATTATGACAAAGAACGGATCCGTTTTCTCATTGCTCAGGATGGTGTCGATGAGTTCACCGAAGGAATGAAAATCCTGAAAGAACTGGCGGAAATCGCAAAAGATGACAAACGGGAACCGATCCCTGTCAACGAACTGGTCATCGGTTTGAAATGCGGCGGTTCCGATGGACTTTCCGGAATCACGGCAAACGCACTTGTCGGTACATTCTCTGACCGTCTTTCCGCTTGCGGAGGAACAACTATTCTTTCCGAAGTTCCCGAAATGTTCGGTGCGGAAACCATTCTCATGAACCGCTGCGCCACACGGTCCATTTTCGATAAATGTGTGGATATGATCAACGGTTTCAAAGAATATTTCATGCGCTACAAACAGACGATTTATGAAAATCCCTCTCCCGGAAACAAAGATGGCGGTATCTCTACTCTGGAAGATAAATCCATGGGCTGTACACAGAAAGCCGGAACGGCGCAGGTCGTTGATGTTCTGGAAATGGGCGGTCGCGTGGAAAAACAGGGATTGAACCTCTTGAGCGGTCCCGGAAACGATATGGTCGCGACTACTCTGCTCACAGCTGCAGGAGCGCACATCGTTCTGTTTACGACCGGACGCGGAACTCCGTTCGGCGGCGTCGTTCCCACCCTGAAAATCGCCTCAAACTCCGATCTGGCAACCCGGAAAGGACACTGGATCGACTTCAATGCAGGACGTCTCATTGAAGACGGCGCAGATCAGAATGCGCTGGAAGAAGAATTTTTCAATCTTGTTCTGGAAACTGCCAACGGCACTCCTGCCCGGAATGAGGTTTATCATTACGAAGAAATCGCGATTTTCAAGGATGGAGTCACCCTTTAATTATGGCGATCACCCTGAAACAGCTGGCAGAACTGTCCGGAGTTTCCATCCGGACAGTCAGCCGTGTTTTGAAAAATCAGGCGCACGTGCAGGAAGAGAAACGGAAACAGATTCTCTCTCTTGCCAAACGGCACCATTATGTTCCGAATATGGCTGCACGGAATCTGCGGCTCAACCGTTCCAGATTCGTGGGAATCCTCTGTTCCGATGCGCCTTATGAAATTTTCCGCCAGAAACTGCAGGATCTGGAGGCCCGGCTGGAATCCCGGGGATATTATCCCGTCATAGCTTGCTGCGACGGTTCCGGTAAACAGCTGAACAAGATCTTTTCCGACTGGTCCGGACTGGTCGATATTGTCGTTGTCTCGCTCTTTGATGTTGAGATTTCCGATGAACTTCCGGAACTTCTGGAACAGCACTCCATGATGCCGATTTATGTGGATCAGGAAAAGCATTTTCCCGGACATCATCTTTCCATTGACCGGGCAACAGGAATCAGAGATGCCATCTCCGTACTGATCAGAACGGGAAAAAAACGGATCCTCCGCTGCGGCTGTCTGCAATCCCGTGAAACCGGACTTCAGCAGGCGTTTTCGGAAACGCCGGAACAGATGCGTCCGGAACTTTTGAGATTGGAAAAAACGGGAACGTTTGAAAACGGAAAACTGCTTGGAGATCAGATCATGCAATCCGGAGCCGATGCAGTTTTCTTTGACACAGACAAAATGGCATTGGGGTTCCTGAATTATACCGCTCAGCACGGAATCCGAATCCCGGAACAGATCGCTGTCATCGGTTTTGATGATGATATTTCCGGACAAATCATTTATCCATCGCTCAGTACAGTTGCCCACCCGACAGAAGAGTTGAACAAAGCAATTCTTTCCATCATTGAAGAAAAACCTGCACAGGCAATAAAAAAAGAATTCTCCACAAAATTCATCCGCCGGGAAAGCTGCTGAAAATCTCTTATATCACTTTTTTGCTCCGGCAGCTTGACTTTTTTGTTCTTCATGCTATAGTATAGGAGTGTATAGGAGTTTGCATATGCAAATAACAGAAATCAATAAACAAAAAACGCGAATTCCGATTTATCTGCAAATAGCGGAAAATCTGAGAGACCGGATTCTGAACAGAGAATTTCTGAGCGGAACTTTTCTGCCTTCAGAAGCTGAACTTGCAGCTTCTTTCAAAGTAAATCATTTAACGTTGAGAAAAGGTCTGAAAGTTCTGCGGGATCAGAACCTGATCATCCAACAGCAGGGCCGGGACAATTTTGTAACCTATGAACCCCAACAGGAATTACGGATCGGTTTTGTTTGTCAGCCCTCCACAATCGAACACGAGCGGTACACAAGCATTTTGCTTTCCATATTGATAAAACAACTTATGAATGTCCGTGGAAATATTATTCTGATTTCCGATGACGGAAAAACGAAAAAAGAAGTTCTGGAACAAGTGATAGAAAACAGGTGTTCCGGATTGATATTTCCATCATATTCAAAAAAATCATCGAAACTGTTTCTTTCAGAAGAACTATCCTCGATTCCCTCATGCCTGTTATCCTCCAGTGAAATTCCCGTCAAAAACCGGAATCTCTGTACGATCGGCTTGAAACCCGGTCAAATTTTCAAAGCGGCGGAATACCTGCTGGCTCTGAATCACAAACGGGTCGCATATATCAGTTACGAGGAAAAAGAGTTTTATAACCTGACAGAACGTAACAGAGAATTTTTTGAGAGTAATATTCCGGAGAAGCTGATATATATCGGAAAGGATGGGATTCCCTGGCGTTTGTTTGCGAAAAATGTAATGTATCAGATTGCAGCCATGCCGGCAGAACAGCGTCCGACAGCTGTCATTTGTTCCGGGATTGCATTTGCAGCCGGCGCATGGATCGGTGCTCTGGAAGCAGGTTTGAAAATTCCGCAGGATATCTCTTTGATAAGTATTGACTCGGATTTGCAATCCTTTCCGGAAATGACTGCGATCGAACAGCCTCGGGAACAGTTCATTGAAAAATGCATTTCATTATTGAATGAAGCTGTTCTTTCCGGAGGTTTGCTGAAACCGGAACGGTATATATTTGAATCAACGCTTGTAGAACGCGGCAGCTGCCGTGCAATATAAAAAAATAAAGGTAAAATAAAATGAAAAATGCCAGTAAAAACATTTCATCCCAGCACACTGGGATGAAGCACGCGTGCTTCACGCTGATCGAACTGCTCGTTGTGATTGCTATCATTGCAATTCTCGCCGGGATGTTATTGCCCGCGCTTAACAAAGCAAAACAGCAGGGACAGATCTCATCCTGTATCAACAACCTGAAACAGCTCGGTGTCGCCGCAGCTATGTATCAGGATGATAACAATGGATATCTGATCCATAAACATTCAACATCCAATGGAAGTATTGTCTGGTACAAGCTCACCGGACCATATATTCCTTACAAAATCGCTCCGGCAACGGAAGATAACAATCCTTCTCTGAAACCCTCTCCCTACAAGTGCCCTGCAGCATTGGTTAAAAGCGGTGCTAACGGCTACATAGGACGAGATGCTTACGGGAATGCGATGATTACTTATGGTGTCACAGAACTTTGCGGTTCCACCCAGGATGGAAAAACAGCGGGAAAACCGCTCAAAATATCCAATATTCCTGCCGCAAATTTACCGGAACTGATCGTTCTTATTGATGCTCATAACAGATCTTTCAATCAATATTCTGCAGACCACTGTCAGGGGCTTGCCAGACTTTCCTGGGGACGTCACGGCAATAAAGTTAATGGACTGCATCTTGACGGGAGTGCAAAGACTCATGCAAGAGTCCGTCAAGTCGGAAACAGCAAACCTACCAACACCTATTTTACGGCTTACTGATTTAATTTGAGGAGAAAGTATCATGAAAAAAATCTTTACTGCGGTTATTCTCGGAACCGTTGCAAGTCTCCTTTCAGGTGCAGACTGGACCTCCTGGAAAGCCGAAGGCAATATTCCGGAAGACCAGCTGAAAATCAAAGATGGACTCGTCACAGCATCACCCAATCGCAAACTGATTCATTTCTTTGACAAAAATGCTCAGAGTTATGTTCAAGGTGCTCCGGCATCCATTCAGGCAGAACTCTCCGGCAATGGGAAAGTCATCATCGGCTGCCATTTTTATGATAAAAAACTGAAGTGGCTCGGCAAACAAAAGGAACAGTCCTCCAGCATCAACAGTACGGATTTCAAAAAATTCTCTGTTGAAATTCAGAAGGCTCCTGCAGGAGCTGTAAAAATCCGTCCATATCTCAAATTCCTGTCCGGAACAATCTTCTGCAGATCACTCTCTGTGAATAAACCGGAAGGTATCTCCAAAAAAAATCTGGCAAAGACACCCGTTTTCAAGGGCTGGATGTACAATACAAATACCAAAGCCAGTTTTATCAGAATTTCCGGAGACGGAACGCCGGAAAATTCCATTCTCACGATTAATACTGCCCCCCAAAACACCGTAGAACTTTACCCGCGCAAACCTGAAAAAGTCAAAGAAAATGATATGCTGAAGTTCCGTTTTGAAGCGGCGGGAAGCGGAAGTATTCAGCAGGGTATTCATCTTTATGATGCAAAAAATGTATGGCAGGGAGTAATCTCAAAAACGATTGAAGCCGGGAAATCTTCTGAAGTAACGCTGCAGATCAAAACTCCGGCAGGAAAAAAGCCTGTAACTACCATCCGTCCATTTATCCGGGTTCACTCCAACGCAAATGTAACAATTGGAAAATTCCGCTCATTCAAGCGGGAACTGACTCATACAAAACCGGAAGTTGAAATTCCGATTCCGGAAGGATTTCAGCTGATATTTCCGGAAAAAGCCGATTTCCCGATCCGTTTTTTTGCATCAGAAAACAAGATCGTTCTGGATATGATCGAAACACCTTACGATCATTGTGCCGACCAGGTCGTTTCTGCAAAATTTTCCGCTGTCAGTTCCGATGGAAAAGTCATCGGTTCTGAAAAATTCCCTTTTGAAAAAAGTTTGATCTCCGATAAATCTTTTTCAATCAATAAAGACTTTACAGGAACATTTACCGTAAAAGGGGAATTCCTGGATAAAAACGGAAAGGTTTTGATTACCGGAAAAGGCTATGCCGCTGTTTCTCATCTTGACCTCTATTCCGGAAGATATAACGCAGGCGGATTCATTCCCAAAAACACACATCTGAAAAATTGGGTCAAACATTATCCTATGGGGCAAATCACTTTTCATAGAGAACATTTTCCCTTTGAACAGGTGATGAAAGAAGATCACGGGTTCCCCGGATTCCAGCCGATTCAGATCAAGGGAAATTCTCTGCTCCTCTCCGGAAGAACTTATACCGTCAATACAAACGGTTTTCTTTCTCAGGCAGAAGCGTTCCAACAGGAACCGACTGTCGGGAATTCATGGGAAAAACTGTTTGCAGCACCCGTGAATCTGACTGTTGACGGAAAAGAATTTCTCTGGAAACGTTCTGCGTTCAAAAAAGAAAAATATGCTGTACTCTGGACGCAAACTGCTCAGGCTGCCGGAGCTGAATGGGTTATTGAAAACCGATTGGAACCGGACGGGGTTCTCAAAATGAGTTTCACCGTTATTCCCGGAAAAACATTCCGTCCGGAAAAAGTTTCTCTCAGACTTCTCCTGAAACAGGATCAGGCTTCTCTTTACCAGAATATTACAGATGTCACCTACCGCAAACTTGACCGTTCCAAAAAACTGGGACAAACTCCGCTGGGCGGTTTTGCAGGATACACACCTTCCAAAAAAATCAGAGATAACGTTGTTTGGGAAAGCAAAGGACAGGAACGGAAAACTCCCGGTTCCTTCCAGCCGTTTGTCTGGTTCGGAAACGAAGACCGCGGTTTCTGTTATTTTTCCGACAGCGGACGGGATTGGAATGTGGATGATTCCAGAAGTGCGCTGGAAATTTCCAGAGAAAATAATTCTGTTATCCTGAATATCAATTTCATCAACCGTCCGGTCGGAAAAATGAACCGGACGGTGAAATGGGACATCGGACTTCTTGCCACACCGGTGAAAGCTCCCCTCAAAAATTGGAGAGGAACCGTCTTCCCGAGATGGATGACAATGGATCGTCAGTTCTATGACAAATTGAAAAATGTCAGAAAACTGATTTTCGTTTCTGCCGGACATCCGAAATTCACCTCCGGAACACAGAATATCATCACCGGAAATATTGAACAAACGAAAAAAATGTATGCCGATGTGGCAGATAAACTCCAGAGTTCGTATCTGGAATATTACTGCAGCGATGAGCTGAATATCAATACTCCGGAAATGAAAACCTATTTCTCTGAATGGGCTTGTCCGCCGTATGACGGAAAATATAGAGGACATTCTGTCCGACGCCAGCAGAAAAGTTTCGGGCTTGCAGGAGCCACTGCTGTTTATCAGCACAGATTTGTTCCCTCTTACATCAAATACAGAGGCTGGGCAATCGGTGATAAACTGAAAAAAATCGGTCTGCTCTCTTTTTACGAGGACAATATACACGTTCGCGGGTTCTTCGATTCCTACAGAAAGAAAGGTTACATCGACAATCTGGGACGCAGAGTTAATGAATATGACCTGCTGAACCTCCGTGAACACTATCACTTCCTGGCGTATCAGTACAAGAAAAACAATTATGAAAACCTCACCGGAGCTCATGCAAGTGCATCTCTTCTGATTCCGGCATTGACAAATTGTGCCTTCTTCATTGACGGCGAACAGCCCGGACGTTATGACAATTCCAATGAAAAAGATTATATTGACCACTGGAAAGATCTGGATTACATGCGGGCAGTCTCCATGGGACGCGCATTCGGGATCAATACAATTTTCCTTTCTGAAATGGTTTTCAAGGGAAATGATGAAGATGGACACCATTCCAGAGCATGGCTCGCACTGATCCTGCCTCATGATATTGCTCCGTGGGACGGTGCAACGAAAAACCGGGAACCCATCAGACAGTGGCATAAAATCGTGAATGATCTTGATTTTTATTCAGATTCTCCGCGTCTTTATCCTTATTGGGCAAAAGGAAAGTTCAAAGTCTTTGAACACAACCACAAAGATCTGCTCGTCACCGTCTGGAAACAGAAAAAACGTACCGTCATCATGCTTTCCAACATGGGAGAAAAGGGAACGTTCCAAGTCAAACTTCTTCCGGAAAAATTGGGGATCAAATCATTCTCCAATCTGAAGAATATTGAAACAAAAACAGCTGTTCCGATCAGCGGAAACACGTTTACAGCAGAAGTTCCCCGGCATGATTTCAGAATCTTTGTTTCTGAATAACCGGATTCCGGAAACAAATTTTCGTATCCTCCGCAGCCTTGTGCGGAGGAGGATTCAAACCTTTTTGCGGCATTCCGGTTTTTGCGTCGCAAAAATCAAAATGCCATTTAAAAAGTGAAATAGAATAGTAGAAAAATTTACAAAACTTTATTGGGAACAGAGCCTTTCTTATTCTTTGCATTGATCCCGAAACATTGTTTCTGTTCAGGAGCATCTATTTTATCAAGTCTGATTTTGTGTTTTCTGTTGTTTGAATCAAGGATTGTGATGGTGTCACCGTCTGAAATTTTAATCACTTTTCCGGAGATTTCAGCGGAAAATAACGATAGAGTAAAGAATAAAAAGAATAAAAGAATTGATTTCATTTTCAGGGGATTCCATAGGGAATACACTTGGTAAAAAAAAGAGGTGCATTCCGATTATACAACCCCTACCGCTTACCACAGCGGAACTGATAGATACAATACGAGAATGCACCGTGTATGCACAATACACGGCACAAAAATCAATCTATCAGTTCTATTTTGAGGCTTATCGCTTTATGTGGTAATTTAAGGGGTTAAAGCCTTTATGCAATGCGTTTAATTCAAAAGTTTTCTGTTTCGTAAAATTTCCTTTGCTGTTAAAATAAAATCCTCGCTTACCAATATAGCATAGGTTTCAAGTAATTCAAGCTATCATTATTTATTACATCCTTTTCCCGGTACTGACAGCCGGGATTTTTTTGTTTCAAAATATCTTTTTCTGCTTGACTTTTCTGAAAAATATGGTAGCTTATGTATTTTCAGAATGGAACAGGAAAGGAGCATTTTTATGCCGATCAAAACTTTATCACTTGCACTGTTTGCCGGAGCTGCTGTATTATTCTCCGGATGTGCTTCTACGACATCAGATGTACTTACAGAAAAACCGGTCAATCAGAAAAATTACCGGAAGAGTATCGCCGCACCTTATCTCAAGGGAAAAATCAATTTCGATGGAAAACTGGACGAAGAGGTCTGGAAAAAGGCTGGATTCTTTGATGACTTTGTCGTTTATAAGAAATTGACTCAGCCGAAATCCAAAACAGAAGTCAGAATTTTTCATGATGATGAATATCTCTATATCGGGATGAAATGTTTTGATAAAAGAAAAGATGTCAAACCCATTGATAAAAATGGAAACATCTGGGCAGGAGACTGTATTGAACTGTTTCTGGGCGGAATGGTCCCGGAAACGAATCTTACCCAGTTCTGCTGGGGATCCGGAACAGCACGTTATGGAGCAAATCCCTACTGGGACAGCAAGAGTGCAATCTATGATGATTACTGGACTACAGAAACCAGAATCAAACACTCTTTTCTGAAAATTGACAATGCAACGATTTCCATACATCTGGCGCGTCTCGGTGGAACTTCCCGGCAGTACTCTGTCTGGAATGATGTCGGACCGGATTTTCAGAATCTGCCCAAATATGCTGAACTGATCTTCGGCAGTTATGATCTGGCGGCACAAGTAAAATTCCGTCATTATTCCGATAAAAAACTGACCCGCAGCGAGTATGAAGAACTCAGCAGCAAGCTGACTGTTCCCCCGCAGAAAAAGCTTTACGGTCCGTGGCTTTTCGGGGCTTCTGAAACAGAAATGAACATCGGCTGGTACAATCATGGAAGATCCGGAGCGTTTCTGGAATACCGGAAAAAAGGTGATAAGAACTTCCGTAAAGTCTTCTCCTGGAATTATCTCAACATCACAGACCGGGATAAAAGAATCCACAGAGTACAGCTGAAAAATCTGAAGAAAGGAACAACCTACGAATACCGGATCACCAATACCGGAAGCGGAAGTAATGTTTATCCGGAAGACGGCTCTCTTTACACCTTCACAACTCACGGCAAAAAAGATTTGACAATGGGAATTTTCACCGATGTACACAATGAAGGTTATGCGTTATCTCCGCTTCTGAACAACAAAAAGCTCATGGACAGCTGCGATATTCTGGTGAATGTAGGAGATATGCTCTCCAACAGCACAGGCGTTCTTTCCATTATTTACGGATATCTTGACGCACAGACCATCTTTGCAAGCAAAAAACCGATTCTGAACTTCCGTGGAAATCATGAATATGCAGGATGTTCTCCCGGAACATTTTTTGAGGTTTTCGGAACGCCCGACTTCAAAGGTTATTCCATAAACCGGTTCGGCGATGTCTGCATTATCGGTCTGGATGTCTGGAACAGCAATCAGAGAGCCTGGCTGAAAGAAGCTGTCAAACGTCCGGAATTCACAACAGCAAAACACAGAATTCTCTTCGCTCATTTTCCGATCCATGCACCGCGAACCTATTATACCAACGGCATCAACAATGTTATTGACGGAATTTTCACAGGAAAAAATCCTGTTGCAAAAATTGACCTTCTGATTTCCGGGCACATGCATCGCGGAAGTTTCATGCCAGCAAATTCCGGTGTCACAACAACGATCGGAAAAAACAGCCGTAAAATCAACTCAATGAAAGTCCCCTTCGCTGTTTTTGTAAATGAAGGAAACCGCGGTTCCAGAGATAACAGCATGACCATTGTAGAAGCAAAAGGCGATTCCCTGAAAGTGAAACTTATCCGCATAGACGGTTCCGTTTCACAGGAATTCAAGATCAAATAAGACAAATTCCAAATATAAAAGCGCTGTTCCCCATACAGGTTGGTAAATCCTTCTGCTATTTCAACTTTAAGATGGCATTTCGATTTTTACATCGTAAAAATCGAAATGCCGCAAAAAGGTTTGAAAAAGGATGATGGGGTTCGGGGAAGAAGGGAAAAAATTTCCTCAAAATTTTTTCCCTTCTTCCCCGATCACAAATCAACCTTTATTGGGAACAGAGCTAATATAAAAAATCCGGCAGACCTTTTCGGGGTTGCCGGATTTTTTTATGGCTTGAACAAATTTATCAATGACAATGTCCGCCGCAGCTGTGATCGCTGCCGCAGCCATGATTTCCGCAGGTATGACCATCGCCGTGATGATGATTGCAATGATATTCCGCCCGGACCTGAAGGGTTCCGTTCAGGAACGCCTCAACAACTTCCCGGACATTTCCTTCTGCGCCGCCGACAACAAAAATATTTGCCTGCGCGAGAGCGTTGACAGCTCCGCCGCCGATTCCGCCGCAGATCAGAATATCAATTTTTTCTTCGGAAAGCAGCATTGCCAATGCACCATGACCGCTGTCACCGGAAGAAAGCCGTTTTTCGTTGACGATCTGTCCGGCTTCTGTTTCAAACACAGCAAAACCGGGCGTATGACCAAAATGCTGGAACACCTGTTCGTTTTCACATGTAACTGCTATTTTCATAATTCATCCTCCTTAACAATTTTTTCCTGCGTTATACCCTTCTTCCAATGCCGGATTTCCGGAAATTTCACCTTTCTGATAAACTCCGGCAGCAGAAATAATTCCACATTCCCGGGAATCTTCACAGCACATGACAAAACCGCGCAATGCTTCCAGAGTTCCCCGGAAATTTTCAACCGTTGTATCAGCCATGGTCATAATGAAATAAAATTCTTTCTTCGCGATTTTCGGATAAACCATCACGGAACGGTCAATCAACGCCTTCAACTGGGCCGACATAGTATAGAAATAAACAGGAGTTGCCAATACGATCACATCGGCATCCAGCATTTTTGCAATGATTCCGGGAACATCATCTTTCTGGGGACATTCGCCGCCCTCACAGGCGTAACAGGCTGTACAAAATCCGATTTTCTTTCCGGATAAAGAGATGTATTCCACCTGATTCCCTGCTTCAGATGCTCCTTTGGCGAACTGTTCGCAAAGTGCCGCTGAATTTCCGTCCTTCCGGGGACTTCCGCCGATAATCAAAACTTTTTTTCCCATATTTCCCTCCTTACTGATTGAAAAAACTGCAACAGGAGTTAATTTACCCTGTCTAATGAAAAAGTCAAACAGGAAAGGAAGAGAATCATGAAAGTATTGCTTGTAAATGGAAGTCCCCACGCTTACGGATGCGTTTATACCTCTCTCACAGAGATTGCTGAAACACTGAAGATCGAAGGTGTGGACAGTGAAATTTTCTGGATCGGAAACAGAGCTGTTCAAGGCTGTATTGCCTGTTTTGAATGCAGAAACGGACATGAACATTGCGTATTTCAGGATGATCTTTATCTGAACTTCACCTCTAAGATGAAAGAGGCTGATGCAATCATTATCGGAGCTCCGGTTTATTATGCGGGACCTCCGGGAAGTCTGTGTGCGATTCTTGACCGGGTTTGCTTTTCTGCCGGAGAATATTTCAAACGCAAACCGGCAGCCTGTGTGGTAAATTGCCGCAGAGGCGGTGCAAGTGCGGCTTTCGACCGGCTCAATAAATATTTCACGATTCTTGAAATGCCGGTCATTTCAAGTCAATACTGGAATTCCACTCATGGCTTTACTCCGGATGAAGTCCGGAAAGATTCGGAAGGATTGCAGACCATGAGAACTCTTGCACGGAATATGGCTCATTACTTGAAATCCATGGAGAAATCCGCCCTGCCGCTGCCGATGCAGGAGGAACGCATTTCAACAAATTTTATCAGCTGAAAAAATAATTTATAATTTGAAAAGAGGACAAGGTGTGATAGATTAATACCGAGCAACTTTATCAAATCCGGGAGTTTTTTTATGGAATATCAGGGACACTTGCAGAAAAGTGATCCGATGTATGATTATCTGTGTCGGGAAATCATGCCGCAAGTCGGAGCAGACGGCAAAGACGGTTTCAGAGTCTTTGCCAGTAAATCATCTCATGCAGTTTATATCTATGAGGACCGGGCGACGGGAACCCGGGTAGTCGGCAAATTTTTTGCCTCCGACGAACCGGATTTTGAACGGGCAAAGCGGAAAATGTACCGGGAATTTTCCAATATCAATGAATTCCGGAAATACCTCGGGGATTGTCATTACATCGCAAAAGCTCTTGGCTGCAATGAATCTCTCGGATGTCTGCTCGTCGTGGAATATTGCTATGGCGAACCGCTGGATTCCATCATTCTCAAGGCGATCCATCAGAGGGAAGAAGGCAGGCTGTATCAGAAATTGACAGCCCTTGCCAACTTTCTGGCAACGATCCATAATCGTTCCGCACAGCCAGTCATGGTGGATTTTCATAAGATCTGCACCTATTACGATAATGTGATCCGGCAGCTATCTCCAATTCTGAATCATGGAGAAGCCGATTACTTCTATCATTTGAGGGATGAATATATCAATGATCCGCTGATGTATCAGGACCAGGAAGTTCTTGTTCACGGGGATGCAACTCCGGCCAACTTCTTTTTCGGAGATGATATGCACGTAATCAGTTTTGATCTGGAACGGATGCATCGTTCAGACAGATTGTTCGATACCGGAAGAATCGCCGGAGAATTAAAACATTTCTTCCTGCTCCATACCGGAAATAAATTTGCTGCAGAACCGTTTATCGGACATTTTCTGTGGGAATACGCCTCTCTGTTTCCGGATCGTGACAAAGCATTCGCTTCAATTACCGCCCGTCTGCCCTTCTATATGGGAAAGACGTTGCTGAGGATCTCACGGAATGATTATCTCACGTATGATTATCGGCGGATGCTGGTGGAAGAAGCTAAATTAACGCTGCAAAGATAAGGGGGGAATCATGATTAAAGGGCTGCTTTTTGATTTGAATGGAACCGTCATCGATATTTACACCAGTGAAAGCGATGATCAGATTTACCGGACAGTATCCAATTTTCTGGATTATTACCGGATAAAAATTTCTCCGCAAACGCTGAAAGAGGAATATTTCAACGGAATACGCCGTCAGAAAAAAGAAAGTGCTGAAGAATTTCCGGAATTTGATGTTGTAAAACTTTTCCGGGAAATCATAACGTCTTACAGTTCCCCGGAATCCCTGCCCGTTACACCGAAAACTGCCGCTCTTCTTTTCCGTGCCGCCGGTCGTTACAAACTGGAACCGTATGACGGAGTTGTTTCTACGCTGAAGCAGCTTTCGGAATCCTATTCATTGGCAGCAGTTTCCGATGGACAGCCGATTTGGGCAATCCCGGAATTACATTCTGCCGGACTGGATCAGTTTTTCAAATTCACTGTTGTTTCCGGAGATTACGGTTTCCGGAAACCGGACCGGAGAATGTATGAAATGGCATTGACAAAAATGGGATTACCCCCGGAAGAAGTCATTTTTATCGGCAACGATATGTACCGTGATGTTTATGGAGCACATGAGATCGGAATGAAAACTGTGTTTTTCCGTTCCAATCAGGGCGAACAGAATTTCTGCGGAGCGGATGCAGATTACATCATCTACCAATTCCGGGAACTGTTCAATGCCATTGAGTTTCTGAACCGGCCATGAATATAATTATGGAACCGCGGAAATCATGGAAAATCACAGAAAATTTTTATATCGCAGCATTTTCATTTTTTCTCAGTCAAAAATGAAAATGCAGATGTATTTTTCTGCTTATTCCATAAAAATTACCATATTTTCATAAAAAAACATTGATTTTTACTGGAATCTCACTTGTTTTTCACGAAAAAAGAGGTATAATTCAATAGACATGTTTTATCGGACATCTGTCCGTACTGTCTGCTGAAAAATAGAAACAGTTTCTCACTATTTGACGAAGGGAAAATTGATAAAATGACGAATATTCATCCAACAGCAGTTGTATCTCCGAAAGCTGTTATCGGGGAAAACGTGGAAATCGGTCCCTACACCGTAATCGAAGATGATGTTACAATCGGTGATGATACCTATATTGACGCACATGTAAAAATCGGACAGTATACCACGATCGGCCCCCGCTGCCGGATCTATTTCGGAACCTATATTGGCGAACCGCAGGACCACCGTTTCACAAGAGGAATCGTTTCCTACACAGAAATCGGTTCTGACACTGTCATCCGGGAATATGTTACCATCCACAGACCGCCGTTTGATTTTCTGAAAACGGTCATCGGTAATCATGTTCTGCTTCAAGCATTTGTTCATGTTGCACATGACTGTGTGATCGGAGACAGAGTTACGATTTCCAACCATACCGCACTGACCGGACACGTTCAGATCGGTGCAGGTGCAGTGCTTTCCGGATATGTCAAAATTCATCAGTTCTGCCGTATCGGGGCTCTTGCTATGATCGGTCCGGAAGCGATGATCGGACAGGACGTTCCCCCGTTCACCATGCTCCGGGAATTCAACTTTATCACCGGTCCCAACGTGATCGGTCTCCGCAGAGCAGGCTTTGATAATCAGAAACGTCTGATGGTCCGCAGAGCTATCAAAACCTTCTTCTTTGATGGACTCAACAGCACCAATGCAATCGCAAAAATCGAAGCTGATCCGGAAATGATGAAAGTTCCGGAAGTCGTTCATTTCTGCGACTTTATCAAGCAGTCAAAACGCGGCATCATGCCCGGCAACCCGAAATTTGCAGGATTGACTGATGAACAGCGTGATGCTTTGAACGCAAGAATGTGAGGTTTTTCCAATGAAAAAGATTTTTCTGCTGGCAGCACTGGCGATTTTTACCCTTTTTACAAATACAGCTTGTGATTTGGATAAAGCTATTCAGGAGATGGAAGATTCTTTGAATCCGACCGATCCTGAATATGTGATCTCCGTTCACAGAATAATCCGTTACCGCAGGGGAGAAGATTTGGAACGGGAAATCGACACATTTTCCGGCGGAGTCATTTGCGTTAATGTCAACCCGTTCCTGCACAGCAGAAATATCAAAAAAGTTGACCTGGAAATCCGGGAAGGCGATCCGGGATTCTATAACCTGGTGCTGCATCTGGATAAACGCGGTCAAATGCTCTGGTCCAGTATCGCAGTTCAGTACAGAGGTGAAAAACTCGGTCTCGTCATTGATGGTGTTTTCTACCGCTCCTTTATGCCGAACATCCCCAACCCTGATGACATCGATAAGAAAACCGGAAGTGTTACCGTGATTCTGGAAGGTCCCATTGACCAGGCCACAGCACACAGTATTTCCAAGTTCAGCGAAAAGAATTACAGACACTTCACCCGCTGATCTTCTATGCTGAAATGGCTGCATATCAGAAATCTTGCGCTGGCAGAAGATGCCGCGCTGGATTTCAGTCCCGGCTTCAATGCCGTTACCGGGGAAACCGGTGCCGGAAAATCCGTTCTCATGGGCGGACTCAGACTCCTGCTCGGTGCACGCTTTGAAAAAAGTGCAATCCGGGAAGGTGCGGAACGCTGCGAAATCGCAGGAATGTTTTCTGTTGACCCCGATTCTCTGGAAAAAATCAATCAGATCCTTGATGATGCCGGGGTGGAACAGTGCGATGGGGAAAATCTTCTGATCAAACGGGTTTTCACCCCATCTTCCGGAAAAATATTTGTCAATGCCTCCGCCGCAAATTCAAAATTATTGAGTTCTCTGGGTGCGTATCTGGCAGATATTCATGGTGCTTCGGCAACTGTTACCCTGCTCAATCCGGCGGAACAGCTCTTCTCGCTTGACCGGTTCGCCGGAAATCAGGAACTCCTTGCAGAATGTAATCATACCTGGAACAACTGCACCAATGCAAGAAAAGAACGGGAAAATCTCCTGAAAAATATGCCGTCATCATTTGAAGCGGAACGATTCCGGATCGATGCGGAAAATATCGAAAAAATCAATCCGAAACCGGGCGAAGATGCGGAAATCGAAAAACTTCATGCCATTGCGGCAAATTCCCGTGAAATCCTGCAGCTTTCTTCTTCTGCAGTGGACCTGCTGACAGAATCAGAAAATTCCCTGTTGGAACAGGTCACATCTGTACGCCGTCTGCTTCTCTCTCTGGAACGGATCGATGAAGAATCAGCCGTAAAATTTCAGGAACAGCTGGAACAGATTTCCGATTTGATCCGCAATCTTTCCGATGAAATCACGGCTCATGCGGAAACCGTTGATCTCGATGCAGAATCATTCGCCGCGATGGAAGAAAGAATCCATGATCTGCAATCCCTCAAACGGAAATTCGGACCAACCATTGAAGAAATTCTGAATTATCTCAACGAAGCAAAACAACGGCTGGATATTTTTGAAAATTCTGAATTTGCAAGAGAAAAAGCTGATGAAAAAGTGGCAAAAGCAGAGGCCCAGCACCTGAACGTTTGCCGGAAACTCTCGCAAGCCCGGAAAAATGCTGCAAAATCTCTGGTGGAACAGCTCAAAAAAGAACTGTCCAAACTAGGATTCAAACGCTCCGAATTCCAAATTTCCTTTGAAGAAACAACTGCCGGAAGTACCGGAACAGATAAAATCGAATTTCTTTTTTCTGCCAATCCGGGTGTCCGTGCCCTGCCCTTGCGTGATGTCGCCAGCAGCGGGGAACTCTGCCGTGTCATGCTTGCATTGAAAACTGTTCTTGCCGGAGCTGACAGGATTCCGACCCTTGTCTTTGATGAAATTGATGCAAATATCGGAGGAGAAACAGCGGTCACAGTGGGCGAAGAACTGGCAAAACTTGCTGAAACAAAGCAGATCATTTCCATTTCCCACCTGCCCCAGGTTGCGGCGTGTGCTGAAAAGCATTTCCGTGTGGTGAAACTCACATCAGATTCCACTGCGGAAACGACTGTTACAGAAGTCTCAGGGAAAGAGAGAGTTGCAGAAATTGCCCGTATGCTCGGCGGCGGAACAGCCGCAATGAAACATGCGGCTGCCATGCTCAACGGAAAAGCGTAATCAATTCGTCAAAATACCGGAAAAGAGAAGTATTCCAAGCACAATTGCCAGCCCGATCCGGTACCAGCCGAAAGGTTTGAAATCTTTTGTCCGGATATACTTCATAAACAGAACAACCGTTGCCCAGGAAACAAAAAACGAAACAACAAAACCGATTGCCACTGCGATCCATTCCTGTCCGCTGAGCGATGCCCCGTGTTTCAGCAGAGAATATCCGGAAGCCGCAACCATCGTGGGAATCGCAAGGAAAAAGGAAAATTCCACCGCAAGCGGACGGGAAGCCCCGAGAATCAGACCGCCGATGATCGTTGCCGCGGAACGGGAAGTTCCGGGAATCAGGGCAAGACACTGAAAGAGTCCAACGCCTAAAGCTCTGGCGTAAGAAAATTTTTCAATATCCTCAATCTTCTGAATGCCGTCTTTCTGTTTCCGGCTTTCCAGAAAAAGAAGAATGATACCGCCCACGAGCAGAGTTGTGATAAATGTTTTCAGTCCAAGACCTTCCACATAATCGGCAAAGAGGAATCCGGCGATGGCAGTGGGAATCAAACCGATCCCGCTTTTGAACCAGAGCAGAAATGTTTTCCGGAATACAGCCTTATCCCGGAAAGCCGCCGCCGGAACAAGTTTTTCGTGAAAATAAACAAGGAACGCCAAAATGGAACCGAGCTGAATCACCACATCAAACATATTATTGAAATTTTCAGAAGGAGCAGCCCCGCCGCAAGCGGCAATGATTCTGTTCACAATCTTCAAATGAGCTGTACTGCTGATGGGAAGGAGTTCCGTAATTCCCTGAACAATCCCCTGTATAACCGAGTAGATATATAAAAACATCTGATCTCATCCATTCCATTGATATCCTGTATTTCAGTACAGGAATTATTTGCTTCCAAAATCTTTTCCTCTTTTCCGGAAAAAAACAACTCTTATAAGATACCATAAAATCACAATTTTTTCAAGCGGAAAAAAAATTATCTTTACTTTTTATAAAAAATATGTAAAGATATCCCATAAAAATCCAAGGACTGTACAGAATCACTGAATTTTTTGATAGTTCATGACTGAATATGCAAAACAACCTTTATTGGGAACAGAGCAATTAGTAAAAGGAAAAATCAATCCGGAGTTTTTTATGGATATAAAAATCAGAAAGTTTGAAGATCGTGATGCCGCCCGGGTTGAGGTTATCATGTTTGGAAGTTTCAGAGCCGTTTTCGGAGACCTGCTCGGAACTGAACCAAAACCGGAATCCTATTGGAAAGAAATTTCCCATTCTGAACGGGGCGGTATTATCGTGATATCTTTTGTCGCTGAAACTGATAATAACGTTATCGGTTATCTTCGGGTAAGTATCAACCCGGGAAATGGTTTGGGTGTATTGGAAGCCATCGGTGTCGATCCGGAATTCGGTGCAAATTTCCTGACAGAATTTCAGGACAGACTCTATTTCGGAACAGATTATTGCTGTCTCGGCATGGAGTTTTCAGCAATGAATCTGCTTTTGAAATGGCGGGATGAGAAACGGATCTCAGAAACTGTTTTCAAAAAAATTGCAAGAGAAAATGCTATCAGATTCTTTGATCTTCCGCTGAAAAGAACAATCGGCTGATCTTGAGTGCGATCCGTTCTTGAAAATACAGATTTTTATTTCACCAGAGGCTGAGTCCAGGCAGTCTGATATTCAGGATAACCGCCGGCTTTGCCAAAGGTGATCTTTTTGTCGGATCTTATAACAGCACGAACATAAAGATCATCTTCTTTCAGCGTATAAGTGCCGGTTGTCCCCTTTACTGTCAAAGCGGTCACGCCGATATTTTCCGGAATAACTGTAAATTCCCGATTGAATTGCTTATTCTTATGCTCGTATTTCCGGGAAACTATTTTGCGGTCAAAATCCTTTTTGGTAACGATGAAAGAAATCGTGTAATTCACATTCTTTTCCGGTTTGACTTGCACAGTAAGTTTTTTCTCGGCACGGTTATAGATGATATTTTCAAGTTCAACCCCGCAGGAAGGATAAAAATCTCCGCGGTTCATAGCTTCTGAGATCTTGTCCGGAGTAAGTTCCGGAGTATTCACCATGACCCAGCCGCAGTTCAAACCGGCAGGCTTTCCTATAGAGTTTATGTAAAAGTGTGCATCATCGGATGCTGTGGCATAGATGATTTTATGACCGTTGACAATACGGTGTGCCAAAACAAAGTCCCAATATTTTTCCATGGAACAAACCTTCACAGCAGATGGCGGAACAGCACCATTGCAAATCTCAAAATGTGTCATTTGCGGATTCCTTACAAGAAGGACCGGATCAATATCCCAATAACGGTACTGCGGATGATTCACCATATAAAACGACTTTTCCGGAGCTTTTTTTGCGGCTTTCAGATACTGAGCATAATTCAGCATCATACATTCTTCCGGAGTCTTGCCACTTATGGCCTGATAACTCATTACAGCATTAAAAACATTGAAGTGGGCATTATATAATTCGCCTGCCGGAGTTAAAAAAGACAATGTATATTCCCCTCCGGGAATCAGAACAAATTTCCCTTTTTCTTCAAACATTTCCTGTAATTCTTTGAATGTCCGCAAGCGGACAAATGTACGGAATCCTCTCTCACGGGAAATGATCTTTCCCGGCAGCATTTTTTCAGCATGACGGAAAGCTGTCCGGGAGAGATTCGGCGGCCATTTTCCCTCTTCACTTGCAACCGGCATCCACCATTCACCTTCCGGAAAAAGATTATGTTCCGAAAGACAAAGGAAGTCGTATTTCAAATCTTTATAGGATTTGACAGCCACCTCCGGCAATGCTCTGCCATCTGACCAAAGTGTATGTGTATGAATCGCACCTTTGCGCCATATCGGTTTTTGAGAGGTTTCGGCAGACATACATCCGCCGGTCAACAGAATAACAATGGGACCCGTTACAAACATTTTTATAAGAGGCAATTTCAAAAGTCCGGCAATTTTTGACTTAAAAGGGATAGTTGATGAGATGGAAATGGCAGTTTGATTGTGGCTGCTCGCAGAGTAGCTGCAGAAACGCTCCATTTTCAGATCGCAACAAGATATTTCAGGCATTTTTGAAGACTTCTGAAATAGACTCATAATAAATATACTCCTGTCAGATAAAAAAAAATTTGCATTTGATTCGGCAGTATTACAATAACACATATTTTCAACATTTCAAGTTTTCCGTTTTTCTCAACAAATCTTTTCCGATATATTTTTTATCAGCTTGATTATTACCATTCCGGTGATATATTAAACCGGTTTTTACCAGAGAGGTGACTTTATTATGATAAATCAGATGCTTACATTTCCCGATGGATCTCCGCGGATCATCTGCGCAGAAACACTGCCGGAAATTTTTACTGTTTTCGCCGCGAAACTTCATGCGGATATTGAATTAAAATTCATCCGCCGGAGCGAACTGAAAGAGGAAGAATATATTCTTGAATTGACTCAATCCGGAGCTGTTATCGAGGGAGCTTCTGATGCGGCAATGTTTTTCGGACTTCAGGAATTGCTTTCCCATGTCCGGAATAACGGATTCCGGGAATTCGCAGATCGTTCCGCACCGATCGTTCCGCAACGGGTACTGAAACTTTATCTTCCGGAACCGACAGAGAAAGGTTTGGAAGAGTTCAAAAAGATCATTGACTTTGCCGCAGGTTGCAAATATAATACTGTCATGCTGGAACTGGGCGGAGCTCTGGAATATAAAAGTCATCCGGAAATCAATGAGGGCTGGCTGGAATATGCATCATTCATGAATGAATATCCCGGAAAAACGCTCGTTATGCAAAACTGCTTCGGATGGGAAAAAAATTCCATTCATTCAGAAAACGGCGGCGGAAAAATTATTCCGCAGGAAATGTTCCTCAAAATGGTTGATTATTGCCGGGAACGTTTTATGGATGTCATCCCGGAAATGCCTTCCATGTCCCACAGCGATTATCTGCTCACCAGACACAGAGAACTGGCAGAACGTCCAGAGGATCCGTTCCCGGATTGCTGCTGTCCGCTGAATCCCGGATATCATAAACTTTTCCAGGATCTTCTCGAAGAAGTCATCGAACTGATTCATCCGAAAAAAATCCATATCTGCCACGATGAATGTTATACCATCGGTCTGTGTCCGGAATGCAGTAAAAAAGAGGTGACAGAACTTTATGCAGGCGATATCAACCGCATTGGAAACTGGCTCAATGAACGGGGTATCAAACCGATCGTCTGGGGCGAAAAATTCCTGAATTCCCATTGGCGGAATGGTGAAGCGATCGGCGGCGCAGAAAAAATCGCCCCCAACGGAAAAGAATCTCAAAAAGCTCTTTATCCTTCCGCTGATCTCATCACATGCAATCCGGAAATCTTTCACTGGTATTGGACCGTCGACCGTAAACTGGATAAAGTCTACAGCGATCACGGATGGGATTTCTGTTTCGCAAATCTGAATCCCACAAATTTCAAAGACTGGAACAGAAGAATCAGCAATCCCTATGCGAAAGGAATCTGTATTTCCAACTGGGGAGAAACCTCCCGGCGGACACTGCAGCGGAATGGGATTTTCTATGACCTGCTCTATGCTGCGTTACTCGTCTGGAATCCGGAATACGGTTCAGAAGATTATCCGGAACTTGATACCATCACAATGAAGCAGCTGTACAGAGAATTCGCTCCGGTTGAAACTCCGGAATTTGAAACACTGACCGTCACACACACCGTTCAGACCAACATCAAGTATCAGCTTTTCTTTGATGGTTTCATGCTGGATGAAGAACATTTCAAACTTGGGAATCACGTTTTCCAATCCGAAAAAGACGGAACAAAATTCTATTTTCCCGTGATTTTCGGAACAAATATTTCCAATTCCGATGTCTCAACGGAACGCGTGGACGGTCCCGAAAAACTCGCTGATGCCTACTCCTGCGATATGCTGTACCGGGAAGTTTCCGGAGAAACGCTGCCCTTCCGGGATAATGCGGGAACCATGTGGTATCAGTGCCGTTATCAGATTCCTGCCGGACATGGCAATTTGAAATATCTGCGTTTTGAATCCGCCAGCGAACTGGTCCCGGAAGTCAAGCTCAAAGAGTTTAAACTGAACTGATCTTCAGTTTCTGGAACCGGTCATTCTTCCGGAACCGTCACGGTAAATTACGCGGTTGCCAACCGGGGTGGCTGTCGTTGTCGTTCTTCCGGAAGCATCACGGTAGATCACACGATTGCCCAGCTTTTGAGATGATCCGGTCATTCTTCCGGAACCGTCACGGTAAATCACGCGGTTGCCAACCGGGGTGGCGGTTGTTGTCGTTCTTCCGGAGGCATCACGATAGATCACACGGTTGCCCATTTTCTGAGCCGAACCGGTCATCCGTCCGGAACTGTCACGGTAAATCGTGCGGTTGCCAACCTGAGTTGCTGTCATTGTTGTTCTTCCGGAAGCATCACGGTAAATTTCACGATTTCCGGCATAAGCACAGAACAAAACAGCACATACGAGCAGAGCAATCAAAAGCTTTTTCATAAAGACCTCCTTTATTTAACTGTTAACAAACCATCCCAGTCTGTGGTATAATGTCCGGATAACATTTCCCGTTTCATCTGCCATTTTTTCTCTATGCCTTCCGACAGTGTGAAAACAGTTCCGCGTCCGAATTTCTTATTCACCATATCCACCGTTTTGAACAGTTCCGACCGTTCTTTTTTCGGGATAGGCGAAAACAAATCCGGCTGAACAGAAGTCGCAGACTCCAAACCGAAAAATATCACCCCTGCTTTCTTGTAACGTCTGCCATCAATAAATATTGCAGTTAATTTTGGAAAAATTGCAGAAAGCATCCGGGATGTATCATCTGTCGGAACAGGAAAAGTCACTGTAATTGCCGTTGTTCCTGCCGGACGGGGATTCGGTTCATATTCCGGATACATTTGAAAATAAACGTTCGCTCCGGCAGCGCACAACTTTTCTTTCCGCAATTTTTCAGCCGCTTTGGCTGTATAGACCGCCACAGATTCTTCCAGTTCCCGGAATTCAACCACAGGATATCCGAAGGATCGGGAACAGGTAATACTCTTGGATGCTTCTTCCGGATCCTCTTCTTCAAAACAGGGAGTTCCCCGGAGTTCCATAACGGTTCTGCCCAGATTCACACTGAATTTCTTCTGCATTACAGCCGGATCTTTTTGAGATAGCTGCCACGCGTTGCGAATCCCAAGCCGTTCCAGCTGCGGAGCAAGACGCCTGCCGATTCCCCAGATTTCTGAAACAGGCGTTTTTTCCAGAACCTCCCGGGGTTCTGCGGGCATTACAAACACTCCGGACGGCCGTTTTTTCCCAATATGATTTGCGATTTTTGCCAATGTTTTTGTCTGAGCGAACCCGACACCGCAGGGAATTCCAACCCATTTCAAAACACGTTTCCGCACCTCACACCCGAAGGAATAAAAATCCGCATCCTCCGGTAAACCCGGATGAATAAAGGCTTCATCAATGGAATATTGTTCCACATTCGGAACAAGGGTATTCAAAGTGGAAATCACCCTGCGGGAGAGATCGCCGTACAACTCATAATTACTGGATCGCAGAATCAATCCGGGCATATTCCGGATTTGAAAATAGGGAGTTCCCATGCTGATTCCAAGAGCTTTGAACTCATTGGACCGGCTGATACAGCAGCCGTCGTTATTGGACAACACAGCAACAGGCTTGCCCTCCAGCGTGGGATCAAACACCCGTTCGCAGGAAACAAAAAAATTGTTGCCGTCAACCAATCCGATCATACGTTCTTTTCCATATTATTTTGCAAGTTTCTGAAAATGCAGCGAAACAATATAAGATTTATACCAGAGTGAACTGAGTGTCCGGAGGGTTCATTTCGTTAGGGTACACAACTCCGCAAAGGTCGAAAAAAACATTGCTTCAAGAAAAAAACTTTTTCCGAAAAACCACACCACCGTACACTCTGTACACTCTGTACAGTTATTCAACCGTCAATCCGGCTTCCTGAAAATAAGGCAGCAGTGCCTCTGCCCAGAGTTGATACCCGGCATTATTGGGATGACATCCGGCATCGGCATAAAAAGCCAGATTCTGGGAACCATCTTCATTCAGAAATTTTTCGGAAATATCAAGGAACTGCATATTATCCTGCTGTTCCGTAAATACTTTTACAGCCGCATTGAGGGGATTGATTCTGGGATCAAAGAAGTCCCGTCTGGGACCGCGGGGAAAAACAGCCATCACAACGATTTTGCTTTCCGGACAATACTCGCGGATTTTCTTCAGAACAGCGATCGCACCTTCTGCCGCAGCTTCGGGAGTATCACCATCGTAATTCGGGGAAACAGAGAATTGATTGGTCCCGATATTCGTCACAATCAGCTTCGGATTCTGCCCTTTCAATTCTCCATGTTCCAAACGCCAAAGCATGTTCTGGGTCCGGTCATAACCGAACCCCAGATTCAAAACTTTGTATTTTGCAATATCTTTCTTCCAGTTTTCAATTCCGATATCACGCAAACCGGGGCCATCGCCGCTCCAATTGTGGCAGATGGAATCGCCGACAAAAACCAGCTCATACAGAGTTTTCGCCTGCATTTTGAGGATTCCCTCATGCTTGGCATACCAGTCATAACCGTCTTCTTCAATTTTCGGTACCGGAATCGTTGTTCTGGAAGACATCATATCACCTCAGCGCAAATTCAATCTTCCGCCGGCAAGAATGATGCGGATATCTTCGTCCGTCAGATTGTATTTCAAGCGGATCTGCTTGGAACCGTTGACGACTGCCACGATTTCTTCACGGTTTTCCAAAGCCTTGCGGACATCGGAAATCTGAATGGAATCGCCTTCTGCAATAGCATCATAATCCGCACGGTCAACAAAGATCAGCGGAATGATACCGAAGTTCACCAGGTTGGCGGCATGAATACGTTCGATTGCCATAGCAATCACAGCTTTTACACCGAGATACATCGGGCAGATCGCAGCATGTTCACGGCTGGAACCCTGACCATAACTGTCGCGGCCGATAATGAAACCGGCTTTTCCTTCATCGCGTGCAGTCATTGCACGCTGTGCAAAGGTGAGCTTTCCGGCTTCATTGAAACGTTCAAACACAACTTTTGCATATTCAGGAATATTGCTGCGGTGTTTCAGGTGGATTCCGGCAGGCATAATATCATCGGTACTGGTCTTGTCCGGAGTCTTGATGAGGGCAACCCCATTCAAATCAGCAGGAAGAGCTGTATTCACAGGAGGTTTGCCGATGGTGGGCTTGCGGATGATCTCAATTCCTTCGCCGTCTGCGGGAGGTTCAATGATCATGGAATCGTCGATGAGAAATTCTTCCGGATCGTTGATTTCAGGATATTCAAAACCGAGAGCGGAAGGAGCTGTGAAGGTTCCGGTCAGAGCGGCAGCTGCTGCAACTTCGGGGCTGACCAGATAGGACTGATCGCCTTTTGTTCCGGTACGTCCCGGGAAGTTACGGTTGAATGTACGGAGGGTGACAGTTTCGTTTGCAGGGCTCTGTCCCTGACCGATACAGGGGCCGCATCCGGCTTCCAGAATTCTGGCACCGGCAGAAATGATATCAGCCAGAGCACCGTTACGGGAAAGCATTTCCAGTACCTGACGGCTTCCGGGAGCAATTGCAAGAGTGACATCCGGATGAATCTTACGGCCTTTGAGCATTGCTGCAACCATCATAAGGTCACGGTAGGAACTGTTAGTGCAGGAACCGATGATACACTGCCCGACTTTGATACCGGAAAGTTCTGCAACTGTTTTGATATTGTCAGGACTGGAGGGACAAGCAGCCAGTTCTTCCAGTGTTCCGAGATCGATTTCGATAAGTTTATCATATTCCGCATTGGGTTCAGCGGTCAGTTCCACCCAGGAATCACCTCTGCCCTGTGCTTCCAGAAATGCTTTTGTCATTCCATCAGAGGGAAACACACTGCAGGTTACGCCCAGTTCTGCACCCATATTGGTGATAGTTGCACGCTGGGGAACAGTCAGAGTGGAAACGCCTTCACCGAAATATTCCACCATGCAGCCGACATTTCCTTTTGTAGTAAGGATAGAGAGCATCTTCAGAATGACATCTTTGGCAGCAACCCAGGGACGGAGTTTTCCGGTAAGTTTGACCCCGATAATTTTGGGATAGGCCATACGGAAAGGCTGTCCGGCCATGGCAAGAGCAACGTCAAGCCCCCCTGCCCCGATCGCCATCATACCGATTCCGCCGCCTGTGGGTGTATGGGAATCGGAACCGAGCAGTGTTTTCCCGGGGATACCGAAACGTTCCAGATGAAGCTGATGACAGATACCGTTCCCTGGACGTGAGAAGCGGATTCCGCGGGATGCAGCAATGCTCTGAAGATAAAGATGGTCATTGCGGTTTTCAGGACCATTCTGCATCATATTGTGATCAACATAGGAAACAGAAAGTTCAGTTGCGACTTTTTTCACACCCATCGCTTCCAGTTCAAGGTAAGCCATGGTTCCTGTTGCATCCTGAGTCAAGGTCTGATCAATGCGGATTGCAACGGGTTCCCCTGCAACATGAGAGCATTCGCCGACGATATGCTTTGCAAGGATTTTCTGAATAAGAGTATTGGATGCCATTTTCAGTTACTCCATAATATTGATTTGTAACAAAAAAAGGGACGATCCGAGCGGAACATCCCTTGAGGTAACATTTCTGAATACAAAAGCAAATCAATCGATCGGCTTGGTTTTCGGAAGACCGCTGAGAACCTTCTGACCGGGTTTCCAACGACCGTCTTCAGTAAGCATGTTGATGCGTTCGTATCTTTTGAGAACGTTTCTCTTTTTCCGGATCTTGCCGGAAGCCTTCAAGCTGGGATGTCTGGACATGTTATCAACTCCTGTTGTTAAATTAAGTTTCAATCCTATAATATACTCCCTCTTGGGAAAAAGTCAAACAAAACTGGGAAGCTTTTTTTAAGAAAATCAATTTTTTTTTGTTTTTCATATCCTGCACGATTGTTTTTCCGGTATTTTTGCAATAAAAATTCAACTGAATTTTCGGCAATCTGTCAGGTTTCTGAAATCCAGAAAGAAAAAAATATCAAACGAAAAACTTGAAAAAATTTTTTTTCATGCTATATTAGAAAATTAAAGTTTGTTTCGATTATTTTTGACTAAACATAAAACATCACTTTGGAGGAAAAAAATGCAGAACATGGATTTCTGGTTTTTTTGGGACATCTTTAAAAAAAGATGGAACATCATTTTGTTCGTAGCCTGTGCCGCAGCCATCGCAACAGGTGTGTACAGCAGATTGTTCATTAAACCAGTTTACCGGGCGGAAGTTACCCTGTATTTCGGAAGAATGGAAGAACAGGTTAATGACAATATTCTTGCCATGGGAAAAAAGTTCGGTGTTTCAGAGCAGTTGAGTCTGGGCTCCCAGCTTTCCGGAGACTATCAGCACTTGATTAATGCAGCAGCCATCAGAGATGGTGTCGAAGATGAACTGGCAAAAAGTATGAAAAGTCTCGGAAATTATGGTTGCAAAGTTTCCGCTGAATTACTGAAAAACAATTCCCGTTCCATGAAAATTATCGTGGACAGTCATAATGCAGTCTTCAGCCAGGATGTGGCTAATATTTATGCGGAAGAATTCAAAAAGAATGCACCAAAACTGGTCGGTGTTCAAAACATCACTACACTGAACTCTGCGCAAATCAACAAAAGACCCATTTCTCCGAATATTGAGAAAAATATTTTGGTCGGATTTGCCGCAGGCTTTTTCCTGATGTATCTCGTTTTTATTGCCGCAAGGATTTTGAACAGAGCTCTCTGGACATCTTCTGAAGTTGAAAGAACTCTGAACGTTCCTGTTGTTGGAACAGTTCATAAGGACAAAGACTTTGCTCTTGATAAAAACAACCCCTTCCTTTTCGGGGACTCCGCAGGAGTCAATTCCAGAACACAGGTCGCAGAAGACTTCCGCGTGTTCCGTGTTAACCTGATCAATCAGAAAAAAGAAGGTGATGACGGTTCCGTTATCGCTGTTACCAGCGCACAGGCTAAAGAAGGAAAAACATTCTGTACCGCTAACTTGGGAGCCTCTCTTGCAGAAGCCGGTTATAAGGTACTTCTGATCGACTGTGACACCGGAAAACGCGGTTTGCAGACTTATCTCGGTACTTCCGATGAAAAAGGTCTGATGAACATCCTCGAAGATGAAACTGACTTTGAACATACTGTTAAGAAAAACCTGAACAACACTAATATGGACGTTCTTTTCTGCGGTAACAAGAAAGTCAATTCTGCAAACCTGATGATTTCACCGAAATTCCGTGAACTCATGAAGAAGGTGAAAAAAGAATATGATTATGCATTCCTTGATGTCTCCTGCCACCTCGGCACCGCTGATATCGTTTCCGCCGGCAGTACAGCAGACTCCGTTCTGCTCCTTGTCCGTGCAGGAAAAACTGAGGAAGCATCCGCAAAACAAACAATTGAAGCCTTGAACCGCGCCAATCTTGATATCTCCGGTGTGATTCTCAATGGTGTGGAGGAAGTATAAAAAATGGCTATTAACAAAAAAGCTGTTTCCAAATTTTTTCACAGTACGATTTTCTCACTGGTCGTTCTGCTGATCCTCATCGGAGGAATGTACTACATTGCAACAAGCATTACAAAAACTTACCATAAGGAACCGGACTTCGGCGGCATGGTCATGCTGCGTCAGACAGATATGGGACTGAATGGAAACACTCCCAGAGATTTGATTCTTACCCGGGAGATGATTTTCACCTATGTTACATCCGATCAAATTCTGAAACAGATCGGAGAAAAGTATCAGTGGAATGTTTCTCTGGAAGAAATGAAAAAAGCTGTTGATGTCAAAGAACGTCAGGAATCTTTCAGAAGTTTTATTGTGCATGTCAATACAAATGACAGTGACCGTTCCAGAAAAGTTGCCAGAGCTTTAGCGCAAAGTTTTCTTGATGACTATAAAGCGAAATGGAAACAGAGAAGTAAGCAGATCATGGTTCTGTGTGAAAATAAAATCAGCACAAGCGAAAAAGATCTGAAAAAGTTGTTCACTCTTAAAGAAAAATTCGCAAAAAGAGATGACTTGCAGCCGACAAATGATGATATTGAAATGCAAGCTGTTAACGAGCAGCTGGTTATGGCTCAGAAAGAATTTTTGACCGCCTATGGAACATACATCAGTTCTATGGAAACAAAGAGAAGCGAAATGCAGCTGAAATATGACCTTGCATGCAAAATCTATACTCCGGCTGATAAAATTGTAAAAAATCTGAAGATTCAGCTCGATGAAATGGACCGTCAGTGCAAAAATCTCCGGGAAACAGTTTCAAAACAGAAACCGGACCTCTACCGTCTTTCTATGGAGCCCAAAAAGTTGACGGGGTTGCCAAACGACATCCTTTATTTCTACGATAACGTCCAGACTCTTCAGCAGTTGAAACTTTCTCTCATGCTCAAATCTCTGATCGAAGAAAAAGAAAAAACGCTGGACAAAGAGCGGAAAAACAAGACAACGATCAAACGTCTGCTTGACAGTGACTCCTGCGACGTATTCATTCGTGAGGTATAATAATGAAGAATAAGATTTCATCACTCATTTTTGCCGCAATGACTGCCGCAGTCATTTGCGGAACAGGATGTAACAATACACCCTTTGCTCCGATTGCAGTTCCAAAGGCGACCTCAATGCGCCCGGTTCCGCAGAAAGTTCAGCAGACTGATGTTACAGCAGAACTGAAACGTCTCCAACATGCAGTTTTCCCGGATTATAAGATCATGCCCGGAGATGTCTTCGGGTTCTCAATCCCGGATCGTGAAGACTTGAGCAGACCTTCCGTAACAATTATGGATGACGGAGCGATCAGTATAGCTCCCATCGGTTATGTCAAATTGGCTGGTTTGACCATTCCGGAAGCTTCCAAAGTTTTGACAGAACGGTATAAAAAGTATATTCGTGACTGCGAAGTTATCCTCGAACCGGTCAAAACCCGCCCATCAACGATCACAGTTGTCGGCGCCGTCGGGAAACCCGGAATCTATCCTATTGCCGTTGGAACCACCAAAATTTCTGATGCAATGGCATTGGCCGGAGGGGTCCTTTCAACTACCACAGATGAAAATGAACCCCTGCAGCTTTCCAACCTGGAAGATGCCTATATCATGCGTAACGGTAAAATCCTTCCGGTCAACTTTGATAAAGTTATGACAGATGGAGATTGGCTCAACAACATTCCGGTTATGGATAAAGATTATATTTATGTTCCATCCCTGGAAAATGCCAGAGTTACAGTATTGGGTGAAGTCAGTGGACCGGCAAGTGTTATCTATCAGCCGAATTTGACAGTTCTTCAAGCTATCGGAAAGGTCGGAGGTCTGAAGGACTCAAAATCAGAAGATATCAAGATCATACGCGGCGGGCTTAAAAATCCTGTTGTTTATAACCTGAATGTTCAGGATATACAGACCGGAAAAATGTCAGACTTCGCATTACAGCCCTCTGATATTGTCTATGTCCCCAAGAACGCTATCTCCAAATGGAATGTCATTGTCCGCGACGTGATGGTTTCCATTCAGATGATCAATACTCTTGCCGGACCGTTCGGCAGCCCCTCTCAGTTCTACAACAACAACGATTAAGACTTAACTTAGGAGTATAAAAAAATGAAAAAAATGACAGGGATCGCATGTTTGGCACTTGCAGTTGTTCTTCTCTGCGGATGCCGCACACAGATCGTAACGCTGGATGTCATTCCGGCAGATGCGCGAGTAATCGCAAATGGTGTTGAGTACAACAACAAATCCCCCATCTTTATCGAAGCCAATACCGGCAAACAGCTGCTGATCACGGCATATAAAGATGGTTACCGGGATAAACTCCATGTGATTGACTACTCTCTGAGTACACTTGGAAAGATTGAGGCTTGGACCTCCATTCTCATCCTTCCTGCATTCGGACTTTTGTTTGACAATGCATGGACCTTGAATCAGAACAATGTAACATTGATTCTGGAACCCCTGACCCCTGAAGCAAAAGCAGAAGCAATGATCGCGGAACCGCGGGTAATTGCCCCGAACAGCAATGGTGCAAATGCTGACCGGACTAAAGATCCTGCTGCAAAAAAGATGTTCAATCAACTTTAATAAAATAGAAGGAAACAGGAAAATGAAAAATTCCAAAAAAATGTTTCTGGCAGCTCTTTCCGCTGTCGGACTGGCTCTCGTAACAGCCGGTTGTTCCAAAGATCTCCCCGCTGAGCCTTTTGATGCCAAGCTCAGACTGACTGCCGGTCAGGTAAAAATGAATGTCAAGGTCGGAGAAACCACACAGGCGCAGGTGTTCCGCGCTCTCGGAGCTCCCAACGTTGTAGCTCTCGACAGCAATGCCGGAGAAACCTGGACCTATGACCAGATCAAGGTTCGCCGTACAGCACAGGGTTATGCAGCAGGAGCTTATTTCGCAACGATTTTCGGATTTAACGAAATCCATCGTGACGATGCCGGAAGCGGAATCGGTGAAGCTGGCGTTCAGGTCGGTGCAAATATTGACACAGAAACTACCTCTGTCAATACAGCTACCATCATTGTCCGCTTTGACAAAAATGAAAAGGTTACGTCCTACAAGATGCTGGTAACCTCCTTCTAAAACTGGAGTAACGCATGAGAAAAATTTATGGTCTTTTTGCAGCACTTGCGCTTGCTATGCTGACAGGCTGTTCAACCGAACGGTTGGCTCCTGTTGATACCAGTACAGGCTTGAGTGATTTGCAGCAGCGGGTTCTGTTGACCCGTAATATCGGAGATGAATTCGGTGCCAGATATAATGATGTCTGGTATGCCACCATTGCCACACTTCAGATGAACGGTTTCATTTTGAGACAGGCTGATAAGAACAGCGGTTTTATCTACGGTGTATGGCAGAATACTTATGAAAGACAGCACGAACAGAGTACCGGAGCATTCACCCTGACCCAGCTGGGTACACAGGGAAGCACCACTGTTGGAGCTTATCTTGGAAAAACGGAAGTTTACAAACAGATTGAAGTTTCCGTTACACTCGAACCTCTGGCAAGAACACAGACACTTGTCCGCCTTTCAGCCAGATTCGACAGTGCAGGTGTCCCCGCAGCGGAAGGTGTTTTCGCCAGCCGTTTCTTCGGACAGCTCCGCAGAGAAGTTTTTCTGCGTATGAATAATGGTTCCATCTATCAGCCATTCTCAGCCAACAAATCCAAATAAAAAGGGATAACAACAATGAAACATATCGTATTCAGCATTTGCATGGGTCTCGCTTCCATGCTGATTTTCACCGGTTGCTCCGGAATCAAAGAACTCAACTCTGCTATGGCAGATGCAACTCTTTCTGATAATGTGTCCGCTAACGACATTAAAATTATCAGAAATAAAACAACTAAAAATGAAGTTATGAATGTCATCGGAGCACCCAGCCTCGTCTTCAAAGAAAATGGTCTCGATATTTGGGTCTACCAGAGAATCGCTGTCCGTCAGAGCGATGCAGGATTCCGTACACAGGGTCACTTCTCTGCTGTATTCCCCTACAAAGCTCACACTTTGAGCAGAGGTCTCGGCGTTGCAGGTGTTGGTGCTTCTGCTGCAGTTTCTTCCAACCGCGCAAGCTACAAGAGCGCAGGTCTTGTTATGAAATTCAACAAAAACGGATGTGTCCACAGCTACGAGTTCACAGCCACCAGTTTCTAATCTGAAACCTGTTGAATTTATTTGCGAAAGACCGGGTGATTTTTCATCCGGTCTTTTTTTATTTCCTGATATTTTCCATTTGAAAACATAATCATCCGGGTGTATATTTCTTGATATTTATAACTTTTTAGTGCTGTTCTCCATACAGGTTGGTAAATCCTTCTGCTATTTCAACTTTAAGATGGCATTTCGATTTTTACATCGTAAAAATCGGAATGCCGCAAAAAGGTTTGGAAAAAAGGGGTGGAGTTTGAGGAGGGGAAAAAGGACCTTTCCTAAAAAGGGCTTTTTCCCCTCCTCAAGTAACAACCTTTATTGGGAACAGAGCT
>JAFVTF010000081.1 GCA_017503375.1 Lentisphaeria bacterium | reverse complement strand
TTCGATTTTTACATCGTAAAAATCGGAATGCCGCAAAAAGGTTTGGAAAAAAGGGGTGGAGTTTGAGGAGGGGAAAAAGGACCTTTCCTAAAAAGGGCTTTTTCCCCTCCTCAAGTAACAACCTTTATTGGGAACAGAGCTTTTTATTTCCGGGCGGAATTTACCTCCCCGTTTGATTTTTCTTACATCAGAGAATCCAGAGCAGAAGCTCCGATCGTTTTTTGCAGGTTCCGCAGTTTGTCCAATGCTTTTGCATAGGCAATCTGGTCATTTTTTGCTTTTGCAGATTCATACTCTTTCTGAATGGCTGCAAGTTCTTTTTCATATTTTGCTTTATCAGCACCCTGAAGTCCGGCAATCAGTTTTTTCACCTGATCTGCATTTTTGGAAAATTCTGTGAAATCAGGAGCTTTATTCCATTCAATGGCATCCAGTGCTTTCCGCTGGTTGGGAAGCTGTTCCACAAGGAATCTCTTGGTTACTTCATCCGCATTGGCGTTCAGGAAGTAGCCCAGTGCAAAATTCATTTCTGTAACACCTTTTTTCGGATAGATCTGAAGAGTCACAGGGTTTTCCGTGTGGTGATTGATTTTTGCAATCTTTTCTGATTCAAAAACAAGGAAGTTTCCATTCTTTTCGCTGTAATTGCGGTTGTAGAACGCAAGACCATCACTCTTGCCATCCCACTTCAGGGTTTTGACTTTGAAAAATTCTGCCAGTTCATCTCCGCCATTGTAGCGGATATGACGTTCTCTGCCTTTGATGGAAGAATGAGCCCCGCCGGGACGGAGACGGAGTGTTACACAACGGATTCCCGCCGGCATTTTGACTTTGACATAAACCCAATCCTTTGCGCCGGAAGTCTGAAGAACTTTGATTTCTCCATCAGCCCAGCTCATATTGAAAGAAGAACTGTCAGGAAAACGGACAAATGCCACATTGGCAACCGGGTCTGCAGAAGGAATATTTTTCCATTTCATACTTTGAGCGGAAATAAAATCCCAGATATCCCAGGAACCGTTGCTGATCGTTCCATGAGTCAATCCGCAGAAAAAATCACCCCATGCTTTTTTCACGAGTTTTCCATCTGCTCCGATCATGTTTTTCAGTACCATATCGGAATGATGAAATTTAACTTTCCACTCTTTCTGAGTAAGTTTGACACCTTTGCGGTCAATCTGTTTTTCTGTGACCTTCATGGAGGGTTCCCGGGCGGAGAGTCCGAGAACTGCTGCAAGCAAACCAAATACAAGAAGACGTTTCATAATAATATTCCTTTCTGATTATTTTACATAAACGTTTTTGACGGCGGAAAGTCCGGTGACATAATCAGTCACTGTGAATTTATAGGGCTTTGCGGAAGTGGATGCGTTATACGGAATCCCGATGGTGCAGGATTTTCCGTTGTTTGTATTGGTCACAACGCCGGATTCAAAAATTTCTTTTCCATCGGGCGCAACAACACGGATAGCCACGGTCCGTCCGGCAGGAAGATTCTTGTAAGTCAGAACCACATTTCCGCCGGGTTTGACGGCGGAGGGAGCTGTCACAACAGGAGCTTCCTGTTTCTTGTCAAATGCAGCATAAAGACGGAGCGGTTTTTCTTCCGTGAATGTTGCTTTGATGGACGCCGTTTTTCCAACGAATCCCTTTCCGGATTCATAGATAAACTGAGCTTTTGGAAGATTGATCACAGTTTCACTCTTATCTTTGTTGTCATAAACACCGAATAAAGTGAAATCTTTTCCGCTTCTGACACGGAAGACAATTTCCTGATTGCTCTGGCTGAACGGAATCAAAGCACCATTTTTCACCAGCAGATTTTTCAGGAAGCCGTTGAACGGTGTTGCCTTGTCAGCTGAGGTTTCCACGATTGCAAAGTTGAAGTTCAGCAGAATCGCCTTTCCTTTACCGTATTTTTTGACAGTCATGAATTTTCCGGCAGGATCGACCAGTGCTTTAGATGCTTTGAATCCCGGAATGGAAAGAGGTTTAACTTCATATTTTTCATTGCCTTTGAGCGTCTGGTCTCCAAACAGTGCCGCCAGCGGATTGTTTTTACGGATGGCAAGATTTTCATTCAGACGTCCGGGAACAAAGTCGGCAATCACAGTTCCGCCCTTCTTTACAAAGTCAAGAATAAATGCCGCTTCTTTATCGGAGAGTGCATTCATTCCCAACAGGAACAGAACTTTGGTATTCGGCAGACGTTTTGCGGCATTACGTGCTGTCACGAACTCAAAACCTGTTCCGGTTGCATTACAGAAACGGATCACAGGACCGATACCGGATTCCGGTGAGACACAGCGTTCATCCACTTTCGGGGAACGGCGTGAAACATGATTCCAGAAAATTCCGATCTTGGAATCGAACATGGGATTTTCAATCATGACCTGCGCTTTTCCGAAACGGAGTTCCTGCAAACTGTCATTGAAACTCTTTGGGTAAGACGGGGACTGGTCAACTGCAAGAATATCGTGGTTGAAGTCACAAGCTGTGGAATACCATCCGTTTCCGTTAACAGAACCGAGAAGCAAATAGCGGTTCATCAACGGAGTTTTCATGGTGCGTTCCCGGTGATAACCGGACCACACGAAACGCGGGACATCCGGATAAAGACTGCGCAGGAGCTGGTCTTCCAGCATGTTGGAGTAGGGACCCCACCAGTCAAGACCATCCATCATCAGTTCAATATCGTGTCCGCCGAAGGTTCCTTCCAGACCGACTCTTGCATGAGGATCTTTTGCCTTGATCAGCTTTGCGGTATAATGGTGGATGTCCGCAAACATCTTTTCCATATATTCATTGTGGTCATTCCATTCAGCAAACCGTTTTTCTTTCAGGGATACAGAAAGTTTCCAGTGCGGAACTTCCGCAAAGGATTCATAGGAGGTTCCCCAGTTTTCATTCAGTTTGGCAATGGTGCCGTATTTCTTTTCCACAAACTTACGGAAAGCGGGCAGGTCGGAAGGACCGAAACCGGAAGAACGGTCAAGGACGTTTTCATCTCCGAGACTGTAAAGAATGGGAGAGAGTTCTGCAAGACCATCCATCCGGGTTTCAACCTGGGCTCTCCAAAGTTCTTTTACTTCAGGATTGTAGAAACTCTGGTCCTGCATCTTTGCTGCTGCCTTGCTTTCTTTTCCGGTCAGATACATCAGTTTGACACCGCCGCTGGGGGATTTGCCGACAGTAACGCGGACAAGATAGGGAAGCAGCTGAACATTGAGACGGGCAAGAGTCCGGCTGCTTTCTCTGGTCAGATGGCTGAGCGCAACACCGAATCCCATGTTGTCAACAAGCTGTTTTGCCATATTCAAACTGGTGGGATTGCCAAATGTCGCCTGGTAATAAGTCGGAAGTTTGTCAGACGGAAAATAAAGAACTTTGTCAGCCTTTGCAACAGGTTTGGCTCCATCCATGAATGTTGCATAAAGATATCCTGCTTCGCTGGGCATCCGGTAGTTTTTGAATGAAAAATCCACAGATTTTTTCCCGGCAGGAACTTTGATCTCTTTGATTTCCCAAATCTTATCATTGGGGCTTTCTCTCAAAACAAGTTTCAATGTCAGCGGTTTCGCCGCTGCTTTTTCCAGCGTGACTGTTCCTTTGAACGGAGCTTTGCCGCGGAGATACTGGGAAGAAACCGCAATATCAGCTTTTCCATAAGCGGATTTCCGTTCAAATGCAAACACACTGCAGGCTTTCCCTTTCACGATGAGATCGCAGAAATATGTTCCGTTGCAGTTGATGAGGTTGGTAGGAATCTTTCCGTTTTTCACGGTTCCGGTTGTGAGAATATTGTTGAATTCATCGCGCAAACGGTACTGGACTCCGTCGGGAGCGGAAAGATAGCTTCCTTTATCTTCCACTTTACCTGTGGAAAGGTCTTTTCCTGCAGCCCACTGCATGGCGCGCATGTAGAAGACATATTCATTTTCCTGAAGAGCTTTTGCCCGGTTGTCGGAAAAACGGTAACTCTGTGTGATCGCAGGTGCCGCAATCGAATTTTTGATTGTCAGAATTCTGCCTTTTCCGAACTGATAGGCTTTCAGATTCTTTTCCTGATAAGTATGAGCAACTTCTCCCAGAAAAGCGGGCAGGGGAATGGGCTTTGCAAAAACTTTCTTGTAAGGAAGTCTTGTGGTGTTGATGATCATCCCTGTGCCGTTCTGAACTTTCTGAAGCATCTGGAGCTGAGCATCCGGCGGTGCTTTGGTAAACGGTGCATTCCCGATAAAGATTACATCAAATTTTCCGGAAAGCGCAGCACGGAGTTCTTCATTTTTTTCAAAGGGACTGGTTCCGGAAAGCGCAGCACGGTAAACGCTTTCTGAAGCGTAGCTGTAATAGGTGTTGGGCAGGAACGGAACATACTTGATATTCATTCTCTGGGCAAGTTCGATCACGTCTCTTGCACCCGTCGGCTGAACGAAAAACAGAACATTCAGCGGCTGTGTGGATTTATCCCAGGTCAAATGCTCCGTCTTGTAATTTTCTGTCAGTTTGTTGACATACCAGCCGTCATGTTTTGCAAACAGTGCGGCTCCTGAAAACAGTGCTGTAAAAAGCAGAAGTTTTTTCATTTTTCTATTCCTTATTTATAGTATTTGTTCAGCAGAATATTCCATTTGATGTTGAAAAGAGCATCGTTTGCTCCCTGATATGCGCGGTACTGTATCATCGGATCTTTTGCTGTCCCATTCACAGTTTTCTGAATTTTGGAGACTTCTTTAGAAGAACCGTTTTTATCCAAAGTTTCGATTTCGAGCATAAACAGACGGTATTTATCCATTTCCTGTTTCAGAAGTTCGGGAAGAGAATCCATTTTCAGGAGCGGTCCTGTACAGCTTACAAGCACATTCCCGCTGGGAATACACCAGGGAACAGCGGCTTTTGTCTGAAGCAGAGAACCGATTTTTTCAGGACTCAATTTTGTTTTTCCATCGGAGAAATAAAGATAACCGAACTTGTCGGTTGCATTGTAATTTCCGCCGGGAGAAGATGTCATACCGCGGAATCCTTTTGTCCAGGAATAACGGGTGTGACAGAACTGCCAGAGAGAACCGGCTTCCGGGACTCCATTCAGGTCATCCCACGGAAAGAATGCTTCAATGATCCACGCATCTTTTTCCACCGTTGCAGCGGTCAGAGTTCCGATTCCGTTCCAGTCATTCATTACTACTGCGGCATCCTGACGCCGCATATCAGCAAAGGCACCGTTTGCATTAATGGTGAATTTCGTATATCCGATTCCGTCTGCGGCAGGGTCAAAATAAAATTCTCCGCAGTCATCCTGCCAGATATTGCCGTTGTCATATTCCGAGATCGTCCGTCTCAAAGCAGGGATATTGTCGTCATAATTGACGATTGCCATATAAAGTCCTTTTTTGTCATAGACCATCCGGTAGGTGGTTTTCAAAGCACCGGGGCCGGGATTGTTCACCCAGTAAACGTAATAGTTCTGATGAACCGGAATTTGGTTCCAGACAGGTTCATTAAGTTTTCCATCAATAACAATTTCACCCGTATTCGGGCGTACTTCATAGAAAGAAAGCTCCCGCATTTGAGCGAAGAGCAAAGTCGGCAGAACAAGCAGTCCTGCAATGAAAATCGAACATTTCAAAATACTATCTCCTTATTGTTATGAGGTAATTTCAAAAGTCCGGCAAAATTTGGCTGAAAAGAGATTGCTGATGAAATGGAAATGGTAGTTTGAGCGTGGCTACTCAAAGAGTAACCACCGAAAACGCTCCATTTTCAGATCTCTGCAAGAATTTTCAGA
>JAFVTF010000080.1 GCA_017503375.1 Lentisphaeria bacterium | reverse complement strand
TGGAGCGGGTGAAGGGAATCGAACCCTCACAATCAGCTTGGAAGGCTGATGTTCTACCATTGAACTACACCCGCTTAAGTGTATTTGTCAATATACTCCATATTTGTGAAAAGTCAAGTCGAAAAATAAAAAAAATTAAAAAAATCTACAGTATTAAGTGAAAAAATAGATGCACAGGGAAAAAAGTTTTCAGTGCGTTAAGTCTTACAAATAAATCTTTGCGCATTAAGTGTTACAAAGGGTAGAAAAAATTAAAAAGAAGATAGATAATCTTAACAGGTTCCCCTCCCGGGAGGGGATTTGTGCATTAAACTTTTCAATTCTCAAAACCTGTAATCGGAAAGGAACTGTCATTGCAATTACAGAAAAGACCAGGCAGGCAGTAATTCCGATGCACTCTTCAAAGCTTCTCTGGCCTCTTTTGCTCCCGGGTATACGGACTCCAGTTTTTCCCAGAAACGGGCGGAATGATTCATCTCTGTCAAATGGCAGAATTCATGAAGAATGACATACTCTGCCAGAGCTTTGGTAAACAGCAGCAGTGTTGCATTCAAAGTGACAACTCCGTTCCGGCTGCAGGTTCCCCAGGTCCGCTTCTGTATTCCAGTCCGCAATTTCGTCAAGCCGGTAAAACCATGATTAACAGCAATATTTTCTGCATGGGAAAGCAGTGCTGTTTCTGCATGACGGATCAGCCATTTCCGCAAGGCTCCGGCACATTGTTCATAGGATTCAGTCTGTCCGCTGAGAATTAACGTTCCATCTTCAATCCGTACTCCGGTCCAGCAGACGCCCTGCGGGACTTTGAGGACTGGAAAACGCTCTCCGGTAAAAGGGAGAAAAATCTCCGCCGGAATAATTTTTTCCTTTGGGGGGTGCTTTTGAAGATATTGCTGTCTTTTCCGGATCGTACGTGCTATCCAATCCAGATTATCATAAAAAAAAATGGAAGCATCGTTTATGGAACAGCGGGGTGGAACAACAACTTCAAAGCCATCATTGACAGACCGCAGGATCAATTTTTTACAACGGGAACTCCTCCGTACAGGGACAATGATTTCCCTTCCATCCGGCAATGTTCCGTAAAATTGGTCAGGCATCAGTATTTCTTCCAGCGGAGCCATTGATCCCGCAGCATTTTTCCTTTGGCAAACTTCTTCTCGAATCCGTCGAAATCACCCAGCCGGATCATATTTTCATATTCATCCAGATGTCTTCTCAATTCCGAAAGAGCTGCCAGAACTGCAGGGGTATTTTCTTCTACGATTTCCCGCCACATAACCGGAGAACTGGAAGCCACACGGGAGCTGTCGCGGAATCCGGTCGCACAACCGGAAAAACGAACAGTCAAGTCTTCCTCCGGCACATCGAGTACGCTGAGGGTTGTGGCTGAGGCTAAAATATGAGGCACATGACTTGTTCCGGCAACGAGTTCATCATGTTCCACGGAATCAATCCGGGTTGTCCGGGTTCCGATATCCAGCCACAGTTTTTCAATCAGCTGAATATCCTGTTCATCTGCATTTGACGGAGGAACGATAAAAACATCAGCATTGGCATAAAGGCCTTTGAATGCGTGATCAAAGCCATTTTTTTCTGTTCCTGCCATGGGATGACTTCCGACAAAACGCAGTCCGTCAACTCCGGCAGCAGCTTCTTCTATGACACCCTTCACGCTGCCGATATCTGTCAGAACAGCCCCCGGCTTCATGCAAACTGCATATTTTTGGATATATTCTGTGATAACGGGAATCGGCAGACAAAGTACGACAATATCCCCGGCGGCGAAAGCCTCTTCCGGGGTATCAGTGACAAAATCAACGACACCTTTTTCCAACGCTTTTTTCCGGTTTTCCGGATTACGGCTCCAGCCTGCCCGGCGGTACTTTCCTTCCAGCTCCATGCAGAAGGAAGCTCCGAGCAGACCAAGCCCGAGAACAGATACAACAGGCGCTTTTTTCATGATACCCTGTTACTCAGTGATAATATCCTTATAACCTTTTCCCGGAGGCATCATGGGCAGCACGTGATCCTCATAGAGAGTATGACAATCCAGCAGGAAGGGGCCCGGGGTTTCCAGCATTTTCTTCAATGCAGGTTCCAGTTCTTCTTCCGTGAAAACTTCAATTCCGGGGATTTCATATCCTTTGGCAATGGTTACAAAATCCGGATAAGCACGCGGAGAATTACTGTTCATCAGCTCCGTATTTCCGCGGACACTTCCATAGAAACGGTCTTCCCACTGAGCCACCATACCGAGATGCTGGTTGTTCAGGATAATCATCTTCACTCCGATATTTTCTGAACTGAGAGTGCCAAGTTCCTGAATATTCATCTGGAAAGAACCGTCTCCGTCAATATTGACAACTGTCTTTTCGGGGAAAGCGACTTTTGCACCCATTGCGGCAGGGAGACCGAATCCCATGGAACCGAGCCCGCCGGAGGTCAGAAGCTGACGGGGAAACTTGAAGGGATAGAACTGAGCGGCCCACATCTGATGCTGTCCGACACCGGGAACAATGATCGCATCACCGTTAGTGAGTTCACGGAGTTTTTCGATCACATATTGCGGTTTCAGTTTGCCATCGCGTTTATAAGTCAGCGGATGAGCCTTCTTCCATTCTGCGATCTGAGCGTGCCATGCGGTATAATCCTTGCGGATGGGTTCCTTATTCAACTCTTTCAGGACCTCTTTCACATTGGCGACGATTCCCAGGTCAACGCGAACGTTCTTATTGATTTCGGAAAGATCAATATCCACATGGATTTTCTTTGCGCCTTTGGCAAATCCTGCAGCCGGACCTGTCACGCGGTCATCGAATCTGGCACCGAGACAAATCAGCAAATCTGATTCATTTGCGGCATAGTTTGCATAGTATGTTCCGTGCATTCCCAGCCAGCGCAGGGAAAGGGGATGATCTTCCGGAATTGCACCTGCACCCAGCAGAGTGGTTGTAACGGGAAGATTATATTTTTCAACAAATTCCACCAATTCTTTGGAAGCATCTGCATGAATGATTCCTCCACCGGAGTAAACGCAGGGGCGTTCCGCTTTTCTGATCATTTCCTTGATTGCAGCGATTTCTTCCGGCTCAGCTTTTGCAGGAACATTATAATTTGTCAAATCCGGACCGGAAGGGAACACAAACGGAGCCATTGCCTGCTGAGCATTTTTCGGAATGTCAACAACAACCGGTCCGGGGCGACCGCTGGCAGCAAGATGGAACGCATTCACGATCGTCTGTGCGATATCGTTCACATCAAAGACAAGATAACTGTGTTTCACAATCGGTCTGGTCATTCCGATGATATCTGTTTCCTGAAAAGCATTTCTGCCGATCAATGCAGCCGGAACCTGTCCGGTAATAAAAACGGTGGGGACTGAATCCATATAAGCATCTGCGATTCCGGTGAGCAGGTTTGTTGCACCCGGACCGCTGGTGGCTGTACAGACAGCGACTTTTCCGGTCGCACGTGCCATACCGTCTGCAGCAAATGCCCCGCCTTGCTCATGACGCGGCAGGATCACGCGGATTTTGGATTTCTGAAAAGCCTGATGAAACTCAATAGCCTGTCCGCCGGGATATGCAAAGATATCAGTAACTCCCAACGCTTCCAGGGTTTTGACCATAATTTCAGCTCCTTTGAAGAGCTGCTGTGTTCCGTTATTTTCCATAATAGTATTTTCCTTCATTCTGATGTCGTTCATGGATTGCAAATATTATAATCTTTCAAGCCCGGCCGTACTCGGAGTCTGTCCGTTCATACACGACCGGGCATCGTACATCGACAAGTTTGTAATATATGTAATCTTCCATTCCGGACTCCTGAATATCCTGTTATTTCTTCATTGGAGAATATAACCTGTTTTCCCCGTTTGTCAAGTTCAATCAATGAAAAAAATTCATATCTGCTGATTCTGCTCCCGAAACAAGATAATTTTACAAGACATAACATGGCGTTTTTTTGAGAATTGAAAAGTTAAATGCACAATTCAGGGAAACAGGTTAAGATATTGTACGTTTAGCATCTTTTGTTAAAAGCCTCCTCTTTGTCGATTTGAATGCTTTTAAGTTCTTTTCTGGCGGGGTTTACTTTTCTAAAGGTGTATCTTTTTTTCCTTTTTTCTTTTTTTCTTGATACTTTTTTCCCTGAACGGGTTGAAAAAATGAAAAAGCGGTGTATATTTATGGGTCAGAATTTTTAATTTTAACAGAAATGGCGTCAAAAAAACGCCTGCTGATGATGGGAGTTACCGGGATTCGGCCGGACTTGCCGGAGATCAGATACAGAGAAAGGTATATAAAATGAAGAGAACGTATCAGCCCTCTAAAATCAAACGCCTCCGTACCTGCGGATTCAGAAAAAGAATGAAAACTGCCGGTGGCCGTCTGGTATTGAAACGTCGTCGCGCAAAAGGCCGTAAGCGCCTGGCTCTCTGACATTAACCTGCTGAGAGAGCTACGCAGGTGAAAACGTTTGAAAGTCTCCGCTGTCGCAGCGAATTTGACAAAGTGAAACAGATCGGGCGTCGCGAGTCGTCCGGTCTTTTTACTATGTTATGGGTTCCTGAGTCAGAGGAGCTTCGGCGTTGCGGTATTATATGCAGCAGAAAGTTCGACGTACGGGCGGTAAAAAGAAACCGTGCGCGCCGTCTGGTAAGGGAAGCACTGAGACTCATCGGGGCGGAAGCCGTTTTTCCGTGCAGTCTTGTCATCATTCCGAGAAGAAGCATTTTGAAGGTCAAAATGCCGACTGTGAAAAATGCTCTGGAAAGCTCACTGAGGCGGGCGGGAATTCTGATCCCGTCAAACCAGGATGTTTCGCCGTCCCATTTATCCTCCTGATTAAATTTTACAGGCGGTTTATTTCGCCGTTATTTCCTCCCTGCTGCCGTTTTACGCCGACCTGTTCCATGTATGGGATTCAGGCAATCGGTATACATGGACCGGTTAAAGGTTTGCTGCTCACTGTATGGCGGGTCCTGCGGTGTAATCCATTTATAAAAGGCGGATATGATCCGGTCCCACCAAAAGGCCGTTGGCGTCCGTTGAATTCTGATAAGGAAGAATCATTGTGAAATTCGATAAAGAAACTGCTGTTGTTGTCATAGTATGTATCATACTTATCACGCTTTGTCATACATTTTTCAGTCCTGCTCCTGCGGAACAGGCTCCGGCTGCTGCAAAAACAGAAGAACCTGTGCCGGCAGAAAAAAAAGATGTTCCTGCTGATGTGAAAGGAACTCCTGCCGCAGAAAAAAAAGCTGATGTCAAAAAAATTGCTGTCCCGGAAAAAATTTCTGCGCCTGTTATGAAGGCGGCATCCATTGAAAATGACAAGGCAATATTCTTTTTTGATTCCAATGGGATTCTTCATGAGATCAAGTCAAAAAATATCAAGCGCACAAAGAGCAATGAGGATATTGTTTTCAAGAGTTTTCCCGGGAATGAACCTTTTACTTTTGAGCTTGACGGATGGAAATTTATTACCGGAAAAGTGATAAAGAATTCAGATTCTCAAATCACGGTTGAACAGGTGTTTCAAAAAGGTAATGAACAGGTTACAGCAGTTAAAGTTTTTACAGTTGTCAAAGATAATGCTGTTTTGAATTGTACCTTCCGTTTTAACGGGACAGTTCAGAAGCTGGATAAGGTTACTGTTTGGGGCGGAACGATTGCACCGTTGAAACAATTTTCTAACGATGAGCTGCGGGATGTTCATCAGGCTGAGTATATGTTTGCCGGAAACGGATCGGTAAAAACGATTGAACCCAATACAAAGAAGCCGGAAAAATATCTTTCCAAAGGAACGGATCAGCCTGTCAAATGGGTTGCGGTTTCCAACAAATACTTTTTGAGTCAGCTTTATTCTCCGAAACCGTTCAATGGCGGGACCGCACTTGTCAGTCATAGTGAGAATGATTATCCGGAGCCGGGGATTGCCGGTGTTTACCGTGATCTTCCCCTTTCAACCGAGTTCAATCTTTCCCTTTATGCCGGTTCCAAAGCGATTGAGCAGATCGGCAAACTTCCGGTTGATGCGCAGGAGGCAATTCATCTTGCATATTGGAGCTGGTTTGAGTTCCTGTGCCGTCCGATGCTGGCACTCCTGAACTGGCTGAAAGCGATCAGCGGTTCTTACGGTCTGGCTATTATTCTTTTGACGGTTATTGTGAAACTGGTGCTCTGGCCTTTAATTCACAAGGGCAACAAATCCATGCGCCGCATGGGCAAGATTCAGCCGATGCTGAAGGAGCTGAAAGAAAAATACAAAGATAATCCGCAGCTGTTCAATCAGAAAATGATGGAACTTTACCGTCAGGAAAAGGTCAGTCCTATGGGCGGATGTCTGCCGATGCTGCTTCAGTTCCCAGTGTTTATTGCACTTTATTCCACCTTGGAAGCTGCGGTTGAGTTGCGGAATGTTCCGTTTTTGTGGGCGAAAGATCTTTCCCAGCCGGATGCAATCGGTCCGGAAATTTTCGGATATTCCCTGCATCCCCTGATTCTGATTTCCACCGGATTGATGGTTCTGCAGATGAAGCTTTCTCCCCAAACCGGAGATCCGGCCCAGCGGAAGATGATGATGTTCATGCCTTTGATCATGCTCATTTTCTTCTACAATTTCCCCTCCGGTCTTGCATTGTACTGGACCGTTAACAATATTTTGAGTATTCTGCAAATGAAGTACAGCCAATACGCCGCACGCAAAGAGGAAGAACGCGAGACTTCTGCCGGTAATGGAAGTGCGAAGGCTGTTTAATATTTACTTTCAACATAATGAAGGAGTGTTTTCTAATGGAAAACGAAGAAAACGTGATGGCAGCGGAGCAGCCCGCCGCCGTTGAAACTGAAGTCCGGATGGACGTTGCTGTTGAAAACGAAGATAAGATTTCTGAAAAGAAGAACCGTCAATATCTTGAAGTTACTCAGGAAATGCTGGATGAGACCGCAAAACGTCTTGATGTTATGCTTGATTTCCTCTGCCTGGATGCAACAGTCCGTTCTGAAAAACAGAATTCCAGAATTCATCTGATCGTAACCAGCTCTGATGCCGGACGCATTATTGGAAGAAAAGGCCAGTCTCTTGAAAGCCTGCAGCTTCTTCTGAACCGTATGATGCAGAAAGAAGATGTCAATTATCCGAAGATCAACATTGATATTGACGGCTATCCTGCCAAAGATGGCGCAGATGGCAAACAGCGCCGTGCGCCCAAGGGCAACCGTGAAGACCGTCCGCAGCGCAGAGACCGCCGCGGAAACCGTTTTGACGGAGATGCCGGAAAAGAAGAAACTTTGCGTTTGCGCGCACTTGATACAGCCAAAGAAGTCCGCCGTTGGGGCGAATCTGTGACTCTTCCGCCGATGAATTCCCATGACAGACGGATTATTCACATTACACTGGAAAACGAACCGGATCTGGCAACTGAATCCATTGGTGAAGGTGCCATGAAGAGTGTTGTGGTTTCTCTCAAGAAGCAGGATTGAAAATGAAAGATCTCACCGGACACGCCATTGTATTTCTTGCTGACGGCATGGCAGATGAACCTACCGCCGAGCTGAATGGAAAAACCCCTTTGCAGGCAGTGGATACCCCCTTTATGGATTCCATTGCCGCCAACGGAGCCAGCGGAACATTTCTGACTCTTCCCGATGGATTTCCCACCTCGTCGGATGCTGCCAACATGTCTGTTCTCGGTTATGACCTTGCCACTTTCTACCCCGGACGCGGACCTATCGAATGTACCAGTCAGGGAATTGAACTTGCCGCAGATGATGTGGCGTGGCGGTGCAATCTTATTTTTGTAGATTCCAACGGCGTTCTCAGGGATTATTCCGCAGGGCATATTTCTGCAGATGTTTCATCCCGGATCATGGCGGATTTGGCTGCAAAATTCAATAATGAGAAAGTCTCTTTCCATAATGGCGTGAGTTACCGGAATCTGCTGGTGCTTCATGGAAAGGAATTTTCCGCTGAGATTGATTACTTCAAACCGGATGCTTCTCAGGATATTCACGTTTCTGAACTGAAGAAAAAGGCCTTGAAACCCGAAGCTCAATACACCGTTGATTTTCTTGAAAAACTGGAAAAAGAAGTCAATGAGTTTCTGGTACAGCATCCTTTGAATCAGGGAAAAGAAGCTCCAGCCACAGCAATCTGGCCGTGGAGTCCCGGACACAAGCCTGCGTTTAACAGTTTTTCCGACAAATATGAAGGACGGACTGCAGCGGTGATTTCTGCTGTGGATGTGATCTCCGGAATCGGAGCATGTGCCGGAATGGATGTGATTAAGGTTCCCGGTGTTACCGGATATCTTGATACAAATTATGAAGGCAAAGCAAATGCGGCGATTGCGGCCATTGAGGACCATGATTTTGTCTATGTCCACTTGGAAGCAATTGATGAATGTTCCCATGAAGGCAGCGTTGAGTTGAAAATGCGTGCGATTTCTGATTTTGAAAACCGTATCGTCAAACCTGTAATGACGGCTCTTGCCGGACGGAATGTGACTTTTGCTGTTTTGCCGGACCATCCGGTTCCTTATAAACAGCGGATCCACACAAGAACGCCTGTTCCGTTTGCAGTTTGCGGTCCCCACATCAAACCTGATGCGGTTCAGCATTACAGCGAAGCGGATGCGCCCAACGGTTCTCTTGGCTATCTGACAGGGGAATCTGTTGTCAGAACTGTTTTGAATTTGAAATAAAATTGTAATTTTATGGGGGAAGAGTTCCTTCTTCCCCTTGTATTTTCTTCCGGTAATGTTATATTACTTAAACGCCCGGATGGTGGAATGGCAGACACAAGGGACTTAAAATCCCTCGGTTTATCCGTGCGGGTTCGAGTCCCGCTCCGGGCACCACCATCGTTTCCCTCTCAACAGAACACCCTGTCTTTTTCTTTTTTTGCACTGTTCCCAATAAAGGTTGATTTGTGATCGGGGAAGAAGGGAAAAACTTTTCAGGAAAGTTTTTCCCCTCCTCAAGTAACAACCTTTATTGGGAACAGAGCTAATGATTAATCGCCTTTTCCGGCAAATTTGATGATTCCGAACATGGAGATATTCCGGTTGCTTCCCAAAGTCATGGAAGTTCCGCTGTATTCATTTTCCGCACCGGTTTTGTTACGGACAATATTGCAGAGCCAGGTCTGATAAACAGAGGGTGCCGGAGCATCAAACACTGTAAACGGAATATAACATTCAGTTGTCCATTCCCTGCCACTCTGAACCATTTCGATTTTCACGCCCGGAGCTTTCCAATGTTTGTCGAAGGGCTGAAGAATCGGCAGGAAACGCTGGGTTCCGAAAAATTTCTGATTCAGCGGGTCAAAGGCGATCTGATAAACAGTTTCCTGCTTTAATTCCGGTGAGAAAATAACTTCAAAGTTATCATTGAGAAAGACAGATTTGTTCTTACTGAATGTTGGCTTGTAAGGTGTTTTGAAGAAGCCGTAAATTCCTGTTTTATCCCAGGCGAGTTTGATTTCTGCCGGATATTTCACTTCTGCACCGGTCCCTTTCGGGTCGATCAGTTTCATCGGAGCAACTTTTTTCCAGAACGCTTCCGTTCCTTTTCCGTCGATGGTAACTTTTTCCTTCCGGAACAGCTGATAAACATTGTAAACCGGACGTTCGTAAGCGAGCTGATTTTTTGCAGAATTGATTGCATCTTTCCAGGGAGCCATGAACAGATTCAAACGTTTTTCTTCCACAGAACCGGCTTTCACACTTTTCCGTGCCTTTTCCAGCAGTTTTTCCATTTTCAGAAGTTCCGGAACCGGATAGAGAATCATCATCCGTGTAACGGGCTTTTTCAGCTCATATTTTGCATAGCAATCCCGGAGCAGCTGATGGAACTGACGCAAATACTTTCCGGTTTCTTTTCCGTAAAACGGTTCCCAGTGGGCATCAATTGCCGCAGCGGCATTCCAGTTCGGATTCCATTCACTGCGATAGGCAGCATAGATGGAATAATAGAAAAACCACATATCACCTGGGATTCCGCAGCATTGTCCGAAATAGATATGACTGTTGCCGAGATATTTTCCGAATTTCTTCGGAATATCGCCAACGAATTCTCCGTTGATAGCAAGAACAAACGGACTGAATCCGGAGTAAGTCCATAATTTCTGCACAGGACGGTTTCCGAGAGAAGTGTACCATTCTTCAGCAATTTTGAGCATTTTTTTCATGTGTTCCGGACTTCTGACCTTGTTGGGGAGATCTCCGAGACAGAGCTGGACTTCTGTATTCGGCGGGAGTTTCCAGCGGGGATCATTTCCTGCATAACGGACATTGTAATAAGCCATGATCCACAATTTTCTTCCGGGCCATTCTTGATTGATCCGGTTGGCGAGATACTGGTGGAACCGGGCATAAATATTTGCCATTCCGGCATTTTCACCGCGTTTCATATCCTTTTCCGTCATCAGATTGAGTTTGCGGACAGTCGGATCATTGTAGGATTCTGTATCGGGCATCAATGTATCGCACATCCCGAAAGAGATGTTGGTCAGATTGCAGGCAGCGTAACCGCCTTCATTGATCTTTCCGTTTGAGTTGTAATATCTTTTCAGAGAATCCATGAGAAGGTCTGCAAACTTCAGGTCGATCACGTTGAAATAATTCCCCACATGACCTTTCGGATTGTACCAGAAATTTCCGCTTGGAGACTTGTAAAAAATCGTTTCCAGCTTGTCCGGGAAAGATTTTGCCATCCGTTCCGGACGGGGATTGTGACCTCCGCCGCCGGGTTCATCTCCGCCCAAACGGAGCTTCTGATAAAATTGCTGATCTTCATTGGTCAGAGGTCCAAGCCATTTTTCCCAGAATTTCCGGGGTCTTCCGGGAGCCAGACATGAAATGACAGAATAAATCCCGCCGCGTGTCTGAAAGTACGGAGCATCGGTATAATAAACAGGCTTGATCGTCAAATTTTTGACTTCCGGAGTCAAGGTCCCGTATTCTCCGGGGAAATAATAACGGACACCCAGAAAACGTTCAACAAAATCATAAGCTGCATAGCGGGTTCCGGTGCGGGGACCAAGTTGAGCAAGCGGATGTTTATTGTACCCCTCAATCAAAGAGGAATCATGTCCTGCAAGGATAATTCCGCGGGGGAACGTTTTGACAGCAAACCCCTGATTGGGGAGCTTGAATACATTGATTCCGTTTTCCCTGGCAATAGAGCAATCACCGACAACGATGACATTCTTTCCAGTCGGAATATTCTTCACATCAACAACCTGCGCTTTTTTTCCGGTACACTTTTCGATTGCTTCGGAGAGAATCTGAATAGCCGGAGCAATACTTTTGGCACTTCTGCTTTTAGACGCCATCCGTTTTTCTGCCTGCAGATCAGCTGCGATCACAAAATTCAGTTCTCCATTCACAATCATCTTCACCGGAGCATGTGACGGAGCTTTCTGATATTTTACCGGAAATACTTCCGGTGAGTTCAGGTCATAGGCTGATAATGTTATTCCGGCAAACAGAATCAAAAGAGTTAACAACATTCTGCACAGTGAAACTTTCATTTTTCCCTTCCTGCATTTTCTTATATTAATATTGTATTGAGCTTCTACTAAAAATTATATCACACAAAACCATGTTTGTCAACAACAGATTTCAAATATCCGGATATTTTTTATTTTAGCTCTGTTCCCAATAAAGGTTGTTCCTTGAGGAGGGGAAAAAGGGGCTGTTGCAAAACCTGAAATTTGAAAGCACATTTTCGTACGGAGAAAACGGAGTGTACTGAGTGTACGGAGGCATTTTTGGTTATTACCGACCGAT
>JAFVTF010000079.1 GCA_017503375.1 Lentisphaeria bacterium | reverse complement strand
CATTGCCATGATATTTTCCTTTCATCTTTCAAATCAGAGCTGTTACACCTGATAAAGTTTGCAAAATCGACTTTTGATATCAACAAATGCACCGTACATAACCGCTTTACACTGCCAACCTCACCGACATGCAGTAAGGACATTATTCCCGGAACTGCCGGACATATATCCATCAGAAGTTACTTCCGGAACTTTCTCATAACGATGAATAATATAGCATAATATACCCAAATTACAATATCAAAAAACATTGAATTTTCAGAAAAATCCCGTAAATTTTTGAAAAAGGCGTTTTTTTGACATAGTTTGAGCGTAACGGAAGCAATTTTTTCTTACCCCGTCTTTGTGGATAACTGTTTTTAAGCAGGAAATGTCAGCTGTTTCATATTGTTGACGCAGCTTGCGCCCTGACCGGCTTCTCTTGCTTTGTTCAGTGCCGGAAGAAGCATCGCGGCGAGAATTGCGATGATTGCGATCACAACCAGCAGCTCGATCAGTGTGAATTCATGTTTTGCAGTTTTTCTTTTCATAAAACCTCCTGTTCTGTTCTTTTAATGCTTAATATACTTAATATATACATGGCGTATTATAATGCAAAAAAGCATTTCTGTCAAGTGGTGAAAAGAAGAAAAAGCAAAAAAAAGTTTCAAAAAATGGTTGCTTTTTTCGAATATTGATATATATTATATGTATATTAAAAGCAGAAAATATGCAGGAGTAATACATCAATGAGAATCAGCAATTCCCTTTCCGATAAAAAAATGCCGATCTATTTGCAGATCTACAAGCAGATCCTTGCCGATATTTGCGCGGGAAAATGGAAGCCCGGCGACCGGCTCCCCGCTGATATGCAGTTCGCAAAAGAGTTGAACTTGAATCATCTGACACTGAAAAAAGCGTTGAACCGTTTGGCAGCGGAAGGGTATCTGACCCGGACTCGCGGGCGCGGGACATTCATTTCCCCGGTTCTGCCGAAACAGAAAGCCCCGATCTCCGGGAAACGAGTCTCCCTGGTTTATGATGTTGTGAATGAAGAATCGTTTCACGGGGGGATCTTTTTGAGCATTTACCGTGAAATCGGGAAACTTGGGCTGACCCTGGAACTGTTGTCGTCGAACAACAGCCGGACGACGCAATTCAAGCAGATCATGGATCTGTTTTCGGATCCTGATTCCGCAGGCTGCATCGTGTGGCCCCTCATGGATATGCGTCAGCTGGAAAATCTTGCGGCGGCGAAACCGGAAAATTATCCCCTGATCTTCATCAACCACAAACCGGGAATGGATATCCGCGGGATAGACTTTTCCGGCTACGATGATTTCGGTGCCGGTCAGATGATGGGGGAATATATCAACAGTCTCGGCTTCGAAGAAACTATTATCTGTCAGCCGGCATTTGCGGCAAATGCAGCCACCAATGTTTACCGGATCGCAGGATTGAAGCAAACTTTGAAATGCCCCGCAACGATTTTTTCTGATTACGAAAGTGCCTGTTCTGAACAGCTTCACAACTTCCTTTCAAAAATGAAAAAACACAACAAAACAGCCGTTGTTTTTGTTGGGGATGGCGACAGCGGATTCTTCAAAAGATTCAGCGGATGCAATATTCAGCCCTTTGTCTTTTTTACAGCGGTCCAGCCGTTCTGTCCCGGGATCCAGTTCTCACCAAGCCAAATGGGCGAAAACGCAATCAAGATCCTCCAAATGCGGCGCAATGGCGATGATTCCTTTTCCATCACCCGCCGCCTGGCCGGGAAAATCGTCTGATCCAGGCAAAATGGGATCAGACAGCGGAACCCCGTTTGAGAAACGTTTTTCATTTTATCTTTTCTGATCGTAAAACGGCGGCTGACGGGGCAAATCAGAGCAAAAAAAAGGGCTGCGTGCTGCAGCCCATTTTTGTGATGTATCGGTAATTATTTGAGTGCGCGCAGGATCGCAACTGCTGCTTCATCTGTTACCGCATGGTTGTTCTTATTGTTCCAGTCGACAGCTTCTTTGGAGAGTGCTGCAACAACTTTATTGATGGCATCATCGCAGATCTTCTGCAGTTTCGCCGCGGTTGCGGGATCGGAAGACGCGATTTTCTTTTTGAGCATGACAAGATATTCGAAATCCTGAATGCTTTCGCGGATCGCTTCGCTGTGTTTCCCATGCATCATGAGTTCACCATCCCAGAAATAGGGGGAGTAATCTGTTCCGCTCTGGGTGTAAGGCATGAGGTTGTTGACACTTCCGCCGGCGCAGCCGAACTGCCAGAAGCAGGATGCGGTTCCGCCGAGGGAGAAACTTCTCCAAGCCTGAACGCGGTGGTAGAAGATGGGATCCAGGAATTTTGCCGGACCATGGCAGGAATAGAGCCACAGTTCACTTCCTTTGTTCTGACGGCCCCGAATGTATTTGACATCGACAGAGCCAGCCAGCAGACTGAGGAAGTTCGGACAGTAGATATCAATCTGTTTCATCATTTCTTCGGGGAGTTCCGCGTGATTTTTGGGGATGGGGTCGCTGTAGATCCGGACACCGAGTCCTGCGCGGTGGACCGCTTTGGAATACTGGATGGTGATATCGTAATGAGCTTTTGAGCGTGGTTCATCGCAGAGGAGGAAGACCAGGTTCGGATTGCCTTTGTTGTTCTTTCTGATCTGTTTGACCCATGCCTTGACGTAATCGCCGACCGCCTGCTGGAATTCCTGAGAACTGCGATGGAATCCGCCGAAGGAGTTCCATCCGCCCCAGAAGATACAGTAGTTCCGGACATTGGGCCAGCATTTCTGCCATGCATCCCATTTGGTGAAATTCAACTCGTCAGGATTCAAAAGTTTTCCGTCTTTCCCGAACTTTGCTCCGCCCGGCGCGATCCGGTAATCCGCCCAGGGGGAATCTACGGAAATCTCTTTCATGATCTTGAGATTTTCTTCCAGTTTTTTCCCGGTCCAGTTGTGAGAGTAGGACCATCCGCCCACATGCAGGGAGACTGTTTCGGGGAAATCAAGATCGTGGATCTTCAGATTCAGATCCGCTTTCAGATCTGCCTGCCCTTTGGCAGAAGCAATGACCTGCGCTTTGTAATCCCCGGCTTTCGCTGTCGGTTTTTCCATGGAGACCCAGATCTGGCGGGTGCAGCCGGCAGGGACAACGGTTGTCAGGGTTTTGTTGACCGGCGCAGCTTTCAGGGCTGCTGCTGCGGCTTTCTTTTCTCTGGTATCGGTGTAAAGGAGTTCTTTCAGCACGGGGTTTGCGTTTTCCGGCAGTCCTTTGACAGAGACCGTGTAGGTGATCGCTTTGTCTGTGGGGTTTGTGATGTTGATCACATCTGCGCGGACTTCGTTCCGCATCATTTCGATCGCGAGGGGTTTCAGGGGTGCTTTTGCGGGGATTTCTGTGATATCGAGGATCGCCCAGCGGTTTTTGTTCCAGAGGAAGGGTTTGCTGTAACCGGCATTCTGAAGTGCAAACCGGTTCAGGGCAAAGATTTCCGCATGAACATCATTCAGCGGGATGTATGCTTTGTAGGTGCTGATATAGGGATCGGGCGCAATGGCGCTGATCTTGTTTTTCAGATCTTTTCCGGCAGCTTCGGCAGCAGAGCGAGCAGATTCCGGGAGGGCGGCGATCATTTTCTGTATTGCCTCGAGATCAGCTTTGACGCGGTTTTTTACCTGACCGCAGATGAAGACAGACAGGGCATGTTCTTTGGGATCGGTGATTCCGGATTTCAGGACTTTTTTCTCCTGGGAATCGCTGCCGCGGTGAATTTCGATTTCATCGCAGAACATGTACTGGAACTGTGTGATCAGATAAAATTTGACGTATCGACCGCGGACACTCAAGGTGTTGTCGGTGAACTTGAAGACGTTGTAAACGGTGTTTGAGGGGGTTCCGTGCTTTGCGCCGGTCTCGATCAGATCGCAGGCATAATCCCAGACTTTTCCATCGTCGCTGACGTAAATACCGATCTGCTGGGGGAAGGTAACCTGAGCGCGTCCGGCAGCAGAGTTGAATGTGATCCCGCTGATCGGTTCAGATTTTTCCAGATCGATGGTGATCTCCAGCGGAGAACTGTGGGACCAGCCGACCGTGCTTGCAGAGGTCCAGAAATCGCCTTTTGTATACTTCCCGTCGGTCAGCTGAGTCCAGTCGCCGCGGTCAGTGCAGTTCCAGTAGTTCGCATTTTTGGAGAACGTATATTTTTTATTCAGGGCGAGATTTGTTCCGGAAAGTTTCGGAGCATTTTTCTGTTTGATCAGTTCCTGGGAGAATTTGATCGTGTTTTTGATGTTGGAATTTTCCGGGAATGCTGCGACCGGTTCTGCTGCGGTCCCGAGAATTTCCAGCTCATCCGCAAAAACATAAGCGCCTTTGGTGTGGATTTCCAGACGGACATAGCGTCCACCGGCTCTCAATCCGGAAAGAGCGTATTTTCTGATATGGTATCTTGCAGGGGTGCTGCCGGTATATTCCAGTTCCCCGGCATAACTCCAGCTGGCATTGTCATCGCTGACATAAAGAAAGATATGATCCGGGAAGGTAACGCCGGAGGTACCGCCGGCGATCCGGAGCGTTGCCCCGCCGATCGCCTGGTTCTTTTCCAGATCGACATCGATCCCTACCGGCGCCTGATAAAACCAGCCGACAGTTTCTTTATCCGCCCATGCGGTTCCTTTGGAAACGGTTCCATTGGTCAGCTGAACGGCATCGCCTGCATCGGTACAGAGTTTATAATTCGGTTTTTTTGTCAGAGTGTATTTTTTGTTCAGGGCAATGTTTCCGGGTTCTGCTGCATTGAGGAGCGCTGGTGCAAGCCCCGCAATCAGAAGCGTTGACATCAAGCAGAGTTTCTTCATGAGTGTTTTCCTTTTCATTAAATTGAATGATACGGTGTTATTTAATTATCTGATTTACTATATCATATATATCAATCTTTGTCAAGCAACTGTTGTAAAAAAATGGTATTTTTTTCTTATCTTTATAATATTTGAGGTAGATAGCGAATACTGGATGCGGCAGTCGGGAAGATCATAAATAAGTATATTTTTTATTTTTTCTACTTGACAAAAGCATTTTTACAGCTTATATTAACACTACGAAAAGGCTCTGCCTGTTCCTGCAGAAACAGGCAGACCTGAGAGAAAAGTGATCGATGTTACAACATTATTTTCTGATGCGATGTCAGGAAACAGTTGAAAATTCTTTCCCCGGATATCATCAAAATGAATAATATAAAAAACGTAAATCAAGGATGTGACAGATGAGAAAGCCCTATTTTGCCTATCGTTCATTCCGGAAAGAATTGGAAGCAAAGAAAGATTTTGCGGGGATCGGTGTCCGCCAATTCTGCGTATTCCCCGGCAACACAGCCAACGGTCTCGGAGAACCTTACAGCGAATATCCGTCTATCTGGAAATGGTTCGACTCATACGATTTTGCTCCGCTGGATGAACAGATCCAAGACGTACTGAAGATTTGTCCGGATGCGGAACTGTTATTGATCATCGACTTGAACTCACCGCTCTGGCTTGCCCGTCAATTGGGGACACGCAGTATTCCCTGCGACAGTTTCCCGAATCTGACCGGCTGCCTTTGCGAGGATGTCTGGTGTCGGGAAGTTACAAAATACATGGAAAAGGTCATCGATTATGTCCGGAGCAAATATGATGATCATTTGAGTTGTGTGATGCTTGCCTGCGGGACTACGGACGAATGGATGGATTATTCCACGGGAACGGAGACCGCCGGCAGACTCAAAAAGTTCAAAGAATGGTCCATCCGGCAGGGATTTCCGGAACCTGCGGAAGTTCCCAATGACCTGCGCCGTTTTGATGCTCCCCATGATGGTGTTTTCCGTGATCCGCAGAAGAATCAGGATGCGCTGCGTTACTGGAAATTCCACAGTGAATTGGTAGCGGACGGGATTTGCGGATTTGCTTCAGCTGCCCGGAAGAAGCTGCGTCCGGATCAGGAGCTCGGAGCGTTTTACGGTTATGTCATGGAGCTTGCTTATAACCGGATCGTGCAGAATGGACATCTTGCTTATGAAAAACTGCTGGATTCCGGCTTGATCGATTTTTTCATGAGCCCGGGCTGTTATGAGGACCGTGCCATGGGCGGAGCCGGCGGTTTTATGAATCTTAACGGAACCATTCACCGGCACGGAAAACATTATCTGCATGAATTGGATCACCGGACGCATTCCGGCAATATGCAGCTGACCGAACATGTCAAGCTTGAATGGCTCGGCGCCTGGCCGGATGTCAAATCCGATCTGGCAGGCTTACGCCGTGAATTCTGCAGAACCCTTGCCCATGGAGCCTCTCTCTGGTGGTTCGATATGTGGGGCGGTTATTATAAAGATCCTGCGGTGCTTGAGGCAATCGGGCAGATGCAGGAGATCTGGGATGAACTGGCAGACCGTAATACGGAACCGGATTCTGAAATTGCGATTTTCGTGGATCCGGATTCTATTTTGTATCTTAACGACCGCAATGTCGAGGTCCGCTATCCGGAAGTGTTTATCAGCCTTCAAACGAAGATCAACCGGATCGGTGCCCCGTGCGCGATGTATGATATTTCCGATATCCCGCATCTCCCGAAAACATTCAAATTGATCATTCTTCCGTTCTGGATCGAAGTCACGCCGGAAAAATTGAAACAGCTGGAAACCGCGTTCCCCGATGCCCGGGAACTCTGGTACGGTCCCGCCGGACTGACCGATGGAATCCGTTGGGAAAAACAGCCGCTTGACGGCACATTTGCGCATGATTTTCTTGATTTCACGGTAGAAGATCTGCGCCGGGAGGCCATATCTGCCGGAGTACACATGTTCAGTGATATCAATCTTCCAATATGGGCAACGGATCATTTTCTCTCCTGTCATTCTGCCGAATCCGGTGTAAAAGAATTCCGTTTGAAAAAACCGGTAAAACGTATTGTTGAACGTTTTTCCAATAAGACCATTGCAGTCGATACGGATATATTCACTTATCCGTTTGACGGTCCGGAAACGGCACTCTTTGTTTGGGAATAATACGGTTCTGAATCAATTGTATGAAAAAAGATTTATGCATTGGATGATTTGAAATGGCAATCTTGCGTTCCCGGCGGATCAAAACACTTTATCCGGTATGTG
>JAFVTF010000078.1 GCA_017503375.1 Lentisphaeria bacterium | reverse complement strand
CCGACGAGTTGAAATACCCATTCTCGCCAAAGGGAGCTGCTGCTATCTGATGACTGGGGAGTAATATACAAGGAAAGGTCCTTTTTCCCCTCCTCAAACTCTACCCCTTTTTTCCAAACCTTTTTGCGGCATTCCGATTTTTACGATATAAAAATCGAAATGCCATCTTAAAGTTGAAACAGCAGAAGGATTTACCAACCTGTATGGGGAACAGCGCTATCTTTTTTATTGAGGCTGTTTCAAAAGTTTCAAAAATGTCTGAAAATTCTTGCCGTGATCTGAAAATGGAACATTTTCGGCTTGTCCTCCGGAGTTTTAACGAAGGAGGATGGAAAGCCACACTCAAACGACCTTTTCCATCTCATCAGCAATCTCCTTTCAGCCAAATATTGCCGGACTTTTTCAATTAGCATATTGATATTTTTATGAACTTTTTTCCAAATTCTGTTGTATTTGATCAAAAGAGAGGTATATTACTGATGCAGTGTTCCGGAACGGTTGTTTCCCGGAGATCGGCTGCATCAAAAAAAGAAAGGCTGGTCGATTTATGGAAAACAGAGTAGCATTGCTTGCGATCCTCCTGGAAAGTTCAGATTCCGCAGAGGAGATCAATGGGATCCTTCATGATTTCAATCACTGGATCATTGGAAGAATGGGATTGCCCTACCGGGAAAAAAATACGCATATCATCAGCATTGTGTTGGATGCGCCTGTGGATAAAATCAATGCTCTTGCCGGGAAACTCGGCAGATTGCAGGGTGTGACAGCAAAAGCTGTATATGCAGAGAAATAAAAACATTCAGCCTTTCCGGCAGCCCTTGAAAAAGCACTGCCGCAGAGCCTGAGAAAAAATAAAAATTTGCTCCTGACGTCAAAACACAGTTGCGGCGGAAGAAACAGGTTTTCTGTTATTCTATTTTGATGCCGGGGCAGGAAAGAAAGGTTCCTGACCATGCTGAAACTTACTTTTTACGGAAAAGGCGGAATTGGAAAATCCACAACCGTCTCAAACCTTTCTGCTGTATTTGCCCGGATGGGATTGCGCGTTATGCAAATCGGATGCGATCCCAAGGCTGATTCCACTTCTTCTCTTCATGCAAATGTGAAGATTCCTGCTGTTCTTGATCTGATCCGCGAACGCAACGATCAATTTTCATTGGAAGACATGATTCATGTCGGCGACAATGGCGTATTGTGTGTGGAAGCGGGCGGTCCTGTGCCTGGTTTGGGGTGTGCCGGACGCGGAATTATTGCCGCATTGGAAAAACTGGAACAGAAGGGCGCGTATGATTTTTACAAGCCGGATGTTGTTCTTTATGACGTGCTGGGGGATGTGGTTTGCGGCGGTTTTACCATGCCCATGCGAAAAGGCTACGCCGATCAGGTTTATATTCTCACTTCCGGCGAAAAAATGTCCATTTATGCAGCTGCCAATATTGCGATGGCTGTGGAAAATTTCCGGGGCAGGGGATATGCTCCGCTCGGCGGCTTGATTCTGAACCGGAGAAATGTGGAAGAGGAAGAGAAACGCGTCCGTGAACTGGCAGAAGAGTTTCATACCGGAATTGTCGGTGATATTGAATTGAGTCAGGAGATCCGGCAGGCGGAAAAACTGGGAACGACTGTTGTTTCAGCTTTTCCGGAATCTGCTGCAGCGAAACAATTTGAATCGTTGGCAGAAAATCTTTTAAAATCCGGAGGTGCGCTGTGCTGACAAAAGTTCAACCGCATCTGGATATGTCCGGAGCGGAAATCAGGATAGGCGATGCTGTTTTTCCTTCGCCGTTTGAGGCGGGGCTGGAGTTCAGTGCGCCTGCGCGCGGTCCGTGGAATATTGTCCACACCGGGATGCTTGTTCCGCAATCTCATCAGATTTTTGCATGTGCGCGGGGGTGCCTGCGCGGAGTGATCCTGACTGCTGCGGAAATGAATGCCATGAACCGGATGTCCTGGGTTTCTCTGGAAGAAAATGATCTGTTTTCCGGAAAGATGGAACAGGATTTGGTCGATGGATGTGTTCACATTCTTGAACAGATGAAGAGAAAACCGAAAGCTGTATTGCTTTTCGTGAGCTGTCTGCACCTGTTTTCCGGATTTGATTTTACTCTGGTATTGGAGCAGCTGCGGGAACGGTTTCCGGAAATAGATTTTATCGAATGTTATATGCATCCGACCATGCGGAAAAGCGGATTGACGCCGGATCAAATGATGCGTCAGCAATTGTTTGCCCCGCTCAAATCTTTGCCGGAAAATCCGAAATCCGTTGCAATTGTTGGAAATGACCGTCCGACAGATCCGGAAAGTTTTCTCTGCAGAAGTCTTGCCGGGAATGGATTGGGGGTGCGTGATATTACATTGTGCCGGGATTATGAAGAATATCTCCGGATGGGGGAAAGTTCTCTGATGATCGCAACATATCCCCCTGCAAAAGCCGGAGCCGAGCATCTTGCCAAACGGCTCAACCGGAAGTTTTTCTATTATCCATTGAGTTACAGTTATGCGGAAAATGCACGGAATCAGAGGTGTTTTCTTGAATTGCTCGGATTGCCGGAAGTTGATCCTGAATTGCAAATCCGGACAGCGGAAGAAGCATTGAAACAGTTGAAGGACGTGATTGGAAATATTGCAATAGAGATTGATTATACTTCCACACCGCGACCGCTTGGACTTGCACGGCTTCTGCTGGAACACGGGTTCAATGTCAAACGGGTTTATGCTGATGTTTTTATCGGAGAGGAAAAAGAAGATTTTGAGTTTCTGAAAACCAATTATCCTGAGTTGATTCTGACCGCTACGGTTCATGTGAAAATGCGTTTTTCCGGAAAAGGATGCCGTACGGAAGAACCTGTGCTCGCCATCGGACAGAAAGCGGCATATTTCAGTGGGACCCGCCATTTTGTGAATATTGTTGCGGGCGGCGGAGCTCATGGATTTGAAGGGATCATCCGTATGTGTGAATGGATGATCGACGCGTTCAAAAATGAAAAAGATACAAAAGAAGTCATCAAGCTCAAAGGGCTGGGATGCGAAAGCTGCTTATTATGAAACAGACTGCAAGAATCATTTCCATTTATGCCTCAGATACCGCAGGTGTCTGTTCCATGCTGTATGAATTGGGCGGGATGACAGTTGTTCATGATGCATCCGGCTGCAATTCCACTTATTCCACCCATGATGAACCGCGCTGGTATCAGCAGGACAGCATGATATATATTTCTGCGTTGACGGAGACGGATGCCATTCTGGGGAATGATGCCCGGCTGGTGGATGATATGGTCCGTGCCGCGGAAGAATTGAAACCGCGATTTCTTGCACTTTGCGGGTCCCCCATGCCGATGATGATCGGAACGGATTTCGATGCGTTGGCAATGGAATTGGAAACCAAGACCGGACTTCCGGTTTTCGGACTGCATACGAACGGAATGAACAGCTATCTTCAAGGGGCTTCCGATGCTTTGTGCGCTTATCTCAAACGTTTTTGTACTGATACGGAAAAACAAAAACGTTCTGTAAATATCATTGGTGCGACTCCATTGGATTTTTCTCTGAACGGTTCGATTTCTTCTATCAAGACATGGCTTTCCGGAAATGGATACGATGTCGTATCCTGTATGGCAATGGAGAGTGCTCCGGAAGAGATCGCAATGGCTGGAAAAGCCGCTGTGAATCTGGTGATATCTTCCTGCGGAATTGCAGCTGCGGAATATTTGAAGAACCGTTTCAGTATTCCGTATGTAACGGGAGTTCCTTACGGGAAAGCGTTTGCGGACGAACTTCTGTTGTCTCTGAAAAAAGCGGAAGAACAGGGAATTTGTTTTTCTCCGCATACGGGCAGAACCGTTCCGGACAAAGGCGGGATTTCTGTTGTCGGCGAAAGCATTACGGCATCGTCCTTTGCAGCTGCATTGGCGGCAGATTGCGGAGTGCCTGTCCGGGTCTTGTGTCCGGCCGCATTACAGCCGGCAGTTCTTGCACCCGGTGACAGAGTTATCAATTGTGAAGATCAGATATCAGCAGAGTTTTCGGAATCGGAAATCGTATTTGCTGATCCATTATTTGAACCGGTATGTCCCGCTGGAGTGAGATTTATCCGGTATCCTCATGAAGCATTTTCCGGCAGATGCTTTTCGGGAGAAATCAAGAATCATATTTGTCGGGAATTGAAACGGGAGATGTTTTCATTATGATCAAGATAGCGATTTACGGAAAAGGCGGGATCGGGAAATCCACAGTGACCTCCAACCTTGCGGCGGCATTTGCCCGTCTTGGAAAAAAAGTGATTCAAATCGGCTGCGATCCGAAAGCTGATTCCACGATCAATCTGCTGAATGGAGATCCGGTTATGCCGGTGATGAATTATCTGCGGGAATATGATAAGGAGCCGGAACAGATTTCCGATATTGCAAAGGAAGGGTTCGGCGGGGTTCTCTGTATTGAAACCGGAGGACCGACACCCGGTTTGGGATGTGCCGGACGCGGTATTATCACAACATTCAGCCTGCTGGAAGATTTGAAACTGTTTGAAACTTATCAGCCGGATGTTGTTCTTTATGATGTTCTGGGGGATGTGGTTTGCGGCGGATTTGCCGCACCGATCCGGGAAAATTATGCAGATCATGTGCTGATCGTCACCTCCGGCGAAAAAATGGCTCTTTATGCTGCAAACAATATCAACAGTGCTGTTCAGAATTTTGCAGACAGAGCGTATGCCAAAGTGTTCGGACTTGTCATGAACCGCCGCAGCGTGGAGAAGGAGGAGGAAAAAGTTCGTGCGTTTGCGGATGCCAATGGACTTGAGATCGTGGCGGATATTCCCCGGAGCAATGATATCATTCATTGGGAAGATCAGGGAAAAACTGTTGTGGAAGGCGCTCCGGAATTGCCTGTCAGCCAGCAGTTTATCGGACTTGCCCGGAAATTTTTGCAAGAGGATAAGTGAGAATGGGAAAAAGTGCATATTACATAACAGCACGTGAGCTGGCGGCTCTGGGCAGGGAACATATTCCTTCGGAATTGATTTCTGCATCGCATTTGATTTACAGTTCGCCTGCGACATTGGCGTTCAACTCTCCGGGTGCGCAGGGATTCGGTGTGAAACGTGCCGGATTGGCTGTGCCGGGATCGGTTATGCTTCTGGTCGCCCCGCGCTGCTGCGGACGGAATACATCTGCTCTCGGAAATGACAGCGCTTATGCAGACCGCTTTTTCTATCTTCTTCTGGATGATACGGATATTGTCACCGGGCGTCATCTCATGCGGATTCCTGAAGCTGTGAAAGAGGTTTGCGCCTCCTGTGAAACCTTTCCCAGTGCAGTGATGATCTGTATCACCTGTGTGGATGCTCTGCTGGGAACAGATATGGACCGGGTCTGCCGGAAGGCTTCGGCTGCTGCGGATGTTCCTGTGGTTCCGTGCTACATGTATGCGCTTACCCGGGAAGGGCGTGTTCCGCCTATGACCTCTGTCCGCAAAAGTGTTTACTCTCTGCTGGAAAAACAGCCGAGAAAGACAGATTCCGTGAACCTGCTTGGTTATTTTTCCCCGCTGCGGGATGATTCGGAACTTTATACCTTGCTCCGTCAGGGCGGAATCAAACAGATCCGTGAAATATCCCGTTGTGCGGATTATGCGGAATATCAGAAAATGTCCGAAGCGAACTTCAATATTGTTCTGAATCCGGAAGCACGTTACGCAGCCTTGGATATTGAGAAACGGCTGGAAATTCCCTTTATTGAACTTACCCGGATTTATCAGATCGAAAAAATCCGGAACCAGTACCGCTTGCTGTCACAAGCGGCCGGTTTGAATTTTGATGATGCGCCCTTCTTTGCGGAAGCGGAAAATGCTGTTCAGACCTGTCTGAAAGAGCATGGTTCATTGCGTTTTTCCATTGGCGAATGGAGCAACTGCGATCCTTTTGAACTTTCGCTTGCTCTTCTGCGGTACGGGTTCAAGGTGAATGAGATTTTCGGAACGATCGGCAGCGGCAATTTTGTTTATGTGAAACGCATTGCGGAACTCAGTCCGGAAACCCGGATTTATTCCAATCTGTCGCCATCCATGATCTCTTATAAAGAAACGGAAAAACCTGATTTTGTGATTGGACAGGATGCCATGTATTATCATCCGGATTCCCCCGGATTACGCTGGAACGGGGAGGCTCAGCCGTTCGGATATTCCGGTGTGACTGCATTGTTCCGGGAAATTTCAGAAACATTGAAAGGGAGGGATGCCAAATGAAAATGCTTTTGAAACGGTTATCTCCTTTTGCACCGGACCATTCCGGAGCGGTTTCTGTTCTTTTTGAACTGGGCGGACTGATCGTGATTTGCGATGCAGGCGGCTGTACAGGGAATATTTGCGGGTTCGACGAACCCCGCTGGTTTACTTCCAAATGCGCTCTTTTCAGTGCTGCTTTGCGGGATATGGATGCGATTCTCGGACGTGATGAACATCTGGTCCGGAAAACTGCAGCAGCATTGGAAGATACCGGTTCTGAATTTTCTGCTCTGATTTCAACGCCTGTTCCGGCGGTGATCGCAACGGATTTCAAGGCATTGAAACGGATGACGGAACGCCGTACCGGAAAACCCGTGCTGGCAATTTCCGCCGCAGGAACCGGATTGTACGATTCCGGAGCGGAAACGGCTTATCTGGAATTGATGCAAGTCTTTGCGATAGAAACTCTTCCGGTGGAACAGGGCAGGGCTGGTGTCCTTGGCGTAACACCTCTGGACTTCAGCCGCATTGATGCCGGAACTGTTGTGGCAGAGTCTTTCCGGAAAAACGGATGGAAAGATGTTTATTGTTACGGCATGGGAGCCGGATTGGAGACGATCCGGACAGCTTCTGCCGCTGAGAAAAATTTTGTTGTGTCACCATCCGGTCTGGCAGCTGCAGAATATCTGAAAAAAACATTCGGCACACCGTATGAAGTATGCTGTCCTTATCTGCCGGAAACTCTGGAGAAAGAACTGGGTTCTCTGACGGGGAAAAAAGTATTGGTGATCCATCAACAGTTTGCAGGAAATGAGATCCGGAAACTGGTTGGAAAAAATGTGATTGTTTCCTCTTTCTTCCGCATGGAAAAAGAGTGGATGGAACCGGGAGATATTCAATTTTCCGGGGAAGAGGCGTTTCTGGAACATTTTGCAAATGAAAAATATGATGCGGTGATCGGTGATCCGAAATTCAAACATCTGGTTGCTCATGCAGCGGAGCGGTTTATTCCGTTCTGTCATTTTGCGGTTTCCGGACAATTGGAGGAGGGGCAGACAATATGAGAGAAACGGATTTGATCCGTGTTTACGGTATCGTGCAGGGGGTTGGATTCCGTCCGTTTACGGATCGGCTTGCCCGGCGTTTTTCCCTGTGCGGAAGTGTAGCGAATAAAGGTTCCTATGTGGAGATACATCTGCAGGGAGATTCTGCTGCACGCCGTGAATTTCTCATAGCACTGGAAAAAGAGGCTCCCCCCCGTTCTGCGATTTTGCGGGTGGATGTGACACCCGTTCAGGAACCGGAATTTGATTCTTTCCGTATCATCGAAAGCGAAAAAGAATGCGGTGCGATTTTTGTTTCTCCCGATATCGCAACCTGTCCTTTGTGCAAGCAGGAATTGTTTGACCCTGCCAACCGCAGATATCTGCATCCGTTCATCAACTGTACTGCATGCGGTCCCAGATTGACGATTCTTGAAGCAATGCCTTATGACCGGGAACGGACGACAATGAAAGAGTTTCCCATGTGTCCGGAATGTGCCGGGGAATACACCTCATCTGAAAGCCGGCGTTATGATGCCCAGCCTGTCTGCTGCAATGATTGCGGTCCGGAACTTTATCTGGTAGGCAGAGAAGAACGGGGTACAGAGGCTTTGCGTGTTGCAAAAGAATCTATTCTCAATGGGAAAATCATTGCTGTCAAGGGGATCGGCGGATTTCATCTTTGCTGTAATGCCTTTGATAAAGAAGCTGTCATGCGGCTGCGTTCACTGAAACGCCGTCCGGTCAAGCCCTTTGCGCTTATGATGAAAGATTTGGCAACGATAGAAAAACATTGTGTGATATCGGAACATCTGACCGGATTGCTGGATGGACATCAGAAGCCGATCATTCTGCTTGAGAAAAAAGCGCAAAGTCTTTTGCCGGAAGAACTTGCACCTGGAAATCCGAAGCTTGGCTGTATGCTGCCCTATACTCCGCTGCATCTGCTTTTGTTTCACGGGGAAGATATGCCGGAAGCATTGGTGATGACCAGCGGAAATGTTTCCGGTGCGCCAATCTGCCGTTCTGATGAAGATGCTGTGGCGGAAATATCCTCTTTCTGCGACTTGATCCTCAGTCACAGCCGGAAAATCCTTCTGCGCGCAGATGATTCTGTTATGGATACTTTTCGCGGAGAGCCATACATGATTCGCCGTTCCCGCGGATATGCGCCGCTGCCGAAAATGCTTTCCGGAAACTGGAAAGGACAAGTTCTCGGAATCGGCGGTGAACTGAAAAATACTTTCTGTCTGGGACATGATTCTTTGTTTTATCCCTCGCCGTATCTTGGGGATATGGAGGATTTGCGGACAGTGAACGCATTGCAGGAATCTGTTGTCAGAATGGAATCTCTTCTTGAGATCAAACTTCAGTTGATAGCCTGCGATCTTCATCCGCTTTACCACACAACAGAAGTAGCGGAATCTCTTGGTATCCCGCTTATAAAAATACAGCATCATTATGCACATATTCTTTCCTGTATGGCGGAAAATGATTTTTCTGAACCTGTGATCGGCGTTTCTTTTGACGGGACAGGTTATGGCTCAGACGGTACGATCTGGGGCGGTGAAATTCTTTATTCATCCCTGGATGGATTTGAACGGGTCGGAAAGATTTCTCCGTTCCTTCAGGCGGGCGGAGATGCCTCCGCAAAAGAAGGATGGCGGATCGCTGTTCCCATGATACAGGAACTGTTTCCGGAACATGCCGCTGAAATCGTGGAAAAATTGAATCTGTGCACGGAACAGGAGAGAAAAGTGCTTTCCGTTATGGCGGCACGGCGTCTGAATACGGTTGTCTCAACCAGCAGCGGACGTTTGTTTGATGCGGTCAGTGCGATTCTTGGAATATGCAGCCGTTCGTCTTTTGAAGGGGAAGCTGCAATGAAACTGCAATTTTTCGCCGAATCGGCAGGCACTGTTTCCGTGGGGAATCTTCCTGCACCGGAAATGCAGGATGAGGTTCTGACAATGCGGACTGATCTGCTGGTCAAAGAGTTGATCGAACGCCGTCTTTCCGGAGAATCAACCGGAATTCTTGCCCGGATTTTCCATGAAAAACTGGCTTTGATGATTGTTGAAACCTGCCGTATTCTGCGGAAACGGCTTGAATGTAATATTTGTGCGCTCAGTGGAGGCGTATTCCAGAATACGCTGCTGCTGGAATCTGTGATGAGCCGTTTGGAACAGGATGGTTTCCGGGTTTTGAGACACCATCTGATTCCGCCTAACGATGGAGGGATCGCGCTCGGACAGGCGGTTGCGGCAATGAAAAAATTAAACTCGTAAAGGAGAAATAAATATGTGTGTGGGACTTTCTGCAAAAGTATTACGGATTGATGACGGAACTGCTTTGATTGATGCCTCCGGGGCTCAGAGAGAAGTCAGTGCCGAACTGCTGGATGATCTCGAACCTGGCGATTATGTCATGGTTCATGCAGGAATTGCGATTGCAAAGATCACCGACGAAAAAGTTGAGGTGCAGGATGCTGGAAGCAAAGAAAATAGTTGAATCATATACCGGGCGTCCGCTGCGGATCATGGAAGTCTGCGGAACGCATACCCATGAAATATTCCGTCTGGGAATCCGGAAAATTCTGCCGGAAAACCTGAAACTCATCTCCGGTCCCGGCTGTCCTGTCTGCGTGACACCTGTCGGTTATATCGACAAGGCAATTCAGCTTGCGTTGATGGATAATACCATGATCTGCACCTTCGGCGATCTGATCCGGGTTCCCGGAACCGAGACAAGTCTTGCCGGTGCCCGTTCCAAAGGCGCAGAACTGCGGACCGTTTATTCTCCGATGGATGCGCTCAAACTGGCAAAAGAAAATCCTGAAAAACAGGTAATTTTCCTTTCCGTCGGGTTTGAAACAACAGTTCCCGGAGCGTGTCTGGCTGTGAAGAAAGCAAAGAAAAACGGAATCGGAAACTTTTCCATTCTTACTGCCAATAAAACAATGCCGATGGCTTATAACGCATTGCAGAGCAGCGCAGATGCATTTCTCTTTCCCGGTCATGTCAGCGTGATCACCGGAACAAAGCTTTATGAAGAACTGCGGGAAAAAGGTGTTTCCGGAGTCGTTGCCGGATTTACCGCTGAGGAAGTTCTGACTGCTCTTGCTGTGATCGTTCAGGAATCACAGAAAGGAAAACCGTTCTTCCGGAATTGTTATCCGGCTGTGGTGAAGCCGGAGGGAAATCCCCTTGCCGTTCAAGTTACAAATGAAGTGATGGAACCTTGCGATTCTGAATGGCGCGGATTGGGTGTGATTCCTGCATCCGGTCTGAAACTCCGGAAAGATTTTGAAGAGTTTGATTCTGAAATCCGTTTTCAACTGCCGCAAACAGAGGGCAGGGGAAACCCCGCATGCCGCTGCGGTGAGATCCTCCGGGGCGATTGCTGCCCGAAGGATTGTCCGCTGTTCGGAAAAGTATGTACCCCGCTTCATCCCGTCGGAGCCTGTATGGTTTCCGGCGAAGGAACTTGTTCCGCTTATTATCAATATGGAGATCTCTAATATGACACAAGACACTGTTACACTCGCACACGGCGCCGGAGGAAGTCAGACTTCCGAACTTATCGACCGTGTTTTCAAAGCTCATTTTGCAAATCCGGATTTCACCGGAGATGATGCCGCCGTTCTTTCTCTTTCCGGAAAAAAACTGGCTTTTTCCACCGATGGTTTCATCGTTTCCCCCTTTGAATTTCCTGGCGGGAATATCGGAAAACTCAGTATTTGCGGAACTGTCAATGACTTGGCTTGTATGGGCGCAAAACCGAAATATCTCTCCTGTGCATTCGTGATCGAAGAAGGGTTCCCCATGGATAAACTGGAAGAGATCGCTGCGGCAATGGAAAAAACTGCCGCCGAAGCAGGTGTCAGAATCGTTGCCGGTGATACAAAAGTCGCAGGGAAAGGACAAGTCGATAAAATCTTTATCACCACTTCCGGGATCGGTGAAATCATGGAGAATGCTCATACTTCCGGAACATTCGCCAAACCCGGCGATGCCATCATCGTAACCGGCGATGTCGGACGCCATGGCTGTACTATTCTGCTTGCCAGAGATGAATTCGGGATCGAAGCTTCCGATGTTGATTCCGATTGCGCTCCGCTCTGGGGTACCGTGGAAGAGATGTTCAAGACCACTTCCGACATTCACGTGATCCGTGATGCAACCCGCGGCGGCGTGGGAACTGTTCTTTATGAAATCGCAGAACAGAGCAAAGTCGGGATCAAACTGGATTCAAAATCCGTCCCTGTAGCCGATGGCGTAAAGGGCGTTTGCGGTATGCTGGGATTGGAGCCGCTCTATCTCGCCTGCGAAGGACGTCTCGTTGTATTTGCTCCTGCAGAAGTTGCTCCGGCATTGGTGGAAACTCTGCGGAAATGTCCGTACTCCAAAAATGCGGCAATCATTGGTGAAGTAATCGCCGATCAAGTCGGAAAAGTTGTGATGACAACCGAAATCGGAGCACAGACTCTGCTGCCCCGTCCCGGCGGCGAACTGCTTCCGCGAATCTGTTGAGGAACCACGGAAAATCACGAAAAAAAAGATGGCATTTCAATTTTTGTTTTTCAAAAAAGCGCTGTTCCCCATACAGGTTGGTAAATCCTTCTGCTATTTCAACTTTAAGATGGGGCTGTTGCAAAAGCAGAAATTTTACAATAGCCGTTATTTTATTGTTTGAGCATTGAAATCATTTGCAGACATCCATGTCTGTATATAATGTAGACGTTTTTATCAGTCTGTTCAAATGTCTTGATTGAGGGAGCTGCCCCGAATGGGGCAAAGGCTCTGAAGGAGCCGTCAGAACAAAGCCCAGGGTAAGCGGTCTGAAGGACCGCGCAGCCCTGGGTATAAATCACAAATCATCTCTGAAGCTCTGAAAGAGCGACAGAAAAATCCGCTTGAACAAACCTTATTCTGTCGCCCCTTCGGGGCTTTATGTTATTCT
>JAFVTF010000077.1 GCA_017503375.1 Lentisphaeria bacterium | reverse complement strand
TCACATGGTGAAAGTCGGTTCTTTGCGGCGCGGCAGCGGAAAAAAGATAACCTTCAAGGAGATCGCTCCCTCAAAAGAACATTGTCAGAAACTTCTCGCTCTGATTACTTCCGGAATTGCAAAACATTTCAAATGCAGTGAAAAAGAGCTATCCGGAAAACTGCTGGCGAAACCGTTTCTGACGGAAAATTTCTATTTGAATGATACAGGGATTATGTTTATTTTCAATGAATATGAGATTGCTTGCAAGGGGGCAGGAGTGATCTATGCTTTTGTCCCTTATTCCAAATACAAAATCAATTTGAAGTGAAGAAATTTTTCCGGATGGCGGAAGAAAATCCAACGGGCTGCTGCAGATTATTCTTGCAGCAGCCCGTTTTTTCATATTTTCCTGAAAATCAATGACGTTCTTTGTTTTCAGGAACAGTCTTTTTATGTTTTTCCGGATAAACGACTCTGACCTCTTCTTTGGGAAGAGTCATGGTCCGTCCGGTATCATCCAGCTCGACAACAACGGTCTGGGTCAGAAGGTTCCGGTCAGTAATTCTGCCTCTTCCTTCGGCACATTCACAGCAATCACCGCGGCGGGGCATATTCTTTTCCATTTCCATATAGCCTTCGTGTTCATACTTCAAACAGCATTTCAATCTTCCGCATACACCGGAAATGGTAGAGGGTGTCAGAGAAAGATCCTGTTCTTTTGCCATTTTCACGTTGATGGAGGCAAAATCCTGAAGGAACGTACAGCAACAGAGCGGCCGTCCGCAGGGGGAAATACCGCCGATCGCTGCAGTTTCATCACGAACCCCGATCTGGCGGAGTTCAATTCTTGTGTTCAATGCAGCAGAAAGCTGTTTGACAAGTTCCCGGAAGTCCACTCTGCCTTCCGCACTGAACTGGATCGTGACCAGTTTCCCGTCGTAGGAATAATGAGCATTGATCAGTTTCATCGGCAGGTTCAGCTGCTCAATATGCGTGGCTGCTGTTCGCAATGCTGATTTCGCACGGGCAAGATTTTCTGTTGCCTTTGCCTGATCCACGACCGTAGCTTTCCGCTGGACAACAGCCGGTTCGTCTTTATGATCAACAACTGTTTGCGGGCGGGTTGGTTTGATCAGATCTGCAAATTGTGCGGCTTCACCGTAAATCTTGATGATCCGGGCATAATCCACGTAAAAATCTTTTTTGACAACACAATAATCATTGACCTGCAGGTTCAAGGAATCATCACCAGTCGCTTTCCATCTGGCTCCGTTGTCAAACTGTATCTCAAAAAGTAATTCCATGCGATCTCTTCTCCTGTAAAACGCCTCAATCGTGATTTTCAAATATTGACAGATAATATTGAGGCATGTTATTTTTTTTCTGCATAAAACGTACTATAACCGCACATGAAAGAATGTCAATTTACTTTCCAAAAAAAAATGTATTTTTTATATAGGAAATTTATTTTCCGGCAAAGTCATGGGGAAAAGACCTTGCCGGAGAAGGGACTTTTATCTCAGAAGACAATCGGTGATCTGACGGAACTGGTCAACCGTCACCCGTTCTGCACGGATATCCTCTTTCAAACCGATTTTTTCATAAATCGCTTCAATCGTTTCGCGTCCGGCAAAACTGGAAAGCTGTTTTATCATTTTCTTTCTGCGCTGTCCGAATGCAAGACGGACCACAGTGGAAAGTTTTTTCCGGTATTCCGCAGAGGGCGGCTCTGCATGCCGTTTGAGCCGGATCACACAGGAATCTACTTCCGGGCGGGGATGGAACATTTCCGGCGGAGCGATCCGCAGAGGAGTTGCTTCATACAGAACCTGCACACGCACCGATAATGCACCGTAATCATGGGTTCCGGGTTCAGCGGCAAGACGCATTGCCACCTCTTTCTGAAGCATGATCACCATTTCCTCCGGCGGATTGGGACTGTCAAGCAGATTGGCAACAACGACGGTTCCGGCTGAATACGGCAGGTTGGAAACCATCTTGTAATCTGTTCCGGGGTAAATCTCATCCAGTTTCACCCGGCAGGCATCCCCTTCAATCAGATTCAATCCTTTCGGACAGAGGTTCTGCCGGAGCCATTCTGCAATTCTGTGATCGAATTCCACAGCAGTAACAGTTGCTCCTTCTGCAAGCATACGTTCTGTCAAAGCTCCGAATCCCGGTCCGACTTCCAGAATTTTGGCTCCGGGGGCAGCTCCGGATTCCCGCACGATCCAATCCAGAAAATTGGCATCAATGAGAAAGTTCTGACCCAATTTCCTGTTCGGCCGGACTCCGGCTGCCGTCAATATCTGATTCATTTCCGTATTTTTCATCAGTGACCACCACAGCAGCATCCTCCGCCGTGGGCGCATCCGCCGGAGGCGGAAGGACAGCTTCCCATAGCAGGGCAGGAGTTGGAACTTGGAACGGATGCGGCGAATGTGGAAAGTTTCTTTTTCACATCACCGCTGCCGCATTTTTCGCAATGAACTGCGGCATCAGCTTTCGGGACAAGCCGTTCAAACTCAGCCCCGCATTTTCCGCATTGATATTCAAATATAGGCATAAAAAACATTCCTTCTGTTAGAGATAATCGTCAAGAGCATCTTCGATATCACCGATTCTCAAATCAAGATCTTCAATGGCTGTTTCTTCCAGTTCCGCATCGGTGGAAAGCAGCGCAAGCGTCGTGCGGATATCCTGACGGATTTCGCCCAGTTTCCGGGCAGTTTTCTTATCGGTTTCATGCTCTTTCTGAGCATCCGCACAATGGTCATTGATTTCCAGAAGACGCTGCCGCAGCGGAGCCTTCATCGCATCAATATTGTGTGCATAAATATCGGAAACATATTCCCAGATCTCTTCTGCAAAGTTCAGATAAACTGCTTTCTGGGCTTCATCCTGAAATTCAAGTTCAAAGAATTCTCCATTCACACGCTGGAATTCATCAAAATCATCCATTCCGGATGCCATGGCATCAAATACGGATGCACGGTATTCTGTTTCCCGGAAGTCTGCTTTCAGTTCCCGGCAGATCGCATCCATGGATTCCAGAGAACCTGCAGAAATCGTAAACTGATCTGCTGTGATCTCTTCCGGAACCTCTTCTTTATGCTCATGACCGCAAGTACATTTTTCATCGCCGCAGGTACATTCGTGATCTTTGTGGTCGTGACCGCAGGTACATTCGTGATCTTTGTGGTCGTGACCGCAGGTACATTCGTGATCTTTGTGGTCGTGACCGCAGGAGCAGGGAGACTTTTCCTCTTTTTCCGCCGCAGTATCCGGCATGGAAAAGATTTCGCTGTCATCATCGTTATCGGAGGATGAGAGGGTCCAATCCACCCCTTCCCGGATGAATTCCACATTCTGCATGAGAGTGTGATAAGTATCAATGGCAGGTCCGCGGAGTTTGCGGAGGTCATTTCCTTCATCCTCACCGTAAATATAAGCGTAAAGGATTTGAGAGGGAATATCGAAAGAATCTTTGTAATCGCGGCAGACTTTACCGAGATATTTTTCAAATTTTCTGATCCATTCCTGCGTTTCTTTTGCGGTGGGTGCATCGGGACGGGGTTCATGTTCCACGCGGATTGTTCCGTTCATGTAGGAATCGAGCGTAAATTTGAGGATATCGCCGTTGCGGACATTATGCTCTTTGTAGAACTGAGCAAAATCGAAGACCGTCTGGCTGAGCCGGAGAGAACCTTTCAGACCGCCGGCCTCCATAATTGCATCAGTATTATCCTGTTTTTCCGCATAGAACATATCAATTGTTCCGCCGGGGCCGAGAAGATAATAGAGATCCTCCACTTTTTCATAGGAGGCAAGGTAATCTTTCGTTTGAATCTTTCCGCAGTCGGAGGAAAGTTCCAGATCATCCGCGAAAAGTTCCGGGGAATGATAAGGTTCAAATCTTGCACCGGGGATCAGAATTCCTTCTTCCAGCTCAAACGGACGGGGTTTGCAGCGGAAAACCAGTCCTTTCAGATAACGGTCCAGAATGTAGAACGTATCACCGTAAAAAGTTCTGGCAAAACCATCATCAGAACCATCCAGAATATTCCGGAGTTTCTTTTCGGTCATCTCTTTTTCATCAGCATCCTTTGCCGGGAATTTTTCAAAGAGAAATTCTGCGGCTTCGGAAAATTCAAAACGGTCCCCGCTGAAATTCTTGAGAAACTCATTGGCGGTCTGTTCAATTTGCGGAAATGATAACATGCTGCTTCCTCCGGGTTAATTATTGTGATTATTGAGATTAGAAATCAGAAAATTTCTGGATTTTCTGGATACGGGTATGAAGGTAATGATCCACGTATTCTGCGAGCTGAGCCTGATCCCAGGTTTTCATCTCATCAATGGTCACTGCTTCATTCAATTCAAATTCCCCGCTCTGGATTCTGTTCAGGCGGCTGAGACATGCTCCGCAGCCGAGGAGTTCTCCCACATCGGAACAAAGGGTCCGGATGTACGTTCCTTTGGAACATTTTACAACAAAATCAGCATAGGGCAATTCCACGCGGGTCAGTTTGATGGATTCAATTGTGACAGGTTTTGCTTCCCGTTCCACTTCAATCCCTTCCCGGGCAAGTGCATAAAGACGTTTGCCATCCTTTTTAACAGCGGAGACCATGGGCGGAACCTGTTCAATATCGCCGAGGAAGTTCATGAAACCTTCTTCGAGACGTTCCGGCGTAATGGCGGACCAGTCATTCTGCTGAAGGATTTCTCCATCCAGATCCTGAGAATCCGTAACGGTTCCCAACAGAATGGTTCCTTCATAAGTCTTATCTTCACCGCTGAACTTCTGGCTGAGTTTGGTGAACTTTCCGATGACGACGACAAGCAGTCCGGTTGCGGCAGGGTCAAGAGTCCCGCAATGTCCGGCTTTCGGCACATTGAACCGGGCACGGATAAAGGATACCACATCGTGACTTGTCCAGTCTGCGGGCTTGTTGACCAGGATGATCCCGCTTTTTTCAAAGGGGGGCAATCTGTGTTTTCTGTTTCTCATAAAGCATCAAATTCCAATTGTATCTGTTTGGTGAGAATTTCACCGGCTTCTTCTGCGTTAGCAGCGTAAATATAACCGCCTGCCGCCATTTCGTGACCGCCGCCATTCAGACGTCGGGCGATCCTTCCGGCGGAATAACGTGCATTTTTACTGCGGAGTGAAAGTTTGTAACCGTCCGGTTCATCCCGGAGCAATGCCGCAATTTCCACACCGCGGATATTGCGGACCGCATCAATCAGTGTTTCTGTATTGCGGACTTCAACTCCATATTTCTGCAGCAATTCCGGAGTCAGGACAATCCATGCTGCTCTTCCGTTAAACGCCATTTGCAGATGGTTGTTCAATAGCTCTGCTTCCAGACGGACCAGACCGGGGTCCCGGTTGGAAAATGCTTCCAAAACGATTCTGCTGCGGTCGGCTCCAAGACGGATCAGTGCCGCCGCAGATTCCAATGCCTCCGGAGAGGTATTGTCAAACCGGAAACAGCCGGAATCTGTCAGAATTCCAAGCAGAAGCCGGGTGGCGTTTTCCGGAGTAATGGCGAAACCGCAATCTGTAAAGAAATGATAAAGCACTTCGGCAGTTGCACAGCATTCCGGACGCACCAGAGACAATTCCGCTTTCTGGGAGTTATCCGGATGATGATCAATATTAATAACCGGACAGGACGGTTCAAATCCATCGGCAGCAATGCGTTCCGGATTGGAACAGTCCAGAATCAGAAAAAGTTCCGGATTCAATCCGGCAGAACTGCGGACGATCAAATCTTCCGGAACGAACGGAAGACAGCTGTCGGGGAGCGGCTCGGGAAGGATACCGACTGCATTGTATCCGGCATCACGCAGAATAGCAGCAGCGGAAACAACAGAGGAAACGGCATCTCCATCCGGACGGCAATGTGCCGCAATCAGAATCAAGCCGTTTCCACGTTTTTTTGCACCCTCCAAAGCAGCGAGAAACGCTTTGGATGTCATTTCTTTTTACCCTCTTCTTCCAGTTCACGGAGAATTGCAAGAACACGGTCGCCTTCCGCAATGTTGTGGTCAGCAGTGAACCGCAGTACAGGTGTATATTTCAGAACCACATCACGGGAGATGCAGTTCTGAATATCAATTCTGCGGCTTTCCAGCAGCTCCAGAGCTTTTTCTTCCAAGTCAGCAGGAGCATTTTTTCCTCCGAAGATACTGACATAAACCGTGGCGTTTCTCAATGTGGATGAGGTGTTCACCTTCACCACCGAAATCAATGCTCCCGGAAGAGAGATACATAACTTTTCCAGAGAGTCTGCAATTTCCCGTTTGAGAAGCGCATTGACTCTGGCAATACGGTCAGGTGTAAAAGGCATTGTTTCCCTACCTTCCTGCTGTAAATCAAAGGGTTGCTTTCTTCAGTTCCACATCGTAGATCTGAATATGGTCGCCAACTTCAAAGTCAAGGAAGTTGTCCAGCTTGATACCACATTCAAGACCCTGCTTCACTTCTTTCACATCGTCATGGAAACGGCGCAAAGAACGGACTTCTCCGTTGAAGATCAGTTCGTTGTTCCGGAACACACGTGCTTTTGCGCCAACCTTGACAGAACCTTTATCCACGATACATCCGCAGATCTTCGGACCTTTGGAAAGTTCAAATATCTGAAGGATTCTGGCATCTCCCAGAATCTTTTCACGTTTTTCAGGTTCCAGACGGCCCGCAAGTGCATCCTGAATATCTTCCAGCAATTCATAAATGATTGAGTAAAGACGGATTTCCACGTTTTCTTTTTTCGCCAATGCGTTGACACCTGGATTAACACGGACGTGGAATCCGACAACGATACCGCCGGAGGATTTTGCCAGAAGAACGTCATTTTCTGTAATAGCACCCACTCCGGAGTGAACCACATTCACAGAAATCTTGTCATTGGGCAGCTTGGTAAAGGATTCACTGATTGCTTCCACAGAACCGCGGACATCGCCTTTCAATACAACACAAAGCTGTTTCTTGGCATCTTCATCCATCTTGGAGAAAAGTTCTTCCAGTGTCGTTCCGCTGCTTGCTTTGGAAGAGAGCTCTTCCTGACGTTTTGCATCGGCACGGGAGGCAGCCAGTTCTTTCGCAATAGCTTCATTTTCACAGACAACCATCCGGCTCCCGGCTTCGGGAACTCCGGAAAGTCCTGCAATCTTGACAGGTGTAGCAGGTCCTGCAGATTTAATGCGCTGGCCGTGAACATCGATCAGGTTTTTGACTTTTCCATAGTATTCTCCGCAGAGAATGGGATCGCCCAGTTTGATGCAGCCGTTTTTCACAATAATGTGAGCGGTGGGACCGAAGCCCTGTTCCAGCTGAGATTCCAGCACATAAGCGAAACCTGCACGGGCGGGATCAGCCTTGAGATCCAGCATTTCCGCTTCCAGAAGAATCCGTTCCAGAAGATCTTCAATTCCTTCTCCGGTCTTTGCGGAAACTTTGATTGCAGCTGTTTCACCGCCCCAGTCTTCGCAGGTCAAACCGTTCTGCTGCATGTGAAGCAGAACTCTGTCCGGATCAGCATCCGGAATATCACATTTGTTGATCGCAACAATGATCGGCACCTTTGCAGCCTGAGCATGGTTGAGAGCTTCCACTGTCTGAGGCATAAAACCGTCATCCGCAGCTACAACCAGAACAACGATATCGGTTACGTTTGCACCGCGTGCACGCATCTGGGTGAATGCTTCGTGACCGGGAGTATCGACAAATGTAATGGTTTTTCCGTTGAGCTGAGCAACAGAAGCACCGATATTCTGAGTGATTCCACCGGCTTCACCGCCTGCAACATTGGTTCTGCGGATACGGTCCTGCAGAGAGGTCTTTCCGTGGTCAACGTGCCCCATGAAGGTAACGATCGGAGAACGGGGCTTGAGCGCAGCCGGATCTCCGGGAGCCATTGCGGCATCTTCGGGATCAAAACTCTTTTCTTCACTCTTAGCTGCTTCCGCTTTTGCTCCAATATGAAGAGTTACACCGCATTTTTTTGCAAATTCCACTGCGACTTCCGGTTCAACTGTCTGGTTGATAGATGCAAGCACGTTCATCATCATAAGTCCGGAAACGACTTCATTGGGGCGTTTCCCGATGGCTTCAGCCAGAGCTTTGACGACGATCGGAGGAGCCATGGTGACTTCGGAAGGAGAGGCATTTTTCTGGGAATGCTGATTTTTTGCGCCTTTATCCTTCTTTCCGCCTTTCACCTTTTCCTGAAATTCAGAAATAATAACTTCCACCAGTTCGACTTCATCCTGGGGAATCACCGAGGAAGCCCCGGTGATATTCGCATACCCCTGATCCTGAAGTTCTTTTACAATGTCTTTCGGAGACAGGCCGTATTTACCGGCAAGGTCCTTGACTTTCAAATTTTTTGCTGCCATGTTTCATACTCCGATCTTCCCGCTTCAGGATTTTGACTGTGCAATTTTATCGAGGATGACGGAGGCATCTTCTTCGGAAAGCCCCTGGATCGCTCTGAGATCTTCTTCGGAAAGTTCACTCAATCCTTCCAATGAGAGAAAACCGTTGGAAACCAGAATTTCTGCTGTTTCAACAGAAATTCCAAGTTCATTGGAGAGTTCTTCCGTTCTGCGCTGTTTCTCTTCTGCAAAATCAGACGTTTCTTCTTCAAAACTTTCTTCAACCTGCTTCAGATCGATCTTCCAGTCTCCGCCGACCAGTTTCTGGGCAAGACGGATATTCTGCGCCTTTTTCCCGAAGGCAAGTCTGGAATTTTCACTGTCAACATAGAAATGAATGGTTGCTGTGGCGTAGTCAATATCAATCTTTTCCGCTTTTGCAGGATGCAGCGCATTGGAAACGTATTTTGCAAGATCATCAGAGAACTGAATAATATCCACACGTTCGCCGTTCAGCTCGTTTGTGATGTTTTTCACACGCATACCGCGCATACCTACACATGCGCCGACAGGATCGACTCTGGGATCGTTGCTTCTCACAGCCAGCTTTGTGCGGCTTCCGGCATCGCGTGCCACAGAAACGATTTCCACAATTCCATCATGAATTTCAGAAACTTCCCGTTCAAACAGCTTTCTGATAAACTCTTTGGAGGCTCTGGAAAGAATCAAACCGTCTTCCTTATTCTTATCTTTGCCTTCTCTGCTGTTGTTTTCTTTTTCCTTGTTGGCAATTCTCAGCAGTAATGCATTGATACGGTCGCCGGGCATGTACTGTTCACTGGGAACTTTTTCACGTGCCGGAATTCTTGCTTCCGCTTTCTGGAGATCAACAACAATATTGCCCTGCTCAAAACGCTTGACCGTTCCGCTTACAATTTCACCGATCTGATCTCTGAATTCATCTTCAATCGTCTGTTTTTCCGCTTTGCGGATTTCCTGAAGAATGGCCTGCTTTGCAGTCTGGGCAACAATACGGCCAAAGTTTTCCGGAGTGATTTCAAGCTGGAAATTGTCACCGAGCTGAACAGATGGATCTATTTCCCGTGCTTCGGCAAGAGTGATCTGCTCATCAGCTCTGTCTTTCTGAGTATATTTGACATTGCCGAAATCATCTCTCTTGATATTGCCGTTTTTGTCTTTTTCCGGTTCCCGGTAAGTTTCGATTGTTTCCACAACCTTGTAATTTGCAATAACACGGATGGAACCATTACTGCGGTTCAGTTTGGCAACCACATTTTTGGCTTTGCGTTCCGCATTTTTCTGACAGGTTGAAGCAAGAGCTTTTTCCACTGCGTTCACAAGCTGCTCTTTGCTGATACCGCGTTCCTGTTCAATGTATTCAAGGACAGCTAAAAGTTCGTGATTCATCTTCCCCTCCATTCTTTACTTTCAAAAATTTCGCTTTTTTGCCATTAAAACAATGACGGCGGGATTACCCGCCGACATACACAACACCGATTCCGGTATTGACAAGACTTTTGCCGGAAGTTCCCCTCCGGCGTTCACTGAGGAGAACCTCTTATTCTGCAGCGACCGCGTTTCCGGCAGTTGCAACAAGAGCAGCAAGACGTGCTTTCTTACGATTTGCTGTGTTCTTGTGAAGAGTTCCGTACTTGACAGCTTTGTCAAGGATGGAGTACTGCTTCTGCAGCAGTTCTGCAGCAGCTTCTTTGCTGCCTTCGGTAACTGCTGCTCTCAATTTCTTCTCTGCGGTCCAGAGAGCACTGCGGCAGGCTTTATTTTTCAATCTGACGCGTTCGCTCTGCTTGAACGTCTTGACAGCGGACTTTCTAACTTCCTTCTTAGGCATTTTGAATCCTTTCAATTTTTTAAAATGCAATTGGTCATGTTTTTAACACGTACTATACATGCACTTTTGCGATTTTTCAAATCGGTTTTTAAACAATTTTCTCAGAAATATCCTCAAATCATTCAAAAAAACGCACCGTTATCATCTGTTTTACACATGCGGCAATAGAGAAAATTCCAATTTACTGATAAATGTGATCTCTGCTCCGGCATCCAATTTCCTGACTCCAGACTTCTTTGCCGGAAGCGGAAGATTCAACGCATTTGCCATCCAGCTTACAGGCTCCAAACACAGAAAATCATTCAAGCCCCCGGCGTTCCAGGTGTACCAGAAACCAAATTTTTCATCCGTAATATAACGCAGAATCCCTTCCGGATATACCAGCTCCGCTCCATGAAACTGTAAACCTTTTTCAACAGGGAGATTCCCGGATTCAGCATGAAATCCCACATTCCGTCCAAACGGATCAAACAATCCGCGGGGATCATATCCGTTCCACTTGATACACTGACCCGTCGGAAGAAACGATTTTTTATCTATTTCTATTTCACAATCTCCTGTTCCGACTCTTACTTTCACCTGTTTTGCCGGGAATGCTGTATGAAATCCCAAGCCAAGCGGCATGACGGATTTTCCTTTGTTCCGCACAGTTACGGTATCCTGCAATCCTTTTTCATTCAGTTCGTAACGGCGCACGATTTCAAACGCAAAGGGGAATCCTTCATATTCCGGAGCGTGTTCATCAAAAACAAATTTCACTTCTGCAAAATCTTTTCCGGCAGCAGTAAGTTTCCACGGTTTACTGACTGCCAGACCGTGAAGGTGAAGATTCTGTAATTTCTGATTGACCGGAAGACGGCAGATTTTTCCTTCAAAGAAGAAGGAACCGTCTTCGATCCGGTTGGGCGGAAATAATACCGGAATGCCGAACCGTTCCGGCGTATGGAACAATTCTTCCGGACGATGCGGTTCCCGGAGAAGAGGAATTCCGCTCTCTTTATGCCGCAAAGAAAAAATGTTTCCGCCTGCTTCCGGCAGAACGGCGGCAGTAAAACCACAGGAATCCAACTCAACCACATTCATTTTTTCCGGCAGGGGCATAGATGTGAAAATCTTCTGCCGCACGCCGAAAAGCCATGAAAAAGCATTTTCGTTTACCAAAATGTCACGCACTGATTCTGTTCCGGAAAACTCTTTCAATTTCACATCACAATACGCATCCATAAGCATCAGGAAAATATTACGTGCAACATCAACAGGATACTCTTTATCGTCAGCAGAATGAAAAAGCCGGAACGCAGTGGCTGCATTCGGCACAAAGCCTTCCGGATCAGTTCCCCCGCCAATCAATATTGCCCCGGCAAACAATCCGGGCCGTCTGCGCAACAGCTCCCAGCAGATGCAGGTGCCGGTTCCATTTCCCATCAGATAAAGCCGTTCAAAATCAACAGGATATTTTTTCAGAACAGAATCAAGGAGTTCCAGTAATGCTTTTACCGGAACTGACGGTGTTTTTTCAAATTTTTGTTCCGGAAACATTTCTTTGTCAAACAGGAAGGAAAAAATCACAGGAGTTTCGCCGTCCGGAATATCAAATTCGCAACCGTTATTGAACACGAACAGCAGGGGGAGAGATTTCTTTTCCATATAATGTTCCGGTAAATGTAATTTGCAGCAGAGCCGGCAGCCGGAAAATTCAAATTTTTCTTCCGTATATTGAAGCGTCATTTTTCCAAATCCTGATTATTGGTTGTTGTTTCAATATAATACGGAAATATATTTTTGCAAATATAGAAAACCTCCATGTTCAGAATAAAATCACGGAAAAAACTTGTATTCCCGGATTCATGATGTATATTAGCCTGCATCAGTGATATCGAAAACAAATCAGGAGTAAAAAAAATTATGGAGAGTGGACTACTGCCGAATATCGGGATATTAGTTTTTCTTCTCGCTATGTCGGCTTATTTCTCTGCCTCGGAAACCGCATTTTCCTCTGTCAACAGAACCCGTCTGAAAACATTGATCGAAAAAGGCAGCCGCAGTGCAAAACTGGCACTGAAGCTGTCAGACGAATATGACCGTCTGATCTCCACAATCCTGATCGGAAATAACATTGTCAATATTGCAATGGCATCCCTTGGAACTATGCTGTTTGTCAAGTATTATGGAGATGAGCTTGGTACAACTCTTTCCACCGTTGTTATAACAATAGCAGTTCTTATTTTCGGTGAAATTTCTCCGAAAAGCATTGCCAAAGATTGTGCGGAATCATTTGCCATCTTCTCCGCACCGTTTTTGCAATTTCTGATTTGGATCCTCACCCCTGTATGTTTTGTTTTCTCCGCCTGGAAAAAGATTTTATCAAAACTCCTTAAGCTGGATAACGACAGCAGGATTTCTCAAGCTGAACTTCTCATGTTTGTGGAGGAAGTTCAGCAGGATGGAAGTATCAACAAGAACGATGGAGAACTGTTGCGGAATGCAATTGAATTTTCTGACGTGGAAGTCAAGGATATTCTTACACCACGAGTCAAACTGGAAGCACTTCCCAGCAATTGCTCCAAAGAAGATGTCGCAAGACTCTTTCAGGAAACAAAATTTTCCCGCCTGCTTATTTATGACGGAACGATAGATCATATTGTCGGCGTGATTCATCATAAAATGTTTTACGTCGGTGCGGGAATCACAGAAAAGCCTCTGAAAGATATTATCCGTCCGGTACTCTTTGTGTTTCAGAATGAAAAAATCAGTTCTCTGATCAAGAAATTACAGCAGAAACAGGTACAGGTGGCCGTTGTTCTGGATGAATATGCCGGAACTTGCGGGATCGTGACGATGGAAGATATTCTGGAAGAACTGGTTGGCGATATCTGGGATGAACATGATGATGTGGAAGAATTTTTCAAGAAAGTTTCAGAAAATCTTTATCATGTCAATGCCGCTGTACACCTTTCCGATTTCTGCGACTTTTTCGGGGTCAAGATCGATTCCGATATGGTTTCTCTGAACGGATGGGTCCTGGAACATTTTCATTCCATCCCGAAAGCCGGAGATTCCTTTGAGTATGAAGATTTGAAGATCACGGTGCTTGCTTCGGAACACCGCCGCATTGCACTGCTGGAAGTGGAAAGAGAATCTCAAGAAGAACCAAATACTCAGCAAGAAGGAGTTTCATCATGAAAAAAATTTGCTTCCCCGCACTCGTTTTACTTATGCTGCTCTGCGGATGCAGTTCTATTCCGGAGGAGTCTTTTACTCTGGCAACTTATAATATCCGCTGTCCGGTTGATAAAACTCCGCATACCTGGAAGGAACGGAAACCGCGGTGTCTGGCTGTTATTGAAAAAAATAAATTCGATATTTTCGGGGTTCAGGAAGCTGTCCGTTTTCAGTTGGATGATCTGTTGGGAACGGAATATCAATTTATCGGCGGAGGAAGAAATGATTTCAAAAATGCCGGGGAATTTTCTGCAATCATCTTCCGGAAAAGCCGTTTTGAGCTGATCAAAGGCGGAACTTTCGGACTGTCTGAAAAACCGGATGTTCCCGGTTTGAAATCATGGAAAACAGCCTGTCCGCGAATCGCCACATGGGGCTTATTCCGGGATAAAAAGACCGGAAAAGAGTTTGTTTACTACAATACTCACTTGGATCATGTCAGCGAACTTGCAAGAGTCAATGGTATCAAACTTCTGGTTAGACATGCCCGGGAAAATGCCGCCGGAAAACCTCTTGTCATCTCCGGAGATTTCAATGCAAAGCCTGACTCGACAACCTATAAAACAGCAAAATCTCTGCTCCATAATACCGCAGAAGTCACTCAAACACCTCATAAAGGACCGCAAAAGACATTCAACGGCTACGGTCGTTCCAAGCACACCGTGCCTATTGATTATATCTTTGTCTCCGATAAATTCCTGGTGCTTGCTCACAAGACGGATGATACGATATATCCGGAAGGTTATCCCTCTGACCACTTCCCGGTTATCACAAAACTGCTGATCAAGTAAGTCTGAACAGTTGCCTCCGTCCGGTTCTTTCATTATCATGGCGCTGTTCCTGTTGCTGATTGCTCATTCGGAGGAAAGGAGTTTCCCTTTGTGTTGAATAAAAAAAGCTCTGTTCCCCATACAGGTTGGTAAATCCTTCTGCTATTTCAACTTTAAGATGGCATTTCGATTTTTACATCGTAAAAATCGGAATGCCGCAAAAAGGTTTGGAAAAAAGGGGTGGAGTTTGAGGAGGGGAAAAAGGACCTTT
>JAFVTF010000076.1 GCA_017503375.1 Lentisphaeria bacterium | reverse complement strand
TGTGTTATATTAACGTCATGTTAGATTAAGCTGAATTTATTGCAGTTTTTGAGTAAAATCACTCAAAACCGTAATATTAAAAACAATCCGGAACAGTGCGGATTTCACCTCAAAGCGACTTCTGCTTATTTCTGCTTTTTTGGCATCGACACCATCCAAAACACCGAAAAATTGAGCTGAACAGAAGTTTTGACAGAAAAATTGAAAAATTCTGCCATTAAAAAGTATTGTAAATCACAAATGCTTGATAATCAAGAAAAAGAAAGATGCAAAAGTCAGAAATTCTGCACCGGCAGGATAGTAATTATTGCAATCCTTGCCGGGATGCTTCTTCCTGCTTTAAATACTGCACGGGAACGGGGAAGAGATTCAAACTGCAAAAACAACCTCAAGCAGTTGGGGCTGGGATTTACTCAGTACGGATTGGAAAATAATGATTACGGACCGACAACTTACAATGCATCCAATGCCGGTGGAAAATCTCTTTTCCCGTTGTTTAAGGATAGCGGTTATATTACAGAACGTACAACAGAATGTCCGTCCTCCGGCGGTTTTTGGGAATTTACAAATGCAGATGTCAATTACGGCTATAATTATGCTGTGTTCGGATATCAGCCTGCGGGAAGATTGAAGCTGACGTCATCACGGTTGAAAGAATCCACCCGTGTTGCAACATTTGCAGATACCGCACCGAGCAAATATATGAAGGCACATCATAACAAGGAAAATGCCTTTGCCAGTATGATGAATGCTTACATCAAAGGAGCTCCGGCAGAAATTTCCGGTGTTTCATATCCGCTTCACTTCCGTCACAATCTGAAAGTCAATACAGTTCAGCTGGATGGACATGTCACAAGTATCAGCCAGAATCTTCCGACACAGGCAAGATGGTGTCTTGCTTCACCATTTATCATGAGCGAAGATAATATTAACGGAGCCTATACAGAATGTTCCAAACCGCATTTGGCAAATTAAGCAGGAGAATATAATAATGTATCTGAAACTTTTCTTTTTTACAGTTGTGTTATCGCTTTCTCAAGTTTTCGGAGAGGTGATTTATACAGCAGATTTTACCAGAGATTTCAAGAATTTCAGACCTTATTCAAAATCAGCACCTGTTTTGAAAGATGGAAAACTTTATGCTGCAAAAGGAACGGTTGCTTATGTTGCAATTCCGGGACCCGGCAGATATCAAGTGAAAGCTTCAGTTTCCGGTGACAGCATGGTTCAGCTGGTTATTTTTACTGCTCCTTTGAATTCTTATGGAGTTCCCTTCAAAGGAAACAAAGAACATACGATGTCCGTCTATCACAATGGAAAAACGTTACCTGTCTGCCTTGCTACTTTGGATCAGAAACCGTTTGTGGTTGAAAAATTGACAGTCGAACGGGAAAAATTCACGGAACCGGAATCGGTGGAAATCAAAGGAAGAGCTTTTGAAGCAGAAGATTTTCCCGGTTTGAATGGTTTCAATAAAAAGGATAAAGCTGCATTGAATGGTTCTTTCCGGCGTGGAAATCTGTGGTATCTTCCAGTACAGAAACTCCCTGCACCTTATACAGCAAAGCCGGTTTATCTCTATGCCAGATGCCGTGCTGAAGCGGATGGCGCCGCTTTCCTGATCGTTTCCGACCGTCAGCGCAGCGGAAAAATCAACGTGAATTCCAAAGAGTTCAAATGGATCAAATCCGGTGCTATGGATGCCAGAACATTGAATCATTCTGTGGATTTTTCCATTGTCGGAAAACAGAAAGGTGCAGTTGATATTGACCGCATTGTATGGTCAACAAATCCGAACCTGACCGAAAAAGAGCTGAACAGCTTTATTCCCGAAAAAAAAAACGCTCTGATCTCTGCATTTCCAACAGATAAGGCTCCTGTTATTGATGGGATTTTCTCTGATTCAGTCTGGAACAATGCGCTGGAACTCACCCCGTTTCTGCTGAATACTTCAGGTGTTCCGGCGCAGGAACAGACCGTTGTAAAACTTCTTTATACCAGTGATAAACTGTTCCTTGCTTTTCAGGCTTATGAATCAGCTCTCGTTACGGTCAACCAGCGGATGCATGAATTCCGGAACAACCAAAAATCTCCGGATGTCCGCAATTGTTACAAGGATGATGTTGTACTGCTGCTTCTCAAGCGGAAAAACTCTCCTGAGATGTATGAATTTGTTGTCAATGCATCCGGTGTCGTGACTGTTTCAAAATGTACACCTCCGAAATACTGGCCCAGCAGAACCGCTTTTTTCAAAAAGGAAGTGAAAGCTGCCGGAAAAGTCAAAGAAGGGGAATTTCATATTGAATTGGAAATACCGTTCAGCATAATTGGCGGAAAAGGTGAGTTTGAAATTCTTCTCGGCAGGGTGGAACACAGCAGAGGGGAATCCAGTTCTTATGGAATAGTCAATGTCGGGTTTCATGAACTTGAGAATCTTGTTCCGCTGCATTTTGCAGAACGGGCGAACTGCGGGAGCTTTTCCCGTACCGTTTCCTTGAAACAGGGCAAAAATGATCTCGGATTCAAGGGGAAAGAAAAGCTCTTTCTGACATCTCTGGAGACGGAAGGTGTAAAAACATTCAACATAACAACCGACAGTTCTTTTGAAATCAATAAAAATGGAAGTGTCGCAGTTTATACCACCGTTCTTGATGCGGCAACTCTGGAAACAATTCTCGTGAAACCTGTTCTGAAAGGGCGCACACAAAGTTTGATGCTTTCTATTCCTCCGGTTAACGGTGCCGAGGTAAAAATCAATGGAAAAAAAGCTCAGAAGAGTGTTTTGCTTACCGATGGTGTGAATGAGATTTCGGTTTCCGGGCCAAATGCAAAAGCCCAATCGTTCCGGGCAGGTGATTTGTTGTTTCAAGTCGACAGTTCCTGGGAAAATGCGAATGGCATTTTTCATAAAAAGATTCTGGTCAACCATTCCGTTGTGTGGCCAGACTGGACGGCAAACGGGGTTTATGTGATGGACGGTCATTTCCAGATGATGCAGTTCCCTCCGGTTTTGCCGAAGGGGCTGCAGACGGATGATTATAAATTTCATATAGATCTTCCTTCAAGTTTTACGTTTGAGGGAGCTGTTTGCTACTATCAGTTCTATCCGGTAAAATGGGAGAAAACAAAAGAATTTATCAAAAATTCAGTAAAATACACCCGTTACACCATATCGACGGGGAATGTCAAAATTCAATCTGCAAATCTTCCGTCATTCAAATACATCATTTTCGGATTCCGTGCGCCGGAAACTCAGAAACCGTTTCTGACAAAAATGTATTTTCATGCCTCTTCGGAAAAATTGTTTTTGAGTGAAATTCCTGTAGAATGTCGGATTTCTGTTATAAAATCAGAGCCTGTAAAGACTCCGGAACATGTTGTTTCCCAGATTTATACCGGACGTCTCTGGAACGTTCGCAGCCGGGATTTTGTCAATAAAGTTGCGGAAAATGCAATGCGTTCCGGTTATACCCATTTCGGTGTGAAAAACAATACCCCTCTGAAGAGTTTTCATACATTCCATTTTGAATTCTGGGAACTTTCACCGAAAACTTTTCTGGAAAAAAATCCTGGCAGCGAATTGATCAGTTTGAAGGATGGAACTGGTACGATCGAAAAGAAAGCTGAAGGTATGCAATATTCAGTTTTCGTGTGTCCGACCGTTATGAAATCGGAAAAATTTGCAAAATGGCTGGATATAGAATTTCCGGAATGGTACAAACGGAGCGGAAAACCGGATGTCCTCTGCTGGGACTTCGAGTACAACATGTATTCATCCTGTCTATCCTGCATTTGCAAACGCTGTTTGAAAATTTTTGCGGAAAAGAATAATATCAAAGAAGCTCTGACGAAAGAGATCATAGTTGCGAAATATAAAAAACAGTGGATCGATCATTTGACTTCAAACCTTGCAGATGTCTGCAAACAGCTCAAAACTGCGCTGGTAAAATTTGCACCGGAAGCAAAAATTTATATTTACAGCGGTTATCAATCTGAAACGACCAGAGAGATTTATGGTGTTGATTGGAAGAAACTGCAGCCGTATATTGATTTGGGCGGCGGCGGATACGGCAGACCGGTAAAAGAGATTGCCGCGACAATGAACGCCATGGGGAATAAACCGTTTCTGATTGGAATTATTGCAGAACCTTATGAAGTGACCTCAAGAATTCCACCGAAACCGGTTTCAGAAGCTGAGATCATGCGTTCTTATTGCGATTCGCGCGGCGGGATTCTTACTTATATGTATCCGAGTCTGGATGGTATTACATTGAGAGCCAATGCGAAAGTTTCCAGGATCATTGCGGAAAACGAAGAGTTTTTTATTCCAGGTAAATATACGAAAGTATCCGGAAAAGTTAAAACCTCAGGCGGCGAAGCGTTTGTCAGAAGTGATCCTGAAGGGAATCTTCTTGTTGTGTTTGTGAATAACGGTGCAAGTCCTGTAAAATGCAAGGCCGTCTTTCCGGGAAAAGGAAACGTGATTGATTGTATCAGCGGAAAAACTGTTTCTGCTGCAGAAAAATCAGTGCCTTCCGGCGGGATCGCTGTATTCAGACAAAACAGGTGATAATCTCCTGAAAATATCGGGAATTCAGTCAAGGGTGATTTCATGGCAACGAGAAAATTTCTCTGACTTTTGAAATCACCCTTGAACTTTATGCAAAACGGTGATATATTTCCCGGATTGATAACTCATTAAAATTCAATAAGGGAAACAGAGAATCGTGCTTAGGAAAATTATTAACGGAATCCGGAATCTGTTTCGTGGAAAACCTGCGGAGCAGGAAAACAGAAAACAGCCCCAAAAGAAACAAAACCGGAAGAATCAGAGACCTCTGAAGAAACGTCAGAACCGTCCTCAGAGAAATGAAAAGAAAAATGTTCAGCAGCCGAAAGAACGTAGGGTCCTGAACAAAAAAGTAACCGTTCCGCTACCGCCACCCATGCCGGAATTGATGGATATCCCGGCTGAAGAAGGAAAAGTCCGTTTTCAGGACCTTGCATTGGCGAAAGAAGTGATTGCCGGAACTCAGCAGCTTGGATTCAAGTATTGCAGTGTCATTCAGGAAAAAGCATTGCCTCATGCGATCGACGGCAGAGACCTTGCGGCAAAAGCTCAGACAGGAACCGGAAAAACCGCAGCGTTTCTTGCCTCATCCATGACAAGACTGCTGGCCAAACCGAAGGAAAGCCGCCGTCCGAAGACCTGCCGCGTGCTGGTTTTGGAACCCACCCGCGAACTTGCTTTGCAGATTGAAAAAGATGCGGAAGCCATCGGAAAATATACCGGACTTTATTCCAAAGCCATTTTCGGTGGAATTGATTACAAAGAACAGAAAAATGCCATTGATATTCCTGTGGACATTCTGGCTTGCACCCCGGGGCGTATGCTGGATTATGCCCGCAGCGGTGCACTTGATCTTTCTGAAACGGAAATCCTTGTCATTGATGAGGCAGACCGTATGTTGGATATGGGCTTTATTCCGGATGTCCGCCGTATTGTTGGAATGCTTCCGCCGGCAGGGAAACGGCAGACAATGCTGTTCAGTGCCACCCTTGAACCGGAAATATTGCGTCTTGCCGACCGCTGGCTGGTGGATCCTGTTTCCGTGGAAGCTGAGCCGGAACATGTTGTGACCGATTTGATTGATCAGCGTTTTTATGCGGTGCTGGGTTCCCAGAAGATCGCCATGCTTTTGTGGCTTCTGAAGAATGAGCCGTATGACCGGATGATTATTTTCGGTAACTGGAAACACCGGAATGCGGAATTGACGGAAGAACTGCGTTCTTACGGCGTGGAATGTGAAATGCTTTCCGGAGATATTCCCCAGAACAAGCGGATCCGGATCCTTGATGCGTTCAAGGAAGGGAAATGCCGGATCATTGTGGCAACAGATGTGGCAGCCCGTGGAATTCATGTTGACGGAATCAGTCATGTGATCAACTTTGACTTGCCGGAACAGGCGGAAGATTATGTTCACCGGATCGGCAGAACCGGACGTGCAGGAAAGAAAGGAACAGCGATTTCCTTTGTCTGCGAGTTCGGGGCGTTCAACCTGCCGGAAATTGAAAAATATGCGGAAATGGAAGTGAAATCCATTCAGCCGGAAGAAGAGTGTTTCATTCTTCCGGAACGGGTCAAATCCCTGAAAGAAGTCAAAGAGGATCGTCCTGTAAAAAAAGGCGGTTCAAGACCTTTCGGCGGAAGACCGCATCTTCGCCGCAGATATTGAGCGAGGTGTACTCATGCCCCTGCCGAAAATTCATGTTGTCCTTGATAAATTGCGGAGTGCCCATAACGTGGGCAACATATTCCGTCTGGCGGAAGCTGTGGGAGCAATTGAAGTTATCTGCTGCGGTTATACTGCCACACCGCCCCATCCGAAACTGGAAAAAACAGCCATGGGAACAGATAAAACGGTTCCCTGCCGCTGGTTCCCGGATGGAGCTTCTGCAATCCTCCAGCTGAAACAGGAAGGGTGTCAATGTGTGGCTGTTGACACCGTGGAAGGTGCTGTTGATGCCTGGGATTTTCCTGTTCCGGAACAGGATATCGCATTGGTTTTCGGAAACGAAGCATTGGGGATTTCCGAAGAAGCTCTTGCCCTTTGTGATACCTTTATTCAACTGCCCATGTTCGGTGGAAAAAGTTCAATCAATGTGGGTAACTGTGCCGCAGTGGTATTATATTTACTTGTCAGGAACGGAGTAGAAAAAAAATGATTTCAGAACAGAACGAACGCCCCCAGATATTCCGTCTGGGATTATTGACTTTTTCACACCTTCTTGCAGACAGTGCAGGGAGTGCGATCCCCGGTTTTCTTCCGGTTGCCATGACCTATTTCGGACTGGACCTGGCATACGGAGTGACAATTGTCAGTGTTATGGGGATTGCCTGTAATCTGCTGCAGATTCCGCTGTCAAAACTGGGTGGAAAATCCCAGAGTCCGCTTTGGATCATCGTGGGATTGCTGCTGCTTGGCGTGACCAGCTGGATCGGTTATCTTCCGCAAACGACCCCGTTTCTTCTTCTGCTCCTGCTGATTCTGCTGACTGCTTTCGGGATAGCTCTGGTTCATCCGACGGGGCTCCGCGGTGTTCAGGCGTTGAAGGGAATTCCCGCCGGAATGACGACTCCGATTTTTATGACAGGCGGCTTTTTCGGAGCTGCGTTGTCACCGTGGATTGCCGGGATGCTTGTGGAACGTTTCGGATTGAAAGGGCTGATCATCTTTTTCCCGCTGACTGTGCTGATTGCATTCTGTATCGGACTTTTCCGGATCAGATTGGCAACAGATAACGACAATACTGTTCAGAAGGGAGAAGTCTTTTCTCCATGGAGTCTTTCTGCTCTGCTGGTTATTGCAACATTTTTGAATTGCGGTTCCACAGCTTTTTCCGGATTGGTTCCGTATATGCTGAACCGGGAAGTCGGATTTACTCTGGGGTTCGGGAATATGGCATTGTTTCTGTTTGGAGGCGGGTCTTCAGCGGTATCTGTTCTGCTGGGCGTTCTGGCATCCAAACGCCGTGTTGATTCTCTGCTGCTGGTTCTGCTTTTTGCAGGGCTCCCGTTTACGCTGCTGTTCTTCCTTCTTGCAGGAGCAAAATGGGCGATTGTACTTGCATTGTTCAGCGGAACACTTTGTTCCTCTGTGTTTCCGATTCTGGTTGCAATGGCAAAGACAAGCAGAGGGCGTCTTTCCCTTGGTCTTACGATGGGCTTGATGGTTGGCGGGACCTGGGGAATCTCCGGTCTGGTATTTCTGCTGGTTGGAATTACGGCGAAATATTTTAACGCAAAAGATGTTTTGACCGTTGTTGTTCCGGCATTTTATCTGTTTGCGGCGTTAACAGCACTTTTCACAAGGAAAAGAGAGAAGAAAATCTCATAAAAAGTGTGACTTTGATTTGAAAATCCGGAAATATCGTTTATATTTCCTGAAATTACTTTTACTTAGGAGAAAATTTATCATGGCTGACAAAAAGAATATTGAACTGCCCGAAGCAGGTGTTTCCCAGGAACTCGACAATTTTGAACTCTGGGTTGTTGAAAACAGAAAGAAAATCGTGGTTGTTTCCGCAATTCTCGTTGTCGTGATCGCAACAGGTGTCTGTACCTGGAGATGGTTCAAAAATGCAGAAAACAGAAGCCGCGAAGCATTCGGTAAAGCTGTGAAGGCGGAACAGATCGAAGCCGCTCTCAAAGATTATTCCAAAGGACCTGCAGCAGCCGCTGCCCGTGTCCGTCTTGCAGATATGTATGCCGGAAAGAAAGAGTATGCCAAAGCCGCTGCTGTACTCATGGATGCTGTAAAGGATACAACCGCAGATATCGTCATCCGCAGCCGTGCAGAAGTCAATGCCGGACGCTTTTTTGAACTTGCAAAGAAGGATGCAGAAGCTGTCAAAGCATATACCGCAGCCGCAAATAATGCAGCTTATCAGGAATCCACCCGCGCAGAAGCTGCCTATTGTCTGGGTTGTTTCTATGTGGCAAAGAAAGATAATGCAAAAGCCAGAGATGCATTCAAACGTGCGATCGTTTCCAATCCGACCAGTCAGACAACTGTTTATTGGAGCCAGCTTGCGGGACGGGCAATGGATCGTCTCCCGGCCGGGAAATAATCTGTGCCGACGATTCTTACACGTAAACAGGAATCACTGATCCGTTCTCTGGGAACCCGTCACGGACGCCGCGAGAGCGGATTTTGTCTTGTAGAGGGATTGCGGACTGCAAGAGAAGCCGTTGGTTTGCGTCCGGATCTTGTGGAACTTTGCATCCTCCGGGAAGGAACAGTTTTCCCGGAAACAATTGAAGAAAAAACGGTCGTTGTTCCGGAAAATCAGTACGAAACATTATGCGGGACAGTGAACTCTCAAGGTGTTTTGCTGTTATGCCGGGAGCCGGGATATCTTCCTCCGGAAAAACCTTTGGCAGATCCCTGGGTTCTTCTGTTGGACCGGGTGGCTGATCCGGGAAATTTCGGAACGATTCTCAGGACTGCCCGTGCTGCGGGTTTGCATGAGATCGTTGTCGTCAAAGGCGGTGTTGATCCATTCGGAGAAAAGGCAATGCGTTCCGGAATGGGAGCCCAGTTTGCCATGGGGATCAGAAAATTTGATTCTCTCGCGGATGCTGCTGAACATTTGAAAAAAATGGGAGTCAAAACCTTTTACCGGACAGAACCGGCTGGAGGAAATTCTATTTTCAAAGAGACCGCTTTATTTGAACAGAGTGCGGTGATATTGGGAAATGAAGCCAATGGGGCTGATCCTCTGGATGGTTCCGTTCCGCTTGTGATTCCCATGCCGGGGTCAGCAGAGTCTTTGAACGTGGCTCAGGCGGGAACAGTTGTTTTGTTTGAATATGTGAGAAGGGCAGGTTTTTAATGCAGAGTTTTGTTTTTGACAAAATGCATGGAGCAGGGAATGATTTTGTGGTTACCCATGATCCGGCTTGTCCTTTGGATAAAAAATCTGTCGAGTTGATTTGTGACAGAAAATTCGGCATCGGGTCAGATGGTTTGATCGTTCTTTCCGGAGAAGCCGATCAAATCCGTTTTCAGTTCTGGAATCCTGATGGAGAGAAAGCGGAAATGTGCGGGAACGGATTGCGCTGTGCGATGGAATATGCCTGCAATCATGGGCTTTCAGAGACAAAACATGCAGTTTTCCGTACTGATTCCGGTCTGCTGTCTGCAGAGCGGCTTTATCCCGGTATCATCCGGATCCGTATGCCGGAAGCAACAGAACCTGTGCATAAGACAGTTCATGGGTATGATTGTTATTTCTTGAGAGTCGGAGTTCCTCATGCAGTTGTTGAGGTTGATAATCTGGATAATCTGGATGTGAAAAAGATAGGGAACCGCTTGAGATATGCGGAAGAATTTGCGCCTGCCGGAACGAATGTGGATTTTGTGGAAGTGCTTGATTCTGACAGGTTGAAGATCCGAACATACGAACGCGGCGTGGAGGATGAGACTCTTGCCTGCGGGACTGGAGTGACTGCTTCGGCGGTATTTCTTATGAAAAATACGGATGGAGGCAAAAAAAAGTACATTTTTTGTGCATCCGGCGATGAAATTACCGTTGAATTTCCGGAAAATGGTAATATTTTAAAAGAGATATATCTGACAGGACCGGCTGTAACGGTTTTTTCAGGTTCTTACAATATAACACAACTTTAACATAAGGTGCTACAATGAAAATTCAGGGACTTTACACCGCGCTTGCAACTCCATTCTCAAAGGGAGCTGTCGATTACGGAAAGCTCCGTGATCTGGTGGAATTTCAGATCGCTGGCGGCGTTGACGGGATCGTACCCGTCGGAACATCCGGGGAATCCCCCACACTCTCCATGCAGGAACATGCTAAAGTTGTGGAAGAAGTTGTAAAAACAGCAAACGGCCGCTGCATTATTATGGCAGGAACAGGTGCGAACTCCACAGAAGAAGCAATTCATCTTACCAAAGAGGCAAAAGAAATCGGTGCAGATTGTTCTCTTCAGGTTACGCCGTACTACAACAAACCCACACAGGAAGGTCTCTACCGTCACTTCTCCAAAGTGGCTGATGATTGCGGACTTCCCATCGTACTTTATAACGTTCCCGGCCGTGCAGGTGTGCCTATCGCCGCAAATACTATTGCACGTCTTTCCAAAAATTCCAATGTCGTTGCAGTAAAAGAAGCCGGAGGAAGCGTGGAACGGATTTCTGAAATTCTTTCTCTTTGCGATATCACCATTCTTTCCGGTGATGACAGCCTGACTCTTCCCATGATGTCAGTCGGCGCAAAAGGAATCATCAGTGTGGCATCCAACGTATTCCCCGCAGAATTGAAGGAAATGGTTGATCTCTGTCTGGAAGGCAAGTTTACAGAAGCTCTGCCGATTCACCGCAGATTCTACAAACTCTTCAAAGATCTTTTCATCGAAACCAATCCGATTCCCGTGAAGGCGGCAATGGCCATGCGCAGTATGATCGAAGAAGAATACCGTCTGCCGCTCTGTGAAATGTCTGCTGCGAACCGTGCTGTTCTTGAAGCTACGATGAAAGAATTCGCAGCGGCAAGCAACGTGCCTCTCAACGCCGGGATTTAAGTGTTATGAGCGGGATATTTCAGGAAGGTTATTTCACCGAAACAAATCCGGTTCTTCCGGGACGGGCTTTTTCCATTAAAGTTCTGGAACCGATAGCGGCTGAAGAAACAGATTGTCACCTGGCGGAGATTTTCCGCGGGGAAGGGTGCGGTCTGGTGTTCGCTCTTGACGGACGGATCCAGTTGGCTCAGAATGATGAGTTCATGTACCATGAAATGTTTGCTCATACTGCCGCGTATGCTCATGAGTCCCCGGAAAATATTCTGGTCATCGGAGGCGGAAACGGCGGTTTGGTCCGGGAACTCCTGAAACATCCCTGTGTGGAACATATTGATGTTTGTGATATTGACGGAGCTCTGGTTGAACTTTGCAAGAAGCATCTGCCCGGGACCCGGAAGGCTTTGGAAAATTTCAAAGTTGATATCACAATCATGGACGGCGCAGATTTCATAAAGGGAAAACGCTGTTGTTATGATATGATTCTTGTAGAAGGCTCTGAGTTCAACGGAAGAGATCAGAAACTGGCAAGCAAAGAGTTTCTTGCTGAATGTAAACTTGCATTGAAACCGGGAGGTCTCCTTGCCGCTCAGGCCGGTTCACACATTCTTCATACAGAAATGGCTTTGCGGCAGTCCGCTTTCTTCCGGGATTTATTCCGGTACAGCGGTTATTTCACCATAACAGTTCCCAGTTTTTCCGGTGGAAGTACCGGTGTTTGCATCGGTTGTGATGAACATGAAGTTGATCGTCCGGTCCGCCTTCCGTTCCGCCGTTTTGTCCGGAGTTTGAAAGCATATTCATCTGCAATGCATAAAGCGGCATTCGTCCTTCCGCCGTTCTGGAATAAAATTGCTGTCAAACTCGGAGTCGGAGAGGAATGAGTTCTCCCGTTCTGCTGGCACCTGCAGGGTCTCAGGAGGCTCTTTCTGCGGCATTGAAAAACGGCGCAAATGCAGTTTATTTCGGCGCAGGAAGACGCAATATGCGGGCTTCTGCAGCCGTCAATTTCACGCCTGATGATATTGCACGTGTGGCGGAACAATGTCATGAATATAATGCAGAAGCCTGGCTGGCTTTGAATACGACCCTTTATGATGAAGAGCTTTCAGAGGTGGAAGCTCTTTGTTCTGTCGCAGAAAAATCCGGTATTGATGCTGTTATTGCTGCAGATCCCGCAGCTGTGATGCGGGCAAGAAATCACGGCTTATCCGTTCACATGTCCGTTCAGAGTAATGTCTGCAACATGGATTCCATCCGTTTCTGGGCAAATTATGCTGATGCAATGGTCCTTGCCCGGGAATTGCGTCTGGAACAGGTTCAGGAAATCTGCCGGAGAGTCCGGGACGAGAATATTACCGGACCTTCCGGAAAGCAGGTGGCAATAGAAGTTTTTGTTCACGGTGCGCTTTGTATGGCTGTTTCCGGACGCTGTTATCTGAGTCTGGGATTGGACGATCATTCCGCCAACCGGGGCGAGTGTTATCAGCCCTGCCGCAGGGCATATAAAGTCACAGATTTGAAAAACGGTCGCGAACTGGAACTGCAGAATCCTTATATTTTCTCCCCTAATGACCTTTGCACGATCAATATCCTTGACCGCTTGATTTCTGCCGGTGTCGGCATTTTCAAAATTGAGGGCAGGGGCAGAGGTGCTGATTATGTGGCTGCTGTTACGAAAGTTTACCGGGAAGCCATTGATGCCGGAAGCAATGTATCGGCAGAACAGAAAGCTGAATGGATTGACCGTTTGAAACGGGTATTCAACCGCGGTTTCTGGGATGGCGGTTATTATCTCGGTCTGCCGTCATCAGGGGCTTGTTCCGGTGAAAATCAGGCAACGGAACAGAAGATATTTGTCGGACAGATCACCAACTGGTTCAATAAGCACAATGCAGCCCAGTGTAAAATACAGGCGGAACCTCTGCATGAAGGTGATACGGTGATCGTTACAGGAGCAACGACCGGTGCCGAACGGTTTACTATCATAGGTTTGCGAGCGAACGGAGTTCCGGCAGCCATTGCAGAAAAAGGAACCGATGCAACCTTTGTTTCTCCGGTCAGACTGCGGGAGAATGACAAACTTTATCTTGTCCGGCAAAACGGAAAAGATAAATTCTGAAGGCTTTGTTCCCCATACAGGTTGGTAAATCCTTCCTTTATTTAAACTTTTAGCGCTGTTCCCCATACAGGTTGGTAAATCCTTCTGCTATTTCAACTTTAAGATGGCATTTTGATTTTTACATCGTAAAAATCGGAATGCCGCAAAAAGGTTTGGAAAAAAGGGGGGGAGTTTGAGGAGGGGAAAAAGGACCTTTCCTTGTATATTACTCCCCAGTCATCAGATAGCAGCAGCTCCCTTTGGCGAGAATGGGT
>JAFVTF010000075.1 GCA_017503375.1 Lentisphaeria bacterium | reverse complement strand
CAGGTCCGGGCCATTCGCACTATTCAATTTTTCAAGGAACATCAGAAGCTCTCACTTCCGAAGTTTTTTCTATTTCAAACTGTCACCGTTTAACGGGCAACAAGTTCTTAATATAGCACACTTTTCAACTTTGTCAAGCGATGTTTGATTTTTTTTCAAACTTTTTTTTCAGAGCAATCATTTTTGCTTATGATCGCTACTGAAGCGCGACAGGAGTTTAATATAGCACACTTTTTTCTTTTGTCAAATGCTGTTTGAAACTTTTTTGATTTTTTTTCAAAACCTATTTCAAACCGTCCAAAGTTTTTCGGACTTAACACAGTGCTTAATATACACCATATCTTGCATTTGTCAAGCTGTTTTTTTATTTTTTTTCAAATTTTATTGAACCGTTTGAGTTCAACCAGCACCGCATTTAATTGCGACAGAAGCTTAATATACACCACATCTGAAAAAATACAAATCACTTTCTAAACTTTTTTGCATTTTTCTTGAATTTTAGCAAGTAGTACTTTCAGTACTAAAAATTATGTATCCTTATCTATATTTTCAAGATTACTCTTTTGTTGCCCTGACTTCATAAATCATCGTTTTTATTTCTTCTTTGGATTTTTCTATATTTTTGCAGCTTTCTGATTGAAAATCAACCCACACGGCTTATATTTCCACAAGATATAAATTATTCTCGCTTCACGTCACATGTAAGATAAAGGATTATGAATATATGAAGAAGAAAACGAAGGTTCTATTATGGATAACGCTTTCCCTCACGATTCTTGCGATTTTTGGAATTCTATTTGTCGGTTATTGTAATTATGCCATCAGGAGCTGCGAGCAATATTGTTTTCAAGACATCTCTGAATTACCGTGTTGCGATACAGGTCTGCTTCTGGGAGCTTCCAAAAAAACGCGGTCAGGAGCACCGAATCTCTACTTTATCGGCAGAGTTGAAGCTGCGGCATTATTATTTCATTCGGGCAAGATCAAGCAGATTCTGATTTCAGGGGACAATAGCCGAAAGAATTATGACGAACCCACAGATATCAAGGCTGAATTATTGAAGCGCGGTGTACCTGAAACAGCTATCACGCTGGATTACGCTGGATTTCGGACTCTGGATTCCGTAGTCAGAGCAAAAAATGTGTTCGGGAAAAGCGCATTTGTGGCAATTACTCAAAAAGGACATGCAGAGAGGGCTGTTTATATTGCAAGGAAGCATGGAATCAATGCCATCGGTTTTTATGCCGAAGAACCAGTCAGATTTCCCCTGCTGACAGCCCGCAACAGAAATCGGGAAAAACTTGCCTGTGTTGTCGCATGGCTTGACGTCAATCTTCTCAACAGGTCGCCGAAATTTCCGAAATAAACAAGAAAATGATAATGGAGAATCCCCCTGTATGAATTGCCGAAATTTCCGAAATAAACAAGAAAATGATAATGGAGAATCCCCTTGCATGAATTGCCGGAATTTCCGCAGTGCGGCCGATCACACTTGCGGAGTTTATCCGAAAGGAATCCCTTCAGAATATTGGAACGGAAAAATTTCCTGCACAAAAAATCAACCGGAGCCCTGCCCTGTTGATTACGGGACATTGGATGACCGTTACTGGTTCGATGCATGCAAAACTGTCTGCAAAAAATGTACACATATTCAAAGTTTCTTCAGGCATAAATGTACAGCATTTCCGGAAGAGATTCCGCCGATTTATTGGAATTGCGAAATCATGTGTCCTAAATACAAAGAAAAAGAACAGGCTTAATTATAGATTATTTCTGCGTGCTGCCTGCGTTTTTCCAGATTCCATTTTCTTTCCGGAATCTGGTTATTGAGGTTCTTTTTACAGTTTTTGTAAAGGTTGTATCGACGGGATCGAGTTCTTCATATTCGCAAACCACCTCGGCTTGATTACCATTTACCTTCACGCTGATAAATTTCATTGTTTTCAAGGAAATTTCCGAAGTTTTCCGCATAACAGTTCTCATTTGACCACAGACTTCTGCATAAAGTGATTTTACCCATTCATTTTGTGCGATTTTCCGCAGCTGCTTTTCTTCGTCCGGGGACGGGTCTTTAGCTGATTTTGCTTTTGTTATAAACAGCATGAACTCCTCTGGATGTTTCCCATCAAGCATAAGAGACATTATTTGAATATCTTTATAGGTTGTTTTTCTCTTGCTTGCAGATATGGAAGAGTAATCTTTCGTATATAATGGCAGCATTTCAGAAAATTTTCCATCACGGATCATTTCATATTCCCGGATAACGGCCTGTTTTACGGCATCTTCTGATGCGGCGGCGGTGAAAGCAGTTAGGACAGCTGCGAATAAAACAAGGATAAGTTTTTTCATAACAAGATTCTCCCCGATACAGGTTGTCACTATTTATAAAGAGGTTCCATTACTTTCCATGCATCGTCTTTATAGAAACGATGCCCTTTATTTCCGATAACGTGGTGACATTTTTCCGGAATACCGAAAGCTTTATAAATGGCTTTTGTCCGGGCGAACTCTGACTTTGCCGGACCGATCGGGAAGATATAATCAGAAACTCCGCTGACGATTACAAGGACTTTCGGAGCGCATAAGCCGGCGAGGTCGCCCATATCGCCCCAGTTCAACATTCCGGGGAAATAGTTGCAGCCGCAATGTTCTATTTTCATAATGGAATCACGGTAAGTAGAAAAACAGCTGGAAGGCATGACATGGGTCAAACGGTCAAGGATTGCACCGGAATAAATGGATGTTGTCCCTCCCCCGGAGTTACCGACAATACCGATCCGGTCTTTTCTCAAATCTTTCCGGCTGTAAATGAAGTCGATTCCGCGGTCGACATCGAATATCCGGTTTCCAATCAGAGTTTCACCGAACATGAGGGCATGGCGGGCCTGCCGCAAACATCCGGGACGATGATCGGAATAACCGCTCCGTTCGCCCATAGCTCTCTGTTCGATGCATAATGCTGCATATCCGCGTTCAAAGCACTGTTCCACAAAATTTCTGTCTCCGCCATCATATTTGAATGTTTTTTCATCCTGCCAGCGGACGGAAATGGAGGCATGCATACCGGTGCCGTGTCCCTGTACACAGATCCAGACAGGGAAAGGCCCTTTTCCATCAGGGATACAAAGATAGGCGGGGAAAGAATAATCTTTTTCGGATTGCAGGAGCAGTTTGGTGATGGTTCCATTTTTGACTTTGCGCTGCCAGATGATTTTCGGGTTGAGTGGAACTCTGGGAGCTTTGAGTTTTTCAGAGAGCCCAAGTTTCCGAATCAAATCTTTGCGTGCGGCGGTTTGCCATTTGACGGCATTGGTTCCCGGTTGATAGCGGAATTTTCCAACAGTTCCGGCAGCTTTTTCCAGAGAAAAGCCATCCTCGAAAGTCAACGGCTGAGAGGCGGCATCAGTTACAGCACAGAACAAGCTGAAAACTGAGCTGAGAATAAAAGAAAAAACGGATTTTATTTTCATGAAACACCTCCTGGTTCAAATTGATAAGATGAATAAATTCCGTATCACAACATCATTCCAATGTATTTACAAACTGTTTTTTTTGCCCGCACAGCCAAACATTATCCTGACGAGTTCGGTTTAATATACTATAACCTTTTCCATTTACAAGCTGAAGAACAAAATTTCCGGAATTAATAACTGGTTTCCGGAGCTGCATGATGATATCTGAAACATAAAAAAAATAAAATATGTGATTGAAGATTTTTCAATCAATGCTATATTATTTTTTGAACAGAAATTTCAAAAAACAACTCCGGAGAAATCAAAATGGGCAAGGGTGCAACAAGTCTTACAAACAGTTTATATAAAATCAATGACACAATTGCGCAATCGACAGTTAAAACGCCGGTTCCGGAACCGCAGGAAACGCCTGTGCAGGAAACAAAAAGTACAGAAGAGATAAAAACTCCGGCGGTAAAAAAAGAAGTTTCTCCGGAACGCATTATTGAGTTCAACCGGATGCGTCATGATCTGGAAATCCGCGTGGAGGGAATGGCTGCGGAATATCAGTCCGAAATCGGAATTCTGGAAGCGAGATTGCGTGAACTGAACCAAAGCGGAGAACAGATGGAAAAATTCCGTCAGGAGTTGAAAGAAATCACACTTCCGGATGAAAGCGAAGCCGAACCGGGGAAATATATATCCAGGCAGCTCCGGGCATTGGAAGTGATGCGTCTTGAAACAATCCGGCTGAATAAGAAAATGGATGCCTCCAAAAGCAATGGAACAGCTTATTCTCCTGCTCAGAACCAGAATATCAACCTTATGGATATTCCCAACGGGGATATTATAAAAAAAGGATTTGCGTTCTTTTTCCCACTTGCACTTGCGCTGTTTTTCTGTACAATATTAATGGCTTTGGCATTTATTCTTGCATGGAAGGTTGTAATCTGAAATGAAACGGAAATATCAATACATCGACTATGCGAACAGCAGCGATAAACGGCTTGTCATGACCAACTACCTGCGGATCGGAGCTTTTCAGCAGCTCAGCGGACATGTTGTGCAGGGCAGAAAAATTTACCGGCGCAGGATCGTTCTTTCTGTTATTGCTGTCACATTTTTAATTATGGGGTTATACGGATTATTCCGCTGAAAACAAAAGAAGGAAAACATACGATGAAAATTGCACTCAATACAGATTATCTGCAGGGGACCGGCTCTCCGGAAAATTACCTCCGTCTGATGGCGGAAGCAGGGTTCACTCATGTTCACTGGTGTCATCACTGGTGTACGGACTTTCTTTATTCCATTCCTGAAATAAACGAATATAAGAAGATCATGAAACGTTATGGTCTGACGCTGCTGGATATTCATGGAACAGGCGGTCAGAAGACCCAGGAAAAATGCTGGTATTCCACGGATGAATACCGCCGGAAAGCCGGTGTGGATCTGACCATCAACCGGATGATCATGCTCCGGGAAATGGAAGGAGAAGGCGTGCTTATGATGCATCCTCCGCATTACAGAGAAGGTTTTTCCGAAGAGGATCGGAAGGAGGTCCAGCCACGGATTGATGCAATGATGCGGACTCTCGATGATTTGATTCCCGCCATAGAAAAATACAACGTCAAAATCGCATTGGAAAATATGCCTGCCGATACATTTGAAGTTCTGCCGTCCTATCTGAAAGAATTTCCTGCGGAATGGATTGGCGTTACCTTTGATTCCGGTCATGCAAATATGCTCAGCCGTGAAGGATTGAAACATATTGGGGGTGTTAAAGACAGAATTGAAGCATTGCATCTTCATGATAACGATACCAGCGGGGACCAGCATCAACCGCCGTTTTACGGTAATATTGACTGGGCTGATATCGTCAAACTGATCAAAGAATCATCATACCGCAAGACCGGGCGTCCCTTGAGTTTTGAACTGGCCATGCGGAACACACCGTTCTACGTTGAAAATCTGGCAGAAAAGCAGACAGAAGAAAGCCTCAAAGCCTATCTTGCTGATGCATACACCAGATGCAAAAAAGTGGTGGATATGTACGAGGCTCTCTGATGATCTTCTTCAAGCCCCGTTTTTTCCGGCGGGGCTTAATAAAATTTCTTCTCCCGGAAAAATTTCAAGATCATTTCGCCGCTGATACGGGGAAAACGCATGTCCGGATGATTGCTTTTCACTGTCGTTCTCTGAAACGGAACATCTCCCGGAATTGTAGTTCTCTTGAAGGAAACTTTTCCATCGTATTTTGCCGCAACAATCCCCACGGGCGGATAATATGGCGGCAGGGGAATATTCAGAGCTTCTGAGCCGGGAATCATATCTCCCAATGATTTATCATTCCAGTACACCAATTTTCCGACCGGAGCCAGAGCGGACCCCTGATTGGCAGGAGCAAGCATCACAATCGAATCAATTTGACGGCATTCTTCCTCTGTCATATTTGCCAGAGCATGCCGAATCACCAATCCGCCCATACTGTGGACAACATAATGTATCTTCCCTTTGATCTGCTCTGATCTCATCAATGCGGTAAACTGTTTTGCATGATCTTTGATATTCAACTTTTCAGTGGCATAATCAAAATTCAGAACAGTATAACCTTTTGATTGAAGGAATACAGCCATTCTGCTGACATAACTTGCCCGGACGTTCCAGCCGTGAATAAGAATAACAGTCTCACCGTTCGTGCCGGGATAATAGAAAAAACGGTTTCCTTCCAAACGTTTATTTTCTTTCAGAGATACGGGATGATTCCGGAAAAATTCTTCCAGCTGATGCATACTTTTTCCCCTGGCACGTCTGATACCGGATGGATCAACGATCCGCCAATTTCCGGAAATTTTATTCTGCTGAAGTTTCCAATCTTTATAATTCACTGTTTCCCAGAACAGATTCCCGCCAAATGCAAAAAAAGGGACCCCGTAAGATTCCCGGTTCTGACAAAATCTGACAATCTCTCCGGACTCAACAGCATCTGTAAACTTCTTCCTGTGAAAATCTTCCATTTTTCGCTCCGCTAATACGGTAAAGGAAAAAAAGGTACATAACAATAATAAACGAATCATTCTTCTTCCTATTGGGGCTGTTGCAAAACCTGAAATTTGAAAGCACATTTTCGTACGGATAAAACGGAGTGTACTGAGTGTACGGAGGCATTTTTGGTTATTACCGACCGATTTCTCAAAAGAAATAAAAATTTTTCTCTTGGGTAACGGTT
>JAFVTF010000074.1 GCA_017503375.1 Lentisphaeria bacterium | reverse complement strand
GTTACCCAAGAGAAAAATTTTTATTTCTTTTGAGAAATCGGTCGGTAATAACCAAAAATGCCTCCGTACACTCAGTACACTCCGTTTTCTCCGTACGAAAATGTGCTTTCAAATTTCAGGTTTTGCAACAGCCCCTTTTTAACAGCTTTATAAAAAAAACTGTTAATTACTGTTTTCTACCGTTTATATCATTAATTATCTTTTTATAATATTCTGAGCAATAGTTTTCTGTATTATACGGATGAATACAAAATCAGTCAATCCTTATTGGGTACTTTATGTTTGATTCTATTTGAAAAAATGTATAATCGTGCTATATTACTCTTTTATCCAAATTGAACGAGAAAGATGTACACGATGAACGAGATTGCCGAATTAGACAAACAAGGGTGTTATTCTTATAAAAAAATCGGTACAGTAACGATTCCGATTCTTTTGAGTATGCTGATGGAACAGATCATCGGGATGACCGATACGGCATTTCTCGGAAGAGTGAACGAAGTTGCCCTAGGAGCATCCGCTCTGGGAACAGTTTATTTCCTTGCATTTTTTGTTTTGGGGACCGGATTCAGTTTCGGAGCTCAAATTCTCATAGCCCGCCGTAATGGAGAGAAAAATTTCCGCAAAATCGGACGTATCTGTTATGCCGGAGGATTTTTTCTTGTCATATTCTCCATAATTCTGATGTTTGCGATCAAATATCTTTCCCCCGTACTGCTGCCGTATATGATCAAATCGGAGGAGATTTGCAAAGCAACCATTGAATATCTGGACTGGCGGACTTATGGATTGATTTTTGCGTTTGCTGCATCCATTTTACGGGCCTTTTATGTTGGAATCGCACAAACAAGGATTCTTACATACAGTTCAATTGCAATGGTATTATCCAACATTCTTTTGAATTACGCTTTGATTTTCGGGAAATTCGGAATGCCGGAAATGGGAATAGCCGGAGCTGCACTTGCTTCCAGTATAGCAGAAGCGATCTCCCTGCTCTGTTATACCTTTTACACCTTGAAATTCATTGATTTGGAAAAATACGGTTTTTACTCTGTTTCAGCTGTTTTCAGTCCGGATATTTTGAAAAAAGTTTTCTCTGTTTCATTCTGGATGATGCTTCAACCATTTATTTCAGTAGGTGTCTGGTTTTTCTTTTTTATTGCAGTAGAACGTCTGGGAGAACGTTCCCTCGCAGTTGTCAACATTGTCCGTTCCCTTTCCGCCCTGCCCTTTATTATTATTCATGCATTTGCCACAGCCACAAACTCTCTGGTCAGCAATCTGATTGGAGAAAGAAAAATTTCACAAGTCTGGCGTTTGATCCGGAAAATTATGGTATCGGCATTTACAATGGTTGTTCCCATACTGATATTTTATGCGGTATTTCCGAAGCTTTCCATGCGGATCTATACAGATAATCCGGAATTGATTCTATCTTCCACCAGTGCTGTTTATGTAATGTGTGTGGCCAGTTTTATACAAATTGCGGCTTTTATCCTGTTTAATGCTGTTTCCGGAACGGGTGCGATAAAGACAATCGTCGTCATTGAGTTTATCAATCTTATCATATATATACTGTTTGTCTGGCTGGTTATCATAAAACAGCGCCCATCTCCTGCGGTTGCATGGTCATCAGAAATTCTTTACCAAAGTTTTATTTTTCTTTCCTGTCTGCTTTATCTGTTTTTCGGCAACTGGCGAAACAAAAAGCTGTAAGAGAAAACCTTACAATATCCGGTCGGAAAGAATTTCAAAAACAAAATCTTTCAAAAAGAATTTGCAATTCCGAAAATCAAATGATATATTACGGAAGAGCATCCTGTCGTTTGGAAACAAATAATATAATGGCCTGGAGAAAACCATGTCTGATAATATTGTGAAAGTTTGTGCTATGATTTTGCCGTACATGCTGACGGCATTTTTCAGCTCTCTGTTTTTGACAAATCTTGCAATTTTTCTGCTGCCGAAACTGAGTTTTATAGACAAACCGGGAGGCAGACATCAACATAAACGGATTGTTCCCAGAGGTGGCGGTGTTGCTATCTGGGCAGGCTTTTTTCTTTCAATCGGATTGCTGTCATTTGTTCATCACGAAAGCAGTCTTGATTTCTGTCCGGAACTGCATGATTTTTTTAAGACATTCTTCCTCCCTGCCCTGCTGATCCTTGTGCTTGGAATCATTGATGATAAAATCGAACTGAAAAGTATCGTAAAATTACTGGGGCAGATTCTTGCCGGCTTGTGGTTTTATTTCAATGATTGCGGGATCTCTCATATTCTGGAATATCAGCTGCCGGCATACATCAGTCTTCCGCTGACACTTATCTGGTGTATCATTATCATTAACGCCTTCAATCTGATAGATGGGCTTGATGGGATTGCAGCCGGATTGGCAAGTATATCATCTTTCCTGCTGGCTGTATGGATGATCATATCCGGAGGTTCTCTTGTTATGGCATCCTTCCTGATGATATTCTGCGGAGCCTGTATGGGATTTCTCAGATACAACTTTGCACCTGCAAGAATTTTTATGGGTGACACAGGCAGTATGTTTATTGGATTGTTTTTCGCCTATTTCAGTATGGAATATTCTGCAAAAGCAGTTACGTTCACCTCATTGCTGATTCCGTTAATCGCCATGGGGGTTCCCATGTTCGATGTTTTTCTGGCTGTTTGGAGAAGAATTTTACGCCGTTATATCAAGAAAGATCCGAACAGCAGCATTATGCAAGGGGATCATGATCATTTGCATCACCGGATCCAGAAAGAAACCGGACATCAGCATAAAACAGCCTACATCATTTATGGAATTTCCGCGCTGCTTTCTGTTTCAACAATGGTTTCCGTATTTTTCGACAGTAAGCTGCCGGCTTTGATTTTTATTGTTTTCCTTGTCATAATTTTCACATTTCTGAAATATGCCCATATCGAACTCTATGACACGATGGCAAGTGTTTCTGAAGGAATCAGAACACCGCACAGGAATTTTATATTTACAGCGATACATCCCATGATTGATACGATCCTTGTTTTGGGTGCATTTTTACTTTGCCAATACCTCTTCAAATCCCTGCGTCCGCCCCGAATTTTCCACGGATGGTTTCTGATCTTTGTTGCGCCATTCACAATTACGCTCTGTTTATCCGGAATTTACCGGACATTCTGGATGCGTGCCGGAATCCGCAGATATTTCAAATTGATGATTTATCTTATCTGTGCCGGTGCGATAGGATTCGTTCTGAATTATGTTATAACGTTTATCATATTAAAAAATCAGGAAAATGCTCTGCTGGACTTCTGCGGATTTTACTTTGTCTTTTTCCTTACAGCGAATTCTCTGATTATTCTGGAACGTTTCCTGCTGCACTATCTGGAAAGTTTCGGATTCAGATATCTTTATGAACGGAATTTGGGTAAAAAAACAAATATTGATAAGGTTCTCATTTATGGCGGGGGGCTTGATTGCAGACTTTATCTTTCTTATCTCTACAGCGGTTTTGCAACCAGACATCAGGAAAAGATCATCATAGGAATTTGTGATGATAATGAAGCTCTTATGAATCTGAATGTTTACGGGTTCTTTGTTATCGGTAAAACAACGGATTTGGAAAAAATCTGTAAAAAGACCCCCTTCAATGAAATTCTTGTAACAGTCAGCGACCTGGAACCGGAAAAGAAAAAAGTTCTAAAGAATTTTGCAAAGGAACACAATATAAAACTCACTCAATTTGTCTGCAAAGAAACAGTTTTCTGACAGAGTGTTTTAATGAAAGGGATACCGCCCGAAGGAAAGGATTTTTTTTATGCATACAGTAAAATATGGATTATTCTATGATAACCATACCCACATCAACAATCCTGATGTGGGAAAAGATTTTGATGCAGAATATTTCACAGATCAGATAAAACGGTGCGGTGTTGATTATCTCGGGTTCCATGCCCGCTGTAATCAGGGTATGGCATATTACAATACAAAAATTGGAACAAGACACCCCTCTTTGACATACGATCTTTTCGGAAAACTGGCAGATGCCTGCAAGAGAAAGGATATTGCCCTGGTTGCATACCTCAATGGAGGTCTCAGTGTCATGGAATCTGTTGACCATCCTGAATGGTGTACTCTCTATATGCCGGGCAAGGAAATGCATGGAAAAGTCACCCCTTATTGCTATACAATGTGTTATAATTCCCCTTACCGGGATCACCTGATCGCCATGATTAGAGAAATTGCAGAAAACTATCCCGTCAATGGATTTTTCATTGATTGCCTGCAAAACTTTCCCTGCGTCTGCAAAAGATGCGTGGAAAGCATGAAAAAACAGGGCTTTGACTGGAGTAAACTGGATGATGTTGTGGAACACACCCGGCTTTCCGTTATCCGTCTCTGCGAAGATATTTCTGCAGAAGTCAGAAAGATTATTCCGGATCCCATGCTCTATTTCAACAGTATTCCGTTTGGAACGGTCAGAGACCTTGATACCTTCTTTGATTGTGAATGTTTGCCGACCGGCGGCTGGGGCTATGAATTTCTTCCGACAATGGCGCACTGTATCCGGAATATCAGACCGGAAAAGCAGGTTCTGAATATGACCGGACGTTTCTATGCCTGGGGTGATTTCGGCGGATTACGCGGAGCAAACAGTCTGGACTATGATATGTTCTATGGTCTGGCGCATGGAATGCGGCCTAATCTTGCCGGACATTTCCATCCGCGCGGAGATAAAGATGAAGCTGTGTTCGACCGTCTTGCTGAAGTTTATTCCCATCTGAGAATTTATGATGACTGGCACATCGGAGCAAAAAATCTTGCAGATGTCGCCCTGCTCTATCCGGAACATCGTTTGACTCTGCATCAAAGCAAGCCGATCACCAGTGCTGTCCGTATGCTGGATGAATTGAAAGTCCAGTTTGATCTTGTCTTTTCAGAATATGAAAAAGAGTGGGATCAGTACAAGCTGCTGATTCTGCCGGAAGAAATCACCATTACGGACCGTATGAAAGAGCGGATCCGGAAACATCTTGCTGCCGGGAAAGCAATCATTGCATGCGGTAAAAATGCTGCTGAAGCATTGGGAGATGAACTCGGTATTACCTATGAAGGGGAACTGGATGAAACAACATTCTACTTTACTCTTTCCGGAGCAATGACTGAAAATATCGAACAGATGATCCACTCTCTTTATGCACGTGCCGTAAAAGCAAAAACAACAGATGCAGAATTCGTTGCTCCCCTTGTAAGAGCTTATTACAAACAGGAGTGGAACGGTATCTTTGCTCAGTATTATATCCCGCCTGACAAAGAAACAGATATTCCGTTTTTGACAAAAAAACAGAACCGTATCTGGTGTTCCGGTGATATCTTCTCCGGTTATTATCAAAGAGGCGCGCTCCATTTGCGGACATTGCTGGAAAATTATATCAAAACCGTTTCCGGCCCGCTGCTGCTGGAAAATATCAATCTGCCCGGATTTGTGCGGGTAACTGTCCAGGAACAGCCAGGACGGATCAATGTCAATCTCATAGCATATTCACCGGAACGGCGTGGAGAAACGACAGTTGTGGAAGATGCAATGGCTGTAATAGATGGCAAATTCCGTCTGAACCTTCCCGGTAAAAACGTGAAATCTGTTACACTTGCGCCGTCCGGAACTTCTGTGGAATATTCTGTAAATGGAGATTCTGTTGAAATTACAGCTCCCGTTTTCAAAGGTTTTGCATTAATATCTCTTGAGGTGGAATGAACGATGAACGCTCACCTGGAATGTCTTCCCTGTCTCGCAAGAAATGCTGTAGATCTGGCACAAAGATCAACAGATGATCCGGTAATCAGAAAGAAAATTGTGGCTGAATCTCTGCATCTGCTGGCGGAACATTCTATGGCAGTTCCGCCGCCATACCTGTTTTCCAAATTGCAGGAAATAGCGGAAAAACATACAGGAAAGAAAAATCTTTACCGTGAAGAAAAGCTCTGTTCCAACCGTATGGCGCAGCGTTTGGTGGAAAATCTTCCGTCAATACCGGAGTATGACCCGGACAGTTTTGAATCCAGGATACGCATGGCTGTTGCCGGAAATATTATCGACTTCGGAGTTTTCTCTGATCTGGATATCGCACAGGCAATCCAGCTTATCCGCGACTCTTTTTCCAGAGAAATAGACCTTGCAGCTGCCCGTAAAATTAAGGAACGTATGGATTCTGCCAAAACAATTCTGTACCTTCTGGATAATTGCGGAGAGGCTGTCTTTGACAGAATATTCATTGAACCGTATCGTGAAAAAACAATTATCGGTGTCCGCGGCGGCAATGTGATCAATGATGTGACTGAAGATGAATTGAAGAATTGCGGTCTGGACGGCTTTGCAAAAGGATTTATCAGCAATGGTTCTGCCACGATACCGGGAACGATGATCGAACAGACCAGTCCGGAATTTCAGGAAGTCTTTCAATCAGCGGATCTGATTATTGCAAAAGGTCAGGGCAATTTTGAAACATTGAACGAGTCTGATCGTCCAATAGCCTTTCTTTTTCTTTCAAAATGTCCGGTTGTTGCCAGACTGCTGAATACAAAAATAAAAGAAATTCAAATCCGGACCATCAATTTCTAGCAGACTCTGTTTTTCAGAAAGTGCGCAATTTTGCGAACGTTATACTTTTTGCTGCAGATGCATTCGTTTTTTTTCAATTTAAAGTCTGTAAAAACTTCTTTTTTATGAAATAAATGTTTGAAATTCCCGATATCCCTGTTATATTAGGTTTGAAATATTTATATAAAACAAACTGAAATATACAAAGAAGGGGTAGAGAATGAAAACAGAAGTCACTTTGGCAGAAGCAAAACAGATTATCATGTCTATGGGAACCAATCAGAGCATCCTGATGCTTGCGTCTCCCGGAGTTGGTAAAAGTGATATTGTGCAGCAAATCGCAGACACCCTTGGATACGAATGCCGCTCACTGCTCGGTACACAGATTGCCCCGGAAGATATCAGCGGTATCCCCCGTATTGAAGGAGAAGGTGACAACCAGCGTTCTGTATTTTATCCTCCGAAACTCCTGCTTCCTGCGGATGGAAAGCCGTTTGTTCTTTTTTTGGATGAACTGCCGATCTGTAATCAGGAAGTTCAGAAAGCAATGTATTCTCTGCTGCTTGACCGGAAAATCGGAGAACGCAAACTGCCCAAAGGAACCATTGTTGTTGCAGCAGGAAACAATATTGAAGACAGTGCCATGGTCAGAGCGATGTCCACAGCATTGGTCAACCGGGTTATCATACTCCATATCAAGGTCAGTGTGAAAGAATGGCTGGAATGGGGCAGTCAAATAGATGACAATGGAAAAACAAAAGTCCGTGATGATATCCGCGCATTCATTGCAGCAAACGACTTCTGTCTGCAGTACAAAGATCCGGATACCGGTTCAAAGGTTCCTTCAAATGCCAATGAACCGTTTTCCACACCGCGTTCCTGGGCTGCTTTGAGTGCGGCAATGGATGCCCTGGAAGAATTCCGGAAAAATCCTGCTGCACGAATCAAAAGCATTTACGGAAAGAAAGTGGATAAATCCGTATCGTTTCTGCAAAACGCAGAGGCTGACGGTTTGACAGAGAAAGATGTGGAAGTTTTGGCTCGCGGTTCGATTTCAGCCCAGCATGCAGATGCATTCTGTACCTATAAGAAATATAATTTTCAGGAAATGAAACCTGCGGAATATTATATTGAACATCCGGATGCCATTCCCCAGACCAGCGGAGAAGATTTGACAAATTCAAGCAAGATTTTTGAACGAGCCATTATATTTGACCGCATACAGCAGGCTCTGGCAAATCCCGACAGTTCATCCTACAAAGCAATAAAAAAACTCGGTGGAAAGAAAATTGATGCATTTTTCTGTTCCATGCCGAAAGAATTTATGATCATTCTTGCAGAAAAAGTATTGAAAACTCTTCAGCAATTCGGAGCAACGGAAACCATTGCCCGTATGCGTTTGCAGTAATCTTTCACTTTATTCAGGAATGATGCTATGGCTGATAAAAAATCCAAAACTAATACCCTGCTCAGCCGGAAGGCGCTTGAAAAGAAGTTGGCTGATGCCCGGACATTGATGATTATGGTGATGCCCCATTTCGCACCCCTGCTGGAGATGGCGGAAAGGTATCGTAAAATCTCTGTCAAAGATGATGTTGCAACAGCACAAACATACCCCGATGGAAGCATGGAATTCGGGTCCGCTTTTCTGACCCAACTTTCTGAAAAGCAAACAGCATTTATCATTGCACATGAACTGGGGCACCATTATATGGGAACCTTTTCCCGTGTAAAAACAGCTGATCCGGATTTGTGTAAGCTGGTTAATATAGCCAGTGACACTCAGATCAATCATATGGTGGCAACCTATTTTGAAGCTCATAACTTCAAAACGATCCGGGAAGAAATGAAGGACGGAATGTGGTGGGAAAAAGACCGTTACTGGGATAACTTCTCAAAGGTAATTTCCCTGACAGCTCCCGGATGTTCCGACACTTTGCCTGAGGATATAATTGAAATCGGACTGGAAGTAAAATGTAAAAAAACGGCTGAAGAATATAAGTTGGAAAAACTCTGTGAAAGTCTTCTGCCGGCTGAAAGATTTGTTTCCATTGATGAAATGAGTATGGAAGATATTGTTGCAGCCCTGCTCATATTCTCCCGTGAATCCGAAAGCAAGGCTCTGGAAATTTTTTTGAAAAATGTCACCTTGAACGGGAGTGTCGTCTGCAAGCAGAAACAAAATTTCCCGTTTATACTTTCCGTTGGTGAAATTTATCCGCTGACGGATAATGGGAAAAACAGACCGGAAAAAGTGTTTGTCATTGATGTTGAAAAAATGAATCCCGGCAAAAAGGAAATTACAGAAGTTCTTTCCAAACTGAAACTCAATCTTGACATCTTTGAAAATACTGGACAGCAGCTTGATGTTGAAATTCCAATAAGCTGGAATGATAATTCAGATACAGGACACCTTCTTCCCGGCGGAGAAAGCGTTTTTCATGTTTCACAAATAATCTATCCGCCTTTTGTTCTCGAAGGTTCATTGACACTCCGTTATGCAGAAGATGGAACTCTTTCTTTGAACGGAATTCTGACTTTCAGAACAAAGCAATGTGCAGATCAAGGTGGACAAGGATCGGGGCAAGGACAAGGAACGGGACAGGAAAAAGGTCTGGGCTGCGGAGATCTCCGGAGTAAGGATGAGTTAAAAGAACGCTGTCCGGGATTAAGCGATGAAGAAATCAACCGGAGAATCCAGGAAATGGAACAAGCCCGGCGTCAGGCGAGCTCCCTTGTCTCCGGTCAGGGAACTGTTCAGGATGTAGAAGTCCGGGATGGACTTTACAATGTGCCGTGGCAGGCATTTCTCCAGAACTGGCTTGATGGATATTCCCGGATTGTAAGAACCTTTAACAGAGCAAGCCGCAGAGGCGACCTGCCGGATCCGCGATGCTGTCTTCCCGGACATGCCCGCTGCGGTTACAGTATCAACATAGTGCTTGATACCAGCGGCAGTATGGGAAATTATCTGCCGGATGCGCTTGGTGCAATTGCTGCATTCTGTGAACGGAATGCTGTTGATATGATCAAGATTATTGAATGCGATGAAGCTGTTCAGGATATAAAAGAGATCACACCTGATGAGTTGCGTGATTATACAATCAAAGGCATGGGCGGAACAGACATGACCCCCGGTATGCTGGCATACTTGAATGAACCCGATGTAAAAGGCGTGATTGTAATTACAGATGGGGAATTCAACCCGAAGTTAGATATACCTCAAATGCGTCTGCCGTATGATGTTTTGTGGTGTCTTGTCGGCCCCCAAAAACGTATCAATGTGCCATACGGGAAACAAGTACACATCAAATAATGTCCGGAGAAAGAAATGGATACTTTTACTGCTGTTGAAGCTGCATACAGATTTACCGACCCCGAAAATTTCAGAATTGAGGATGTTTTTCATATTGTAAATACTCTTCCGGGGAATCAATATTTGGAAAAAACCGGCAAGGCTCTGCGTTTGCAGTCATGCCTGCTGCTTATTGATCAGGACCTTCCGCTGCCGCCGATGAAAGTCATGGAACTGGCAGATATGGCTCCGAAAAAAGGAGTTTTCAAGGTGTCAGATCAGGGAAATTGGCAAAAATTCTTTGAAGCGTTGAAAAAACTGCAGGGAATGCAGGGAAAAACAATATTAAACAAGCTCGGTTCTGATGAGGAAAAACAAGTTCTGCAAGATCGGCTTTCAACATTGAGTAAAGATTTCATGCTGCCTTTTTCGGAAGATAATATCAAATATCTTTCCAGAAAACTTGCCCTGGATTTCGGCAGCAGAGAATTAATGCAGAATGAATTCTATATCCAGCTGGCAGAATTCCGTGAATGGCTCGACTATCTGGTGGAATTACTGAAAAATCCACAAGTTGCAGAGCAGGAAGATTCCGCAGAAAATCTGACTCTTTTTGATGCTTTGATCGGACAGAACTATCCGGCATTCAAGAGGATTCTTCTCGATGGAAATGATGATCTCTCCCGGAAAATCGGGCAGAAACCGCTCCTTTATTACGCATTGAATCCTCTTCTTGTCAATAATAATATCAGCTTTTTTACTGCTCTTGCGGAAAGAATGGATGAGTTGCCGGATAATATTGGCGGAACATCCCTGTTTGAATTGATTTTGAATTTCAACGATGATATCGTGAAAATCAAAAGAGCACTTGCCGTCTGCAGCGAACATGATCTCACTTGGAATTTCGCTCAGTGGAAAAAGCAGCTTGCCTCTGACAGTATGAATGAAAACCTTCTGCTCCTTATGGCTGAATCTCAAAAGGATAAGCTCTTCGCAGATATTCTGAATTCCGGAAAAGAAGACGATGATCAGGACCTTTTGGATAGACTGATAGAAGATCTTTTGAATTCAAACGATGACGGTGATGAAGAGGATGATGAAGAGTACGAGGAAGACAATGAAGACGACAAAGACGATGAAGACGATGAAGACGATGAGCTTGAAAAGTTGATAAATGAATTTGATCGTTTAGACGATGAGGACGATGAGGACGATGAGGACGATGAGGAAACAGAAAAAATAAATATAGAGAATGAATCTGCAGTGTTCCGGCAATTCGTTGAGCTGCTGCAATTCGGTCTGCATCAGGGTGGAACAGCTGCAAAGGTGGCAGCATCTTTTATCGACATCAAATTAAAAGATTGGCTGACGGATAATCAGCAGGAAATTCTCTTGAAAAGTCTGGCAGAGAAATCAGACAGCAGTTTTTCTATTGACATCATCTGTGCTTTTGTTAAAAGCGGACTTTTGGATAAGCAGTTAAATGATTTTGAATCTGATGATATTATAAAAACAATTGCAGGTTCCTTAAAACACAGATGGAATGAGGATGACACTCCGGAATTGAATGTTTGGGTAAATCGTCTGAAAGCCAACAATACCCCGGAAAATCTGACTGATTTTCTTATCTCCGTATATCATCGTACAAGGCAGATCGGAGACAAATGGGATTGCACAAGGCAAGCCAAGAGTATATTGAACTCGTTAGCAGAAGTTCAGTATGAAGAAACTTTCATGCGTTTTTCCAAAGAACTTTTTGCATTGCCGGAATATCTGGAAGGAGATTCTGATACAATTGAAGATTCCATTGATGATACACCATATTCCTATGTCAAAAAACTGTTGGATGCGTCGATCATTTCATCTCTGCAGTTGAATGATGAAATGATTGCCGGATTCATAAAAGATATGCAATTTGAAGATTTTGCCGCATTGGTCAAAGATGACTCCATGGCGGATTCCAGATGTCTTGATGCTGCCAGTGAGTCCGGCAAGGTGGAATTTCTTGAATACATGCTGGATGTTTTAAAGATTCCAATTACAGGCAAAAACAAAGGCCGGTGGAGTCGTAAGGCAGATGTTCTGTCAAAAGCCGCACAAAAAGGAAAATCCCAGGTACTGAAATTCATTCTGAACCGTTATCCGGAAATGCTCCGGACACGGGATGATTCCGGATTGCTTCCCATACATAATGCGGTAAAAGGCCATGACAGCAATGTCCCTTTTGAAGATATCAAGGAATGTGTGGCAATTCTCTGCGGAAAAAAAGAAGATGGTTCTTTGGATCCGGAATTATTGAATGCAATCAGTTCTCAAGGAACGCCACTGGCCATTGCTGTCAGAAAATCGGAAATTGATATTGCCCGGTATCTTCTGGAATCAGGTGCTGAAATAAATATACACAATTCTGTCAAAGCCGGAGGACCGCTGATTAAGGTCTGGTTATCTCGGGATAATGTATCCAAATTTATACAAACGCTGATAAAGAAAAAAGCGGATGTCAATGTATCTGATGAAAACGGCAATACGATATTCAACCAATACAGTTTCAGTGATAACAACCTGGATTTATTTGAAAAATTATTGAACAGGGCGAATCATGAAACTGTAAAAAAAGCAAACGATGATGGACAGACAGTTCTTCATTGTCTGTATGAAAACTGTGATGAATTTGATACTCCGCAAAAGCTGAAGAAATTGGAAAAAATAACCCGGAAACTGGTTCAGGAGTTCGGTGTCGATATCAATGCAGTAAACATCAGAGATCAAACTGTTTTTATGACAGCAGTGGAAAATGGAGATATTGCCGCATGGAATATTCTGTTAAAGCTTGGGGCAGATCCCGAAAAAAAAGCATCTGATGGAAAAAATGCTCTTTTCAGCGGTGTGGGAGGATACAACAAACTCAAATATTTGACAGAGACATTGAAACTTCCTGTCAATGCGGTTGATGAGAATGGCGAAAATTTGCTCTTTCATGTAACGAAGAAAGCAAAAGCAGATTTCTTCAACTATCTTGTCAAAAAAGGGGTCGATCTCCATAAAAAAAATAACGAGAATAAAAATTTACTCTGGAAAGCAGCCCAAAACAGTAATTTCGATCTTTTTGAAAAGCTTGTTACAGAATACCATCTCGATACCAGCATTATTTCTGAAGACGGAACAATTGTGTTTGAGCTTCTTGACAAGGTAAAACGGGGAGATTTGTCTCTGGAAAGGTTTGATAAACTGTGCCGCTTGTGTATTGAACATGGACTTGATATCAACAGAGAGAAAATATCTTGGGGCGACAGCATCCATATCATGCAATATGCTGTGAAAGAAATTTTCCCGGAAACAAAAAAAATATTGGATATTTTGTGGACAATGCCCGGTATGCGTTGTCCGGATACAGACCGCAAAGGTAATACACTGCTGCATCTGCTGGCAAACACGAATGAAGAGATGGCTGCGGATACAGCAGAGTACCTCATCAAGCGGAAGGGCTATTCTGTTTCAGTTTCAAATAAGGATGGAGACTGGCCTCTTCATATTGCGGCTTCCAATGGAAATGAAAAGCTGTGTAAAGTTTTGCGGGATGCCAATCCCAAAGCATTTGAACAGCTGAATAATGACGGGGAATCACCATTATTCAAATTGGTTTATAATAATGCTGAGAATCTTCCGCTGATCAAAAAGTTTATTGAAGAATATGATTCTGATATAAATTGGCAGAATCCGAATGATGGAGATACGATTCTGGATACATATCTTACATTCGGCAACTCAACTTGCGAAGGTTTGGAATATTTTCTCTCCAAAGGGGTTCGCTGCAGAAGATTTGATTGGATATCCGAAAAGGATATCTCTTTGGTCAAATTATACGTTGAACAGGGATTTATGGGAAATGCAAGAGGATTAATCGCTCAGCTTGATGCAGATTGCATTATATCTCTTTTGGATAGTGGAAAAATCGAAACATTGAAGTACCTTATTTCCAATGGAATGAATTTGTGGAATTATTTCCCCGACAAAGATATCCTGAAAAAATTGCAAATCAATGAGCATACCGAAACCTGGCTTCGCCTCTTCTTCATAGAATGGCAATGGCCCAGAGAATATCTGACCGCAAAAAATGACGGGGAAGAAAGCTTTTTGGAATATTTCATTGACAATTTTTCCGGTTACAGCCCAAATGTACTGATAGTATTGCTTGAAGAAATCGGCATCAAAGAAATGTCAGCCTCACAAATTCTCGAAAAACTTTCAGAACATATTTCAACTTTAAAGGGATGTTTTTCTTTTGATGATATTTTGTCCTATTTTCTGGAAAAATGCCGCATAGATCCGGCTGAACTTCCTATGGCAGTTGTTTATGACCTGCTAAAAAATTATTCTTATCCTGAAATTTTTGCAGATACAATTGACACAATCGTTCAAATGACAGACAATGAAAATGTTGTTCTGGAAATCAGCCAGGGGAAATATAACCCGGAACTGTTCAAAACGACATTGCTTCATGCCGCCGCAGGAAATCAAAGGAATCTTTTTGCTCTTCGCTATTTGATTGAAAAACATAATATCGTGCTGGATGACAGAACGGATGATAACAATTTGACCGTTTGGGAATATGCTGCAACAGAAAATAACCAAAAAGCTGTTCATTATTTGCTCGACCGGCTTGGCAATGATCCGAAATATGTCAACAAAACATTGATTGCAGCCTGTAAAGGAGATAGGCAGGATGATGATATTGTTAAAAATCTCTGTGAAATTCATGGAGCAGATCCGGTATATAAAGATAACTTCGGAAAAACAGCTGCAGATTATGCAACAAAGAATGATGTTGTACAGTACCTGAGAAGGAAAATGAAAGAGAAAAATCAAAAACAAAAATAAAAACAAAATCTTTTTCCGAGGCAATTTCAAAAAGCAATAAGGCTGCGGTAATTCAATTCTGCCGCAGCCTTGTTTTCATGCAGACTTTTCAAAGCGGAAAAATCCGGAAATCTTGATATTTTTGAATTCTTCCGTATTCAAAAATACAATCACCTTCTCTGAAAATATTTGATTTCCCTGAATGCACCTTCCGGAACTTCGGCTGAATAAAACTTATCCCGGATACATCCAATGTATTTCATTCGATCCAAAATTCCTGTAACATCATTTGCAGGAATTTTCTCTGAGCCGACTTCCATATAAACTTTCCCGTCAATTTTATATAATCCGCTCCAGGAATTTACATCTTCATTCGGAACTGGAATTGCATAAAGTCTCTTGTCCAGAGTTCTTAAAACAGAAACGTCCTGTTTGGAAACATCGACCAGATAATCCCAATCTTTATCCCGGAAAAGAAAACGCCCATCCTGCAATTTATAAATATTGAAGTGAGTCTTACCTCCGGTATTTACAAAAAGCAATCTGCGGGAAACTTTTCCATCTCGCACAAACCGCAAACGGTAGTTATATTCTGCCAGATAAGGATGAATCGACTGTTGTTCAAATGCAACATGATCTTCCGTTCCCAGTTTCAGCCAGATGCTGTACCAATCGGAACGGTAATCTTTTATTGAGAGCAGAGATAATCCCAGAGACAAAAGTACAAAGAAAATCATAAAAGGAACCAAAAATGCGAAAAAAAGAACAACTGACGGTAAAGGATTGTATCTTTTTTCCGTTCCCCAGCGGTGTTTAATGAAAATACCTGCCCCAATCATTACCACGAAAGCCGCAGCAATCGTAATTACAATTTCTGACCAGAAAGGAATAGTAATATTTTCCATTCTGTATTCACTTATAAAACAGCAAACGGCTCCCAACAGTTTATCACTTAAAATGAGTGCAATAAATCCAAGCGGAAATGTTTTGAGCGCGATCATCCAGTTACCATTCGCTGATCTTGTTTTCGGAATGATCCAGAATACCGCAGCAAACACAAGCAGTAATACGATTGTAACAATATCTGAAAGCATTTTTTTATTCCTCCTGAAGTAAATATAACTCTATAAATACGAAATACAAGAAAATAAAATCATTCAATCCCGGATTTTTTCCACAGACATCCCATAAAACCTTTTATGGGATATCTGTGGAAAAATATGTAAAAAAATTTTTTTCTTACTTGAAAATTTAATTATCCGTATTACATTTCGTTCATTATGAAAAATCTGATTATTACTCTTCTTTTTACAATTGTTACTTTCTTTGCCGCTGCAACTGAGCTTCCGGAAGCGGACGGTTCTGCTGTGCAGAAAAATAAGATAGAACAAGTCGCTGTTAAAGAAACTCCGGCAAAAGCTGAAAAGCCGCAAACAAAGATTTCGGAAAAGAAAGAATCTGTTTTAAAAAAACAGGACCAGGATGATTCCTCTCAGGTTTGGAAGGTTCTTCCGGATAAACTGAGCAATGGAATGACAATTGTCGCCATCTTGATTCTGCTTTGTGCATGTGCAAGTAAACTTTCAGCCTGGATCAATATGCCGTGTCTTCTGGTGTTTCTGGGCGTTGGTATGCTGTCTGGTGAACAGGGAATCGGACATATCAAGTTTGATAATCCGATTGAAGCGAATATTATCGGTTCCATTGCGATGGCATTCATTCTGTTTTCCGGGGGATTTGATACCAGCTGGAGAAGCATTAAAAAGATCAGTACGACCGGAGGACTTTTGTCCAGTCTGGGTGTTCTTCTTACGGCTCTGATCGTTGGTGCAGTGTCCTTTTACTTCCTCAGATGGGCTGTTCCGGGAATTAATGTGCCGTTTTCCTGGTGCTTTCTCTTAGGTTCTATCGTCTCTTCCACAGATGCAGCGGCAGTGTTTGCGATTCTGCGGTCCAAGAATGTCGGATTAAAAGGGGACCTGCGTTCTCTGCTGGAATTTGAATCGGGGAGCAACGATCCGATGGCTGCGTTTCTTACGATTTTTATGATTGGCGTTGTAATGACAGAAAATGCTACGGGTATTGCAGCAGACTTTTCTCTCTATAAAATGATTGTTCCAATCTTTATCCAGAAAATGCTGTTGGGGGTTGTATTGGGAATCACATGGGGAAAACTGCTGGTTTGGCTCTTCAACAAAATTGATTTTGAATATGACGGTTTGTATTATGTTCTCGGAATCGGAGCGGTTATTCTCTCTTACGGAGGAACTGAACTCCTTCAAGGAAACGGTTTTATGGCGGTTTATGTGGCAGGACTGGTCATGGGCAACAGTAAATTCATTTATCATAACGGTGTAGGCCGTTTCAGTGACGGTATTGCATGGCTGATGCAGGTGGTATTGTTCGGAATGCTGGGCTTGCTGGTTACGCCGACGAAACTCTTGGATATCTGGTGGCAGGGGTTGGCAATCGCTCTGATTTTGATGGTCTTTGCTCGTCCGCTGTCCGTTTTTCTCTGTACGATCAAAAGCAAATTCAATTACCGTGAACGCTTGCTGGTTTCCTGGGTCGGATTGCGCGGAGGTGCTCCGATTATGCTTGCAACCTTTCCGCTCATGGCGAATATTCCGCACAATGATATGATGTTCCATATCGTGTTTTTTATCGTTTTGACATCTGTGATCCTGCAGGGAATGACTCTTATGCCGTTTGCCCGTCTGCTGAAACTGGATGAACCGCTGCGGGTATGCCCCAGAGTTCCATTGGAATTTGACAATACCGGAACAATTGACGGGGATACAAAAGAATTTGAAATTCTGCCGAACTCCCCGTTGGTTGGCATTCCTCTTTCAGCTGCCGGACTCCCCAGAGGCGCTTTGGTATTGCTGATCCGCCGCGGAAAGAAACATCTTGTTCCCCACGGTGATACGATTATCGAAGCCAATGACGGTCTTTTGATTCTCGCTGAGAACTCAATTCTTGATGAAACGGAACAGAAGCTGAAGTAAATTTTCAGCTGACATACGGTTCTCCGCATCACAAGGCAGAAAAGCTCCCCTGCCCTATCTGAAATGATTATTTCAGAAGAACCGCAACTGCGAAACCAATGAGAATTAAAGCAACGCCAACCCATTTGACCGGAGTGCTGCGTTCCTTCAAAACCAGGATTCCGGCAGCCATTCCAATCGGCAATCCCAATTGACGGCATACCTGTACGTAAGAAACATTGGTCACATAATTCATTGCAATCAATACAAGAACGTACGTGCCGGATGCACAAATCCCGCCGACGAACGGCATAAAATTCCGCTCCCTCCAATATTCAAAAAAGGCGTTCCGTTCTTCTTTCAAACTAAATGTTGTAATAAGCAGGGTTGAAACCAAACATAAACTCCGGGTGGAATAATAAGTCAGAGACTGAACTGCTTTGGGGATTTCCATCCCTTCTGCTGCACAATAGTCCCGGATGATCTCCAAACCTTTGCTGTCAAAGATCGTATATCCGGTTGTCCCCAACGCAGCCAGGAAGACAAAGAAAATCGTAGGTGTAAGATAATTTGAAATTTTGAAATCAGAAAATTTCAGAAGCGGCATCATGAGGGAGCCGCAGAAAACAAGAAGAAAACCGAAAACAGAAATCCAGGGAAGCGGTGCTCCCCAGCCGAGAATTGCAGTTGCGGCTGCGGTCATCAGAATCGGCAGAGCACGCATCATCGGATATGCTGAAGCCATATCCATGCGTTTATAAGATTGCGTTACGCCGATACAATAGATGAAAACATCTGAAAAAATGGTTGCTGCGATGATCAGCCAGAATGTCCAGGGAAGTCCGGAGAGCGGGATCGGTGTCCAGAACTGAACATTGGACCAGAACAGGGAACCGGGAATACAAAGCAGAGTATAAAAAGCAAATCTCATGCGATTTTTCTTTGCAATCAGATTCCATGAAGCGTGAAGGACCGCAGAAAAAACGATCAAAGCAAAAGCTGTAAGTGTCATAATAAATATCCTTGTTGAGTTCCAGACAATCTTATTAATATACCTCAAAATCACAAAAAATCAAGTCTTGGGATGAGAGAATAATTATCAAATCGATTCAAAAATAAAAAGCATGGAAAAAGCTATTTGCCTTTGCCATGCTGAAGAAGTTTTATTTTCAGATATTATGCCAGCGGAAGACGTTCTTTTGCCCTGCACTTTTCATCGTGATATGCTATGATCTTCTGCTCTTCAACATCGGGATTCCGTCCATATGTTGCGATCAATTTGCACACAGCAAATTGTGCAGACTTCTGATTATACTCCTGAATCCATTCATTGATTTTTTCCGTTTGTTCTGCCTCAAAGGGATATCTCAATCTTAGAGAACGCTGTTTAATCCGGCCGGGCTTCGGAGTCAGCCTTGCGCGGCAGCACTGTTGTTTCCGGCATAAAAGGTTGTACAAGATATCGGAATTCATATAACAAAGCAAATCGTAACATTCCCGGGACCCCGGCTGTATTTGAAGTCCGGCAAACAAAACCCGGTATCCGGAATGAGTTCTGTAAACCCGGATATGGGATTTTTCAATCCATTCCTGCTTGATGGAATTTATGACAGATGTCTGAACCCGATCTTGATATTCCGCCTCGGATTCTTCTTTTTTTCCGAATAATCTGCCGAAAAAACCGGGAACATAGCGACGCTTAAAACATTTATAGTCGACATCTGCGAAAATCATGGTTTCAGTATTCAGGATTTCTGCCCCGTAATAATTCCGTGTAATAATATTTCCCGGAGAGATTTCTTCCAGAAACTCCTCCCGGATGGGAGCGACATAATCCTCGCTTTTTATGAAACGTTCACCGTTCAAAATGCGGCTGCGGATCATTTTTGCCGTTTCCATCAGATCTTTAAGAGCATCTTCTTCTGAAAGATTGGATTTTCCGTATACCACAGCATCCAGACCCGGTTCATCTGTCAAACGAACTTTTTTCTTGAGCCAATAATGATAAATTTTCATTTTTAATCCTGCAACTTACAAAAAAGGCTCCACTGGAAAAAAAACAGTAGAGCCATGTACAATCAAAAACGAATCTTATTCAACAACAAGAGAAGCATCTTTGAAATTAAGAACTGCGCCTGTTTTTCCCCAGTCAGCCAAAATCAGGAAATTAACTTTTTTCACACCGATGGGCCAGTTTTTACCATTGAAACCGCCGACTGTTTTCGCAAATCCCTGAACAGCACCGGTCAGAACAACTTCCTTATCTGTCGGTTTGATATCTTTGATCGCGCAATAATAATAACCGCCCGCAATATGCTGACGGACATTTGTTCCTGCTGCAATATCAACCTTCAAAGGAGTCTTCAGGGTCATTTCCCACTCATCACCTTTTTTAACTTTGGTCTTGATATTGTTCATAGCAATTTTCGTATTCGGCAAATCAGAACCATCTTCTTTTGCATTAAGTGCAATGTAAACAGTTGAAGCTGTAGACCATGCGCCGCCGTTCTTCACGTAAATGACAGTATCGCCCTTCTTGGCGGCACGGGTCAACTGAGTGAAAGATGTTGTAATTCCCTGCCATGCAATCGCCTGGTAACCACGTCCTTTTGCATCCATGAGGTTGAAACCGACATAGACACGGGCATTTTTTTCAAGTTTTCCGGAAACTGTAAGTTTGAAACTGATTTTCTTTGCGGGATCGACATCAAAAGATTTTGAACCAAACAGATATGTCATCCCCTTGGTTGTAAATTCTTTTCCTGTTGCAGAAAAATCTCCGAAAGATTTCTTCAGAAACGTCTTATCTGCAAGATTTACGGTTTCAGCGGATGCAATGGAAAGTCCGGCAAAAGCCATTGCACAAACAGCAATTTTTGTGAAAGAATTCATTGTTTATTCTCCGTTTGTTTTTAACGTTATGGTTAAAATAACAGCTTTTCCTGTTTTTGCAAATAAAAAAACGACTTTCCCCCTGCTTTTTACAGAAAAATTATGGGATATCTGTGCATTTTTTTCAAAAGACAGCGTACTATATATAAACAAACCAATAGAAAGGATAAAATTATGACAACACTTTACCCTCTCAATGTTATCTGTAAAAATTGCGGTTCTCCTGTTTTTGCAAGGCAGGTCATGTCAACGAATGAATTCGGTTCTCCCGATCTTGACTTGCGCCCTGCCCCGATGAGACGAGCGCTTATTTATCACCTGATTCAGCATTGCCCGGAATGCGGCTATACAGGAATGGACATTTCAAAAGAACCGCCGGAGCATCCGGATTTTCAGAAACTGATCAAGAAAGATTGCACATCGGACTCAAATAATCCCGCAACAGAAAAACTCTACGAACTGGCGGCACAGATAAAACTTTTGTATACACCGGAAGATTACGAAGCAGCCGCCGATTTGTTTCTCAAAGCTGCATGGATTGCTGATGATCGTCATGATAGAGAATTCGCAAAAGAAATGCGGAAAAAATCTTTATTCTGCAAGATGCAGAAAGGTTATCATAAACAATCGACGGATTATAAACTGCAGATGATCGATATTGCAAGAAGGGCAGAAGATTTTGAAAAAGCAACGGAATTGATAGAGAAATTCCCGAAATCAAAAAGAAAAGATATCTATGAGAAAATTCTGATTTTTCAGCAGAAACTTGTCAATATGAAAGATTCAGATCGCTATCTGGTCGAAGATACCCTGCCGGTAAAGTAAAACCAGGTGAAATTTACACTGTAACCGGGAACAGGTTCGATATAACTCAAAAAAAGTCGAAAGTTTTTTCTTTTTGTAAAAAAAATCCGCTTGAAATATTCATTTGGGGAGTTAGATTACACGTTCTTATAGGCTAACCCGTCAAAAACCTGAAATAAAAATTGGAGTTTTACAGGTCATGATGAAAAATTCGTCTCCTTCCGAAAAGGAGCCACATGCCGGAAGCAAAAGAGAAACTTTTGCGAAAGTTATTCCTATTTTCTTACAGTATAAATGGATGCTGATTGCAGCAACTACGACCTACATCATGTTCAATATGATTGGTCTGGTCATGCCATGGATGCTGAAGATTGCTATCGACCGGATCCTTCCGAACTCAGACTACCTGTTGTTCTGGATTCTTTGCGGATTGATGGCAATCATCTATCTGGCAAGATTCTTGCTGCGTTATGTTGCCATGTATATGGTGGACTATACCGGGGTCCGTATTGTGGTGGATATGCGCCAGAAGGTATTCAAACATCTTCAGAGTCTCTCTTTGAGATTTTATCAGGAATACCGGACCGGGAAACTGATCTCCAATATGATCAGTGACGTTGCGCTGGTGAATATGCTGATCCGTACAGTTACCCAGTTCAGTGAACAGTTCTTCCAGCTGCTGCTGATTTCTGTGCTTCTGTTCTTTATCAACTGGCAGATGGCTTTGATTATATTCCTGACCATGCCGCTTCACTTTTTGAACTTCCGGTATTTTCAGAAGGTTGTTAGAAAAGACTTTATGCATGTTCAGGAAAAGACTTCCGAAATTTCAGCCACATTGTCGGAAACACTCATGGGCGTTAAAATTGTGAAATCATTTGCCCGGGAACACGGGGAATCCCTCCGGTTCTTCAAAACATTGCGTCCGATCGTGGAATTGCAGATGAAAGTTACAGTTGACGGAATTCTGCAAGTGTCATGCAGTGATATCCTGACAGTTTTCACCTATCTGCTGACCATCGGTTTTGGTATCCGATATGTTCAGGACGGCTCAGTAACGATCGGAGAATTTGTTGCATTCTACAGTTACGTGGGATTGCTTCTTCAGCCTATTTCCATTATTTCAAGTCTTTCTCTCACACTCTCTCAAGGTTTGGTCGGAGCCTCCCGTATTATGAATATTCTGAATACAATTCCGGAAATCAAAGAAGTGGAACATCCGGTCCAACCGCAGTCTCTTGTCGGAAGAATTGAATTCGATAATGTCACCTTTACCTATAAGAAAGATGCTGCGGTTCCCACTATCAGCAACTTTACACTGGATGTGAAGCCCGGTGAAAAAGTCGCATTGGTCGGGCCCAGCGGTTCCGGTAAATCTACCGTAACAAACCTGCTTCTCCGTTTTTATGATGTTACAGGCGGAGCAATCCGGGTTGACGGCATAGACGTCCGCCGCATGGGATTGGAAGCCTATCGGAAACAGATTGGTGTGGTTCTTCAGGAACCGTTCCTGTTCTCGGGAACAATCCGGGAAAATATTGCGTATGCAAAACCGGATGCAACAATGGATGAAATCATTCATGCCGCTGAACTGGCGAACGTGGCAGAGTTCGTTTACGGTATGCCGAATGGTTATGATACAGTCCTGGGAGAAAACGGTGCAACCCTCTCCGGCGGACAGAAGCAGCGTCTTGCCATTGCCCGTGCAGTGCTGAAGAATCCCAGCATTCTGATTCTGGACGAAGCCACCAGTGCTTTGGATACCCTTTCTGAAGCATTGGTCCAGCAGGCACTTGACCGCTTGATGGAAGGAAAAACAACGATTATTATTGCCCACCGGCTTTCAACAGTCCAGAATGCAGATAAGATCATCGTGATCGATGCAGGAAAGATGGTTCAGAAAGGAACCCATGAAGAGCTGATGGCTCAGAATGGGGTTTATAAAGACCTGTACGAAAAACAGAAAAAAATGGCGAAAGGAGACTTATCATGAGTAATCAGCTTCCGCCGAAAATCAATATCAAGGAACAGCTCCGCTTTTTCCGTCATATTATCTGGTTTGTTCTCTTCCTGTTCATTGTTCTGGTTGTTGTTATCACTATCGGACACATGGATGATGAAGTCAATGGAATCGGAAACGTGGAAGGCGTCCGTCAGTATGAAATAAAAACGCTTGTCAATGCCAAGATTACAGAGGTCTACAAACATTCCGGAGAGGCTGTTCAGCGTGGGGAAAAACTGCTGCAGTTCGATAACCGGAATCAGTTGGACGCAATTAAACAAATCAAAAATGAAATCAAAGAAATGGAAATTGCTCTTGAAGTCAAGAGTAAAGACCTGGCTATTCTGAAACGGGACCCGCTTCCGACTCATTACCGTCATACAAAAATTCAGCTGCAGGAAGCGGATGAACGCTTTCAGCGGTCTGAAAAAGAGTTGGAAGTTTACAGTGATCTTTATCAGAAAAAAGTTATTTCCAGAAAAGAATTCCTGAAAGTTGAGATGGATCATCTTTCCAATAAGATGAGTCTTGCACGTTTGAAAGAAGACTGGAAAACCCTGCAAACCGGTCTTGCAAAAGAAATTATCCAGAAAGCGGAAGAAGAGATCAAGCAGATGAAGCAGCTGCTCGCCAATAAAAAAGATCAGCTTAAAATGGAAGAACGTCATTTGGAAGATTATACCATTCTAGCTCCTGATCATGGAATCGTGACGGATATCCCGCCGCGCCCCGGAAATTACTATTCAAAAGGGGATGTTGTTGTTAAATTTTCCGCAGACCAATACAAAAAAGTCGTCGCTCTGGTGAATGAAAATCAGGTTTACAAGGTGAAATCCGGACAGAAAGCCCGAATCATCAGTACCCAGTATAATTATCTGGATTATGGATATTTCTATGGGGAAGTTGATTATGTTTATCAGCTGCCGGTGGAAGTTGACGGACGGCGTTTTTATCCGGTGAAACTGATTTTGACAGATGAACCTTATCCTCTCCGTTTCGGTTCCTCCTGTGAAATTACGATTCTGACAGGACGTGAACGGATTCTCTTTGTTCTTCTCGGAATCAAGAGCGAAGATTATGTCAAACGGCGCATGAAAGGTTTGAAACGCAGAGTGGAAGCATTTAAGAAATCTGCCATTTCCGGAAAGACCGGAGAAAAGGCGAATCAGCCGAAAAAGTAACATTTCTTGCATTTTTCAAAAACTGTGCTATATTAATAAGAAGAGCCTGAGTCTTTGAGATTCAGACTCTTCTGTTGTCTCTGTTCTGTTTTACAGATGACAATCCGAAAGAAAACAGAAAGGATTTTCAATGAGTAACCCGGTTCGGACCGGAAGGGGTTCTGTATCTTTTTTCAGATTTCCTGCCGGAATGTTCCTGTGCATCATTGCTGCCGTATTGCTCTTCTTTTCGGCAAATCTTTATGCTCAGGAATCTCTGTCAAACAGAGAATTGAAATATGAAAAAATAATTGAAACATCTGCTGCTAAGCATGGAGTTGACCCCATGCTGGTCAAAGCGATCATTTTTACAGAAAGTTCATTCTGTCCGCAAAAAGTCGGAAAGGATGGTGAAATCGGTTTGATGCAGATCCGTCATGCAGCAGCCGCTGATTGGGCAGAATCCAAAGGTGTGAAACAACCGACACCTGAAGAAATGTATCAGCCGGAGCTGAATATTGAAATCGGAACATGGTACATTACCAGAGCGTTGAGACGCTGGTATAAAAATCCTGATTTTCTGAGAATGGCATTGGCTGAATATAATGCAGGAAGATCACGCCTGCTGGAATGGATGGCTTTGTATAATGATGATACCGATATGGTAATGGCTCACAAACCTGTGGGAAGATACGCAGAAAAAGTTTGCAGGAAATATGTGGAATATGTTATTCTGAATGAAAAACTGAAAATTCCGAAAGAGCCCGGAAAGAAAATAGCTCAAAAGGATTGAGAAATGAAACCTGAATATTGCGAAAAACCGGAATGTATTTCCGCGGTTCCCGATCAAATAATCAAGAGTGAATTTACTGCAAAAAGCGGACATGTCCTCCCGTATACGCTGTTGTTGCCGGAAATGAAAGACGGACAGAAATATCCGTTGATACTCCATTTGCATGGAGCAGGCAGCTGGGTTCCGGATTTTCATGAACTGCCGGGACAATGTCTCTGTATGGTCAAAAAAGATTACCCGGCTGTAGTTCTGGTTCCGAAAACACATTATCCGATGAAATGGGCTGATCATGACTGGACTTTGACAGAGCATCACCAGACAGCAGATCCCCTGCCCTCTCTGGAAGCCGCATACGAACTTGTTCTGCATATCCTAAAGACCGATGAGAGAATCGATGCAAAGCGGGTTTATATCATAGGTCAATCTATGGGCGGATTCGGTACATGGGATTTTATCACACGTTACCGCAATATTACTGCAGCGGCTATCCCTGTCTGCGGCGGCGGGGATGTGCAATCCATGAAAAAAATCTCTGATCTGCCAGTCTGGATTTTTCACGGCGATGCCGATGATGTCGTTCCGGTAGAAAATTCAAGAAAACTTTATGCTGAACTGAACAGGTTGAATGCGCCTGTCAGATATACAGAATTTCCCGGTGTGAAACATGCCTCCTGGACGCCTGCTTATTCCGATGAAGAGGTATTCCGCTGGCTGTTTGATCAGAGTTTGTAATTAAGGTTGGAGCAAAATGAAAACTTGTTTTTTATACGGAGCATTGGGTGGAGATATTGCCGGTTCAAGATTTGAATGGAATAATATTAAACATAAGGATTTTCTCTTGTTTGATGAGGAATCTCAGTTAACAGATGATTCTGTGCTGACAATCGCGACAGCCGATGCAATCATAAATAAAATTTCATATAAAGAAGCCTATTACAAATGGGGAAATATGTATCCGCGCGCCGGTTACGGCGGCAGTTTCCGGAAGTGGCTGAAGAGCAGAAATCCTCAACCGTACAACAGCTGGGGAAACGGGTCTGCCATGCGGGTCAGTCCCGTCGGATTCGTGGCAAAAAGTTTTGATGAAGTGTTGAGTGAAGCGAAGGCTTCTGCTGAAGTCACCCATAATCATCCGGAAGGAATCAAAGGAGCTCAGGCGACCGCTCTTGCTGTATTTATGGCAAAAGAAAATGCTTCAAAAGAAGAAATTAAAAATGAAATGGAACTCCGGTTCGGATATGATCTTTCATCTCAAACACTGGATGATATCCGTCCGGATTATACGTTTGATGTTTCCTGTCAGGGAACCTTGCCGGTTGCACTTCTGGCATTTCTGGAATCAACGGATTATGAAGATGCTCTCAGAAACGCTATCAGCGTTGGCGGCGACAGTGATACGATCGCAGCGATCACCGGAGGAATCGCGCTTGCGTATTATAAGGATATGCCTTACAATATCATACAGGATATTGAACGCAGATTACCTGATACGATCCGGGAAATCTGCGATGCGTTTCAGGTATATACTGAAAATTGCCTCAAAGCTCAAAATTGATTCTCAATTCTTCCGCAGGACGGGATTTCAGCAATTCTTTATACTTTGCTTTTGCCCGCTCCGGGGCTTCATAGATCCATTCTATGCATTGAGGATTTTCGATCCCCATGACATCAAAGATTTGATACAATCCTGCTTTCTGATATAACGGCGCGGTCCAGCCCGGACAATGGAGGCAATATTTCGGGCAGACTCCGGCATCGTTATCAATTGCTTTTGAAAGACTCGGACATGTATTCATTTTCAGAATCAGTTCGCCGTCATTCAGAATGATATCCAAGTCGCAGTTTTCCTCTTTCCGGATTTTCAGGTAATAATCATAAACGCCCCGAAGTCCCTTTTCCCGGAAATCTTTCAGACAGTGAAATTCCTGATGGCGGCTGATTTCAAGATAATATTCCTGCAAACCGTCTTTTTCATCCAGGAACTTGAAAACCTCATTATAAAAGCGAACGAAATGGTCACTGGGAATCATAAATCAAGCCTCCTTTGTGAATGTCTGAATGCAATGACCTTCCCCCAGCACTTCAACCTTTGAGTGCCAAGGGGTATCTTCACACATTCCGGCATTGATTTCAGCCGTTTGCAGACAGGAATATTGAGAAATCTCCATTCCCAGTTTTTTCAAATGTCTATGAGCCGGACATTCCAGAACTTCCAGAATGATCTCGTTTTCAGTCACGCTCAAACGGTATTTTCCTTTTTCACGATAGAAAAACCAGTTCAGGTGTTCGATCAACTCAGAGGCATCGCCGGCAGCGAGTTTATCATGAATGGAACGGTAAACATCCCGTCCGGTTTTCCGCAGAATCATCTTCAAGGCATCCACGCCATACTTTTCTGCAATATAATTCAGAGTGGTATTCGTCGTGCCGTGAAAATCCAGATGAAGTTCGTTATATTCCTGATATCGCAGCATGATCAATCCAAATCTTCGCGGAAAGTTTCAATGCATTTTTCGATACGTGCTTTGACCGGCTCTGTCAGAACAGACATTTCTTCTGCGTAGGTGAACGGACTGGAAATGATACCCATTTTGTACAGAGCATATTTCTGTCCGGACCAGATTGTTGCAAAATCTTCGCCATAAACACCATGGTAAAGTTTGATCAGCTTCTTCTGAGTTTCCTTTGCTGTTGCGATATCGCCCTGTTCAAAAGATCTCAAAACTTTGACCAGCATATTGGAAGCAAGTGCGCCGATTCCGCAAACAGAACCATCCAAATCCAGCAAAGCGGCTTCATCAACAGACCATTCCTGTCCTTCCAGGAATTTCACGTTGTACCCCTTTTCTTCCCGGAGAAGCAGCAGTTCTTTTCTCTGCCACATATTGCAGGCGGAGTTCTTGATTCCTTTCAGGTTCGGATGCTTGAACAGTTCTTCAAACTGCTGCAAGCTCAGTGGTGCATGACTTAACGGCGGATTATAGTAGAAATAAACCGGACGATCAGAGTTATCAAGAATTGAGAGAACAGATTTCAGCGGATTGGTGGCAACGGGTTTTGCCGGAAGCATATAAACATACGCACCGAAATTATATTTTTTGTAAGATTCCATCAAACGCAGAGAGAGAGGCAGACTTGTGGTTGTAATTCCAACCATGAGTTCCGTTCTGTTCTGAACATATTCAGAAGCGAACTTAACAGTTTGTTCCTTGAATTCTTCTGTAAAGTTATACCATTCTCCCATTGTTCCGAAAATAAAAATTCCATCCAAACCGTGTCTGATATTCCGGTCCAGAAGTTTTTTGAAACCTTCGGAATCAAGTTCCCCATTTTCCAGCAAAGGGGTAATGCTTGCACTGATGATTGTCTTTTTCATTTTGTAAATTCTCCAAATTTTATTTCTCTGATGACCACGGAAGTGGAAAACCATGCAATGGCTTCTTTGTCGGCAGTCCAGTCAAACCAAAGAGGGGCATCGGAAATATACACCTTACCCTTACAATTTTCAACATGGAAGTTGCCGTACAAACCGGGTCTGTTTTTGTAATCTGTTCTGGGGAGAACAAGGATTTCCTTTTCTTTCACCAGCTGCATTTTTTCCGGATCGAACGGTGCGGCAAACATGGGAGTCCGCCATCTGAAACAATCTTCATTAGATTCATCTTTCCGGGTGTAAACGAGCCAGAGCTTGTTGTCAAGATGCATCCAGTGCTGCTGCGTCGGACCTGTTTCCAATAAAGTTCCATCAGAAAAAGTCCATTTTTTCGGTTCGTTCCAATTCAAACCGTCATTACTGACAGCCAGCCATGCACAGCCGGTTGTACAGCGCAAAGTAAGATAGTATTTTCCCTTGAAAGCTGTTACGGAAGGTTCATGCCAACCGTTGCCGATTCCGCTGTTCAATACATTTCCGCTTTCGGTCTGAATCAACGTTCCATCTTTCAGGATAAACTTCCGGGTCTGAACCTTGAATCCGCCTTTTTTAGGAGAGTCAAAATAGATGGGAATAATGATGGAACCATCAGCTGCAAGCTCTGTCTGAGCACATGCAACCCGATGATTATATTCCTCTTTCCCGAGAAGATCCTGCGGTTTCGACCATTCTCCGTCAAAGATCAGATAAACAGTTTTATAACCGCTGTATGCGGCATCTTTATCTGCACCGTTTGAAACCAGCCCGATAATCATTATCTTATTATCATCAGAAAGTTTTATCGGACGGAAGTCTGCACATTTTTCAAAATCTTTCAAAGTCGGGATCTGTTCCGGCTTGGTCCATGTTTTTCCGCCGTCTTCGGAAAAACAGAAATACGGCGGAGTGAAGCGGTCCATTGCGGTGATCTTGCTCATAAGCAGGATCAGTTTTCCCCGGAACGGAATCACACACGGATGAAAAAAGTTTTCGTGTTCAAAGATAAGATTCATCAGTCATGGTCTTTCAGAAGCTGGGAGTCTGAGTTCAAATTGTGAAGCCCGATGAGTTGCGGCATGCCCATCAAGATAAACGACATTTCCCTTCATTCCGGCATGGCGCGGAGCAAAACTTCCTGCGATATTATCCCCTGTAAAACGGAGTCTGTAATCGTTTTTGACTTCCCCCCAGAGAACGGCGGATGAGGATTTTTTGATTCTGGAGGATCTCCAGTATCCGCGCTCCGTTGTGAGATCAGCAGAATCATAGGGATGTCCAGCCCATTCTTTGAGATAAGTATTCAAAGCATAATCGATTACATAGGTTTTCGGAGTGGTCACAGCCTGACACCCCAGCACACCGACATGTTTTCTGTAAACAGAATAAGTATTCAGCCATGTAGCAGCTGTTCCGGCACTGAAACTTCCGCCATTCACAAAAGCATTGATGTACGGTGGCTTTTTCCCGGAAAGTCCTGTCAGAAAATTGTAACCATACGTATTCCCTACATGAGCAGTCGGATGCCAACCATCATGGTCATCAAGATACTGGAGAGATCCCAAACCGCACTGTTTCATGTTGTTTGTACAATTTGCTGATTGAGCTGTTGACCTTGCATTATTCAACGCAGGCAGCAGCATTCCGGCAAGCACCGCAATGATTGCAATAACGACAAGCAATTCGATCAGGGTGAAGAATTCAGGAGCTTTTCTTCCGGACACAGTTTGTTCAGAACGACTCATTTTTCTATTCCTTATTTTAAGTTGATTTTGGCTGTACTTGTTTTTCCGGATGCAAGTTCTGTTGCTGCAATATTCCAGATTCCGGCAGATTCGTTTTTCGGAACTGTGACGGTGAAAGAGGCTTTTCCATCTTTCAAAACAACATTTCCGCCGTAATTCCAGAGTTCTTTCCCGTCTTTCATGACTTTGATCTGAGCAGGAACCATTCCGCGAATCAATTTTTTCCCGGTTCCTTCCAGAACAAGATCAACAGTGAACTGTTTTCCACGGACAACAGACGGAGTTTTTACAGATGCTTTAAGAGACTGAATCCGGTCTTTCAGAAGAAGCAGAGGAACGCCGTCAAGCAAGCGGAGTTTGACCGTTGCAACGCCGTTTACTACAGGTACTTCCCTGTGATTGAAGAGGTCATATACAACAGCATTATCACGGATTTTAAGTTTATGTTCCCGCAATCCGGTCTTTTCTGCGGTTGCTTTCAGAAACTCATAAGCACCGATATCCCATTTTTTACTCATCGCAGTCTGACAATCTCTGCGTTCTTTGTTCGTTTCGCAGTCAAGAACCCATGCAATGGGGGTTTTGTCCGGCATTTCATTGTTGTAGACAACGCCATTGATCCCCATTGAGGTGACAGGTTCCGGTTTCAGATATTTTTTGACCACCGGAGCAAGTTGAACTATACAGTAATTTGCCCCGATATGTGCCAAACCGGAACCGAAAGCATTCGGATTCTTTTCCATTCCCGGAATGTCAATTGTTACAGTCTTGTCACCAATTACTTTTCCGCCTTTTTTGATGTAATCAATCAGAAGATTACGGACTTTATCCGTCATCCACTGACAGTCATGAAGAATGACAAGATCATAATTTTTGAGAGCACCGGAAACGACTTCCTCTGAGCTGATCACATCAGCGGAGCCACCTGCCCGACGGAAATTTTCCAATGCGCTGTACCGGGAATAAGGATATGCATTTGTCTGGTCGATCTGGAAACAGATCTGAGCGATATCATAAAGCAGAGCGGCTTTGCGTGGTGTTCTTTTCTGGAGCTGATAAAATTCTCCGGCTTTGGCAAGCTGTGCGGTCAGCTCTGTTGTTCCTTTCCAGGTACTCTTGACCATTGGAGAGGTAAAGTCTGTTCCATAATCCAGATGCCAGAGACCGATGAATTGCGGTGCATTTGCGATAAGCCGCAAAAGGATTCCACGCTGAAATTCTTCTCCCCACGGCGTATAATGAGCCGAAACGACAGCCCCCCACGGCTTCTCGCGACCTGCCATCTTTGCGGTTTCAATGTTGAAAGCTATCGCGGAGTACCAGAAAGTATAGTTGTAGAACGTGACTGTCGGATAATTGCTGTGTGACAGGGGCGGATAGAAACCGCGGCCCGGATAGAGCGGTCCTGCCATCAAGCCGATATCACCGACAAGAACCCCCTTTGCTGCTTTCGTTGTCTGCTCTGCAATTTTATTATAGTTTGAGGTGTGGTATCTGTAATAGACAAGAAACGGATGATCCCAGGAAACGATTCCTTTATCCACAACAGGAAGATAAACGTGATAACCATGTTTCTGCTTGATAAATTTGGGGAGCCGGGAACGTTTCATCCCCGTTTTTGCTTCAAAATCAGCCATTGTCCTGGGGTTGAAGTCAAAATTTCCGAGCATGGAACCATCATCATTGACAGTCACATATTTATAGAAGTTCGGAGCCTCTGCATCAAGCAGCTGTTTCACCTGTTTTGACATGCGGTCTGCAGTTTCTGAAAAATCAGAAGCAAGAGCACGGCTGCTCCTGGAATTGTGGTTGACTCCATGAGAATGAACTTTTCCGGTATAAAGAACCAGCTGATCATCTTTCTTATCTGTAAACATCTTGATAATGCTCGGTCTGGCTGTGAAACGCTGATGAGTTTTCAGTGTATGATCCACAACATTTCCAAACCGGTCAAGTTTGCTGCCGACCATTTCATGAATATCATCGATCACAGTATTCAGCTGACTTTTTGCAACAAATTCGGCTGCAACGTTTTCACGTTTGAGATGCCGGCGTGAATGTTTCCAGATAAAGATCGGATATTCCTGAACTTTCCGTTTTGCCGCGACAAAAATTTTCTTTTCTGCAACCTTTTTTCCTCCGGCAATACAGCGGACTGTATATTCGCCCTCTTTCCAGAGAGCGGTGTTCAGGTTTGTAAAGATTTTTCCGTTTGAATCAGCGGCTTCCACTTTGAACGGAACTCTTTTCTGAGTGACAACTTTTACAGGAATTGTTTCACCGCATTCAAAAACTGTTCTGGGAACGCCGTTGATTTCAATTTTTAATTCATAATCTTTTGCTTTGACAGCCGTCTTTTTATAATTGACCTTCGGAACCTTGACAATAGGAGTTCCATCAAAAAGACAGACTTTATAAACGGCTTCCAGCATGGGAAGAAAGTCTCTCATATTGAAACAGGCACCGATCAAACCGGAATACGGATATTCTTTATTGATATTTTTCTGCCAGATCAAAGCTGCCGTTCCTTTTTTCGCAAGAACAAAAGGTGTTACCGTGTCAGCATAAACAGCCAGATCAAGATAATTACCCCAGCGCGGCCAGTTTTTATCCAAACCCCACTTCTTGCCTGTTTCAGTCAATACGCGGTCTTTGCCGCGCAAACCATATGCAGTTCTGACCCCGAACACGGAAAACAGGTAGGATTTTTTTGCCTGCTGACTGCTGAACTTCTTTTCAAACAAATCATTTTTTCCGATAAACGAAAACAATGTAGTTCCGCAGGGGTTTACAAAACGTCCGCCGCGGCTGCAGTACTGATAAAGAGCTCCGGTTTTATCAAAAGGTTCTGCCCAAATAGCGGGATTAACATCTGTCAAACTTAAAATAACAGACCCGGGAGCTTTTCCGTTTTTCATAAAATCCAGAATTTCCGGAGCTGTCATCGGAGTAAATCCCTGTGCAAGGAAATACCGCTCTGCGACTTCGACGTTTCCGGCATAATTCGAGTAATAATCATCATCGACAAAAAGGATTTTTTTTGTGATTTCTGCATGAATAGGAAATACAAAAGCCATAAACATAACAACGAGCAGACTCAATTTTGCAATGAGTCCCGAACCTGAGTTTCTTACTGCTTTTTGTGTTTTCATATCAAAACCCTTCTGTTGAATTTTCATTTACCGGAAATTTCATTGAATGTGTTCACAAAATGCTGCCGCATAACCTGGCGGAATTCCTCAATAGTGCCATGCTCCAAAGTGTCGCATATCTCTAGATGTGTTGACGGTTTGTGCTCCTGATTTGTGAATATATCTCTGTCGGCAAAAATCTTGACAAGAATATCTCTGAACTGGATGACCTGACGGTTTCCGGCGATCCCAACCAGACAGGAATGGAATTCCACTTCCTGCTCACGGGTGTAACGGTATGTGCCGATACTTCCGGTTAAAGTTCTCAATTCTTTTATTTTTTCCGGAGTTTTCCGCATATAAATGAAATCGCAAAGTCCGATTTCCATAGCCAGACGGATCTCATTCAGTTCCCGCCGTTCTTCGGGGGTAAAAAGATTGACTTCCGCCAGTTTTCTGAATCCGGAGAATGCATGAGGTTTCTTAACGACCAACCCCTTTCTTTTTCTGGATTCCACAAGATCAAGAGCCTTCAAACGGCTGATTCCTTCCCGGACGATATGCCGGCTGACATTCAGATTAGCAGCCAACTCCTCTTCACGTGGCAAAACATCCCCGGCTTTCAACTGATGGCAGCACATGAAATTCAACAGCTGATCTTCAACACAGTCAGCCAACGTCATTGGTGTCATTTTTGCAGTAAACATTTTTTTTCTTTCATTTTATTAATTGTTGAATAAGTACAATATGTTCAACAATAATCAATATATCACGCGAAATTATAAAATTCAAGGATTATCTGAATTTTTTTTCATTATTGCCTCATCTGCTTTAAGTTTTACCGGAAACCATGTAAAAATTCTTTCCATTTTTTGAGTTAAAATTCTTATTTTACAATAAAGTGATATGAAAATATAAAAAAAACGCTTGCTTTTTTCCGGAAAGATGCTAAATTGTTATCAGGAGACAGGGCCTACATCCTCTGAACGTTTAATACATCGGGGCCGCCAAGGCCTTATTGTCAGTAGAATCAAGTTGGAGCGAATGTTCCCCCCTGTCTCTGTTTTTTAATTCAATAAATAAATTTTATTGGATAGAGGCAATTTCAAAAGTCCGGCAAAATTTGGCTGCAAAGAGATTGCTGATGAGATGGAAATGGTAGTTTGAGGGCGGCTGCTCAATGAGTAACCACCGAAAACGCTCCATTTTCAAATCTCTGCAAGAATTTTCAGACATTTTTGAAGGCTTTCAAAATTGCCTCGGATAACCCCTCAATCAAACAGGTATCTTATGGGTCCGGCAAAAGAAAAGACTTATAACGGCAAATCAGATGATTCATTCCCTGCGGAGAATGAATTTGACACAGGTTCCGTAAAACGGTCCGGCAAAGACAATCAGGATGTTTTGAAAAGCTATTTCCGGGAAATGGGGGAAGTTCCCCAGATGACCGCTGCTCAGGAAGCAGACGCCTGGTTGAAAATAGATAAATGTTTACAGAAGACCCGGAATGCAATGTACCGTTTCGGGTTTATTTTTAAAGAACATATCAGAATTCTTTCAGATCCTGATCTGGATGAACTCAGTGATATTTTTCCAGTCGATCCGACCAATCTGAAACGGAATTTCTCTCTTGATGCCGAAGAAAGAAACCGGTGGCTGGGAGAAATTTCTCTGATACATGAAAAAATGGTTCTTCAATATTCCGGGAAAAGATCTGCAAAAAAGATGGAACAGTTCCGGCAGGAAGGAATCAATATTCTCTTGAAACATCCGGCTCTTCCTGTTCAGCTTCTTGAATGGCATGATGTGGCTTTGCGTTACCTTCAGCTTTACCGGGAAGGCACTCTTTCAGCTCAGGATATCGAAGAAAAAACACTCTGTTCCGTAAATGATTTCATCCGGGATGTTCAGGTTGCTTCAGAAACAAGAGATGAATTTGAACGGTGGAAAGTCAAAATGCTGGAAACAAATCTCCGGCTGGTTATCAATATTGCAAAACATTATCAGAATAAAGGTTTGCCTTTCGGAGATTTGATCCAGGAGGGAAATCTGGGGCTGATGAAAGCCCTTGATAAGTTTAATTATAAACTCGGACACCGGTTCTGCACCTATGCTTCATGGTGGATAAAACAGGGGGTTGCCCGGGCTCTTTCCGGACAGTCAAGAACGATACGCCTGCCGCTTCACATGATCACAACCATCCGGAAAATGCACAGTGCTGAACAGAATTTTATTCAGGTGAACGGACGCGATCCGGATGATGCGGATGTCTCTCAGATATTGGGATTGTCTGTTGAAAAGGTTCGGGCAATCCGGAAAATGTCACTGCAATGCATCTCTCTTCAAGCACCTGTAAGTGATGAACAGGACAGTGCAAGATTTGAAGATTATCTGATGGATCAGCAAACAGAAGATCCAATGAAGGTTTATGCCAAAAAAGCCTTGCGCCAAAGACTGGATGAAGCGTTAGCCCAGCTTTCTGAACGGCAGAGACAGGTCATTTCCATGAGATACGGCCTCGACGGCGGGCAGCCGAAATCTTTGACAGAAGTAAGTGATGCGTTCCACATCACCAGGGAACGCGTCAGACAGATTGAGTTGAAAACGTTGGATAAACTCAGGAAACATTCAGACCCGCAAACTTATCTGGATGATTTTTTTCTTTGATTTTCCGCAGTTTTTCCAAAAGTTTTTCCAGCTCCGCAACATCTGCTTTTTCCTGTTCCAACAGAAATTCCGCTTCTTTAATAATCTCTTCCATAAAAGATTCTCCTTTCCTGGCCCGGACTTTCATTGTCAACCCGGTTGACGTTCCAATCCGGCAAAAAACAAGGAGCATTTATGCAGGAATTTATCAGTCAGATGATCGCATTGATTGAGAATCTCAGAACAGTTTCCGGTCAGACGGTTAATGAAATTGAAAATAAAATCAATGATATTTCTTCCGATTCCGATGTTGATGAAATTGAAATTTTCTGAACCGGAAACAGCTCAGTTCCGGCAATACAGGTAAAATACAGCCGAAAAAACAGATATCTTCAAAAAAACTTGCGTTTATCTTCATTTTTTCGCTGAACTTTATTTGTTTAATCCGTGTTTTGTGATATATTAACCGGAAATGATAAGGAGAATATATCATGTGGGATTACACAAAGAAAGTTATGGATCACTTTCTGAACCCCCGGAATGTGGGTGAAGTTCAGGAACCGGATGCTGTTGCAGAAGTCGGAAATATCACTTGCGGAGACGCATTGAAAATCACCATAAAACTGGATGATGAAGGAAAAATCTGCGAGTGCAAATTCAAAACATTCGGCTGTGCCAGTGCTATTGCTTCCAGCTCTGTTCTGACCGAACTGGTTATCGGTATGACATTGGAAGAAGCTGCTAAAGTCACAAACAAAGATATCGTCGCTCATCTCGGCACCCTGCCCGAAGAAAAAATGCATTGTTCCGTTATGGGAATGGAAGCTCTTCAGGCGGCAATCGCTGATTATAAGAAACGCCATGGCGAAGCTGTGGAAGAAATCGCTGAAGATGATGACCATGAAGGACGCATCGTCTGCCGCTGTTTCGGTATCACCGATGTAAAAATCCGCAAAGTGGCAAAAGAAAATGACCTTCATACAGCGGAACAGATCACGCAATACACAAAAGCCGGCGGAGCTTGCGGAACCTGTCTTGATCAGATTCAGACAATTCTGGATTCTCTCTGGAAGGAAAAAGTGGAAGCCGCTCCGGCTGAAGCACAGGAAATTGATGATTTTGAAACACTTTCCGTCGTTCAGAAAGTTATCAAAGTTCAATCTGTGATCGACCGTGAAGTCCGCCCAGTTCTGGAACGCGACGGCGGAGACTGTGAACTTGTGGATATTCAGGGAAATACAGCTTATATCCGCATGAAAGGTCATTGCCAGATGTGTCCTGCTTCTCAGGTCACTCTGAAAAATCTGGTCCAGGGGAAACTGAATGAATTTGTCTCCCCGAAAATTGTTGTGGAGGATGCAAAGAAATGACAGCTGCACCTGAACAGATCATTTATCTTGACAATAATGCAACGACGGCAATTGCCCCTGAAGTCTTTGAGGCAATGACTCCGTTTTTGACAAAGTTTTATGGGAATCCGTCAAGTATTCATACCTTCGGCGGACAGGTTGCTTCTCACATTGAAGCTGCCCGGGAAAGTGTTGCAAAACTTCTGGGAGCCGCCTCCAGCGAAATCATTTTCACCAGCTGCGGAACGGAAAGCGACAGCGCCGCAATTCTGAGTGCGCTTGGAATCTGCCGGAAGAAAAATAAAATTGTCTGTTCCACAATCGAACATGCTGCGATTCTGAATCTTGCGCAGGAACTGGAACGGAAAGGTTATGAAATCGTCCGGATTCCCGTTGATGCAAAAGGCCGTTTGGATATGGAATTTGCAGAACAGGTGATTGATACAGACACTGCTGTTGTTTCCGTGATGTGGGCTAACAATGAAACCGGAAATATTCAGCCGGTGGAAAAACTTGCGGAACTTGCCCATAAACAGGGTGCATTGTTCCATACAGATGCTGTTCAAGCCGTTGGAAAAGTCCCCATGGAGCTTTCCAAAATGAATATTGACATGCTGAGTCTTTCCGGACATAAACTTCATGCACCCAAAGGAGTCGGTGCTCTTTATGTGAAACGCGGAGTCCGGTTCCGTCCGTTTATTGTTGGCGGACACCAGGAACGCGGCCGCCGTGCCGGAACAGAAAACGTTGCTTCTATTGTCGGTCTTGGAAAAGCCGCTGAGCTTGCGTATGCGGGTATTGCAGAAGAAAACACCAGAGTCAAAGCAATGCGTGACCGTCTGGAAGAAAATCTTCTGAAGATCAAAGCAACCCGATTGAACGGTGATATTGAACACAGATTGCCCAATACAAGCAACATCTCTTTTGAGTTCATCGAAGGGGAATCCATTCTGATGCTTCTTGATAGGTTCGGAATCTGTGCATCCAGTGGAAGTGCATGTACAACCGGAAGTCTGGAACCGTCACATGTTCTCCGTGCAATGGGTGTTCCCTACACAGCTGCACATGGAGCGATCCGGTTCAGTTTCTCCCGTTACAATACAGAAAAAGATGTTGATTTTGTGCTGGAAAAACTGCCGCCCGTGATTGAACGGCTCCGTCAGATTTCACCCTATTGGAAAGGATAAAACCTGTTATGTTCGGGGATATTTACAATGGACGCAGGGTTCTGATCACCGGACATACCGGATTTAAAGGTTCCTGGCTTTCCTTCTGGCTGAAACAATTGGGCGCGCATGTATGCGGAATCGCCCTGCCCCCGGAAAGTGAACCGAATCATTATCAGCTTCTGAAACCTGCTGTGCGTTCTGTGGAGGAGGATATCCGGAACAGGGAAGTGCTGGACACCGTATTTTCAGCATACCGTCCGGAAATCGTTTTCCACCTTGCCGCACAGCCGATTGTCAGAAAATCTTACAAAAATCCTCTGGACACCTTTGAAATCAATGTCATGGGAACCGCCAATATTCTGGAAGTCTGCCGGAAGACAGATTCCGTCAAGGCGATTATTGTTGTTTCCAGTGATAAGTGTTATGAGAACCGGGAACAGATGTCCGGTTATACCGAAAATGATCCCATGGGCGGCCATGATCCTTACAGTGCCTCCAAAGGCTGCACAGAACTGGTTGCGGCATCGTACCGGAAATCGTTTCTGGAAGAAGCCGGAATATTGATGGCGACTGCCCGTTCCGGCAATGTAATCGGCGGCGGAGACTGGGCAGCGGACCGTTTGATTCCGGATGCTATGAGAGCTGCTGCCGAGGGAGAAGAAATGCAGCTGCGGAATCCTGCTTCCGTCCGGCCGTGGCAGCATGTTCTGGAACCTCTTTCCGGATATCTTCTGCTTGGACAAAAGCTGTTTGAAGGAGAAAACAACTATGCGTCTGCATGGAATTTCGGTCCGGCTGAAGACAGTTTTATCACAACTGAACATGCGTTGAAATTACTCCAGAAAGGCTGGAATGCTGTTCAATATTCCTATATTCCTGAGACAAATGCTCCCCATGAAGCAAAAATTCTCCAGTTGAATTGTGCAAAAGCCCATAATGAACTTTTCTGGGAACCTGTTTGGAATGCGGAAACAGCATTCAGGAAGACAGCCGTCTGGTACAGGGAATTTTATACAGCATATCAGCTTTTAACTGAGAAAGATCTGGAAGATTACATTCTGGATGCAGAGAAAAAGGGCTTATCATGGATAAATTGAAGCAGTTGCGGGAACAGATTCTTGCATTGACAAAAGAATATGGAGAACTTCTTTCTCAGGAAAACAAGGGGTTCATTCCCGGAGAATCCCGGGTCCCTTATGCGGGACGTGTTTTCGATTCTGAAGAAGTTACTGCATTGATTGATTCTTCACTGGATTTCTGGCTTACCCATGGAAGATATTCCCGGCAGTTTGAAACGGAACTTGCCAAAAAACTGAATGTCAGAAATGCTTATTTTGTCAATTCCGGTTCATCAGCAAATCTGCTGGCTTTTTTAACTTTGACCTCACCTCTATTAAAAGAACGTGCAATCCGGCGCGGTGACGAAGTGATTACGGTTGCTGCGGGATTTCCAACAACGATTGCACCGATCATCCAATTCGGAGCAATTCCGGTTTTTGTTGATGTGGAACGGGATACGGCAAATATCAATCCGTCATATCTGGAACAGGCTCTGTCTCCGAAGACCAAGGCAATTTTTCTGGCGCATACACTGGGCAATCCTTTTGATATTGAAAAAACTTCAAATTTCTGTAAAAAGCATAATCTCTGGCTGATCGAAGATAACTGCGATGCACTGGGGTCCACTTATCAGGGAAAAATGACCGGAACGTTCGGCGATATCGGCACATCCAGTTTTTATCCGCCGCACCATTTGACGACCGGAGAAGGCGGTGCAGTTTACACAAATGATCCCCTCCTGGCAAAAATTGCACTGTCTATTCGGGATTGGGGACGCGACTGTATGTGTCCTTCCGGAGTGGATAACCTTTGCGGACACAGGTTTACAAAACAATTCGGTTCCCTGCCCGTGGGCTATGACCACAAATATGTTTACAGTCATTTCGGCTGCAACTTGAAAGCAACAGATATGCAGGCGGCAATCGGTTGTGTTCAGTTGAAAAAACTGGATTCATTCACCCGGAAACGGAGAGAAAATTTTCAATATTTATTGGATGGTTTGCAGGGAATTCCATATTTGAGTTATTTCAAACACATTCCCGGAGCAGAACCTTCCTGGTTCGGTTTTCTTATCAATGTTTTAGAAAATGCTCCGTTTACACGGAATGATCTGACCAAATATCTGGAATCGAAAAAAATCCAGACACGGAATCTGTTTGCCGGAAATATTTTGAAGCACCCCTGCTTTGAAGGCATGAAAGAAGGCGTAGATTTCCGTATTGCTTCTGCATTGACAGAAACAGATTTTATCATGAACAATACCTGCTGGATCGGAGTTTATCCGGGAATGAGCAAAGAAAAACTGGATTATATGATAAAAAATATCAGAGATTTTGTTTCCGGGGCTTTAAATTCCTGAAAAGCAGGCTATAATAAGAGAAAATTCACATTTTTACATAAACCACAGTAGGAGAGAAAAAATGTTTCAGTGTCTCGCAGTAGATATCGGTGCCGGAAGCGGCAGAATCATGCGTTGTGTTATTGACGACAACAAAAAGATCACTCTGGATGAAATCGCAAGATTTGGAAATGAAAGCCGGGAAAAGAATGGTTTTCTGCGCTGGAACATCAGCCAGCTTGTATCTGATATCAAAGCCGGACTTGCGAAAGCAGCAGCTCTCGGCAAACCCGATGCCATTGCTGTTGATACCTGGGGCGTTGACTATGTCATGCTTGATAAAAACGATCAGCTGATTGATGATCCTGTCTGCTACCGCGATCCCAGAACAAATGGTCTTTCCGATGAATTCACTGCAAAGTTCGGTCGTGAAAAGCTTCAGCTTCTCACCGGAACTCAGATCATGGATATCAACACACTTTTTCAGCTTTATTCTGAATTCAAAGTCAACCCGGATTATGCTGCAAAGTGCGGAACATTACTCTTTACACCGGATTATATCACCTATTGTCTGACCGGAAAGAAAGCAAATGAATTCACCATTGCAAGTACCTCCCAGATGCTCGACTGCTCCAAAGAAGACTGGTGCGATGAACTGTTGAAAGAAGTCGGACTTCCCCGCAGCTGCGTACAGCCCCTGACCCGCCCCGGAACAGTTGTCGGTACAGCAGACTTCTCCGGCGTTCCCGGATTGGAAGGCGTGCCTGTCGTGATGGTCGGCTCTCATGATACCGCATCCGCTGTTGCCTCTTCTCCCGCAGTCGGAAATGAATGGGCATACGTTTCCTCCGGAACATGGTGTCTGGTCGGAATCGAATCCAAAGTTGCCCTTGCCTCCAAAGAATCTGCTGCTCTCAACTTCACAAATGAAGGCGGTGTTGCCGGAACATGGCGCGTTCTCAAAAACCTGACCGGATTCTGGATTCTCCGCGGAATCAAAGCCGCTGTTGCAAGCGATATTTCCTATGATGAACTCATGGCTCAGGCAAGAGAAGCAAAGCCCTTCCAGGCACTCTTCAACCCCAATGATGCCGCATTTTTCAACCCGGCATCCATGAAAGATGCCATTGATGAATATTTGAAGAAAACCGGACAGCCCCTGCCCGAATCTGCCGGAGCTTACACAAGAGCATTCCTGGAAAGTCTCGTTCTGCTCTTCCGTAAAACCATTCAGGAAGCAGATTCCCTCTCCGGAAAGAAGACCAGGACAATCCATCTTCTCGGCGGCGGAGCCCAGAACCCGACACTCTGCCAGTTCGCAGCAGATGCGACCGGATGTGAAGTTCTTGCCGGACCTGTGGAAGCTACTGCAATCGGTAACTCCATGCTGCAGGCTGTGGCTGTTGGAAAACTTGCTTCCATTGAAGAAGCCCGCGCTCTCGTGAGAGAATCCTTCCAGCCCGCACAGTTCCTGCCCAATACAACAGAAGAATGGAACAAAGCATACGAAAAATTCCTGACACTCTGCTGAGTGCCGGGAATTACCAAAAGGGAATGATACTATGATAAAAGTCAGAGTCGCCCAGTGCTGGGATGACGGAGTTTTTACAGATATCCGTCTGGCTGAGATTCTCAGAAAACATAAAGCAAAAGCTACGTTCAACCTTTGCTCGGGACTTCACTGCGAAGAATCTGTTCCTGTCAAATGGATGAAACCGGAACCTGGTCAGCCCCCTGCCCCGATCAATACGTTCCATTCCGGAAGAGTCGGAAAAGACCGCATGTTGGAAGTTTACGGAGATTTTGAAGTTGCCTCTCACTGTGATCTGCATGAAGATGCCAGAACAACAGATCCGCAGGCTTTTCTGAAATCCGCTGTAACAAGCCGCAAATTCCTGGAGGATTTCTTCCAGAAAGAATGCCGCGGTTTTGCATGGCCCTACGGAGCCTATACCGATGAAACAGTGAAACTCCTGAATGAAGCCGGATTCGCGTATGGTCGTACCACTGAAAATACAGATGATGTTACAGCCTGTAAAGATCCCCTTATGCTGGCATCTTCATGCCATTTCATGAACCGTCTGTTCTGGCAGAAATATGAACAGGCGAAGAAAACGACAGGTGTCTTCTATTTCTGGGGACACTCCTATGAAATGGCAGATTTTGATCCGTACTGGAATAACTTCAATGACATGATCGCTTACATCAGCAACGACCCAGAAGCGGAATGGGTCAATGTTGTTGATCTGGTCAAATAACGGTGTTGGAAATGCCTGAAAAGCTTCTTGTTCTTCTTGCCGGACAATCCAATATGGCTGGCCGCGGTTATGCCGGACCGGATGACCTGCTGCCAATCCCCGGGGTGGAGTATATCCGCCCCGATCTTGTTTGGGCTCCCGCAATCGAACCTATTACAAAAGACCGGGCATTCATCGGAACATTCGGTGCCGATGGAAAAAAAGTAATATCTGCTGATCCGTTTGAAACGGTACTTCCCGGAAAAGATCAACAGGTCGTAGGCGTTGGTCCCGGCAGAACTTTTGGAAAACTTCTTGCCGGTGCCAACCCCGATTGTACTGTCGGTTTGATTCCGACAGCTGTCGGCGGAACAGGGATTGAATCCTGGCTTCCCGGTGGAGTAGACAAGTGGGATACCTCAAAACATCCTTATGACGATGCAATCAAACTGGCAAAAGAAGCTCAGAAAAGCGGAAAGATTGTTGCCATACTCTGGCATCAGGGCGAAAATGATGCCGGTGCTCAAACTGCTGATTATAAAGAAAAATTGCAGACAGTTGTAAACAATTTCCGGAAAGATCTGAACTTGGATGATTCCGTCCCGTTTATCGCAGGTTTTCTGGCATCCTTCTATGAAGAAGCTATCGCAAAACATGTTGATATCGTGGATGATGCAATCCGTGATTTATCCAATGAAATGCCGTCATTCTATTCCGTAGAGACAAAAGATTTGAATCATCGCGGAGACAATCTTCACTTTGATACAGAATCTCTTCATACCCTCGGAGAACGGTATTATTCTGTTTACGAAAAAGCTGTCAAAGGCTAAATGGTAAAAACAGAAACCGGAATATCTGTAAGATTCCGGAGCTGTTCAGCTTTTATTTCCAGTTCACCTTTGCCGTACATTTCAGCTGCAAATTGGTTTCCTTTTCCCAATTTGCAGCGTTTTTCTGTTCCGAGCGGATGATACGGTTCCAAATCGACCTGCTTCACACCGGAGGTTGATGTTGCCAGAGCTGCTATAAAATTCAAATTTTCTTCAGAATCATTTATGCCCGGAATCATTGGACACCGGAGAATAATACTACCTCCATGTTCTGAAATGAAATGCAGATTTTCTGCAACGATATTCCAATCAGCTCCGGTCAAATCCTTGTATTGTGACGGCAAAGCTTTGATATCCCACAGCCATAAATCAACAAAGGGGAATATTTTTTCGATAGAATGAACTGCAGCGAAGCCGGATGTTTCTACCGCTGTATGCAAACCGGAATCTTTCGCTTTCTTCAAAAAGTCTTCTGTAAAAACCGGATGAGCCAAAGGTTCCCCTCCTGAAAGAGTTACCCCGCCGCCGGAATTATCATAAAAAAGCTTATCCTTCATAACTTCAGTCAGAACTTCGTCCACAGACATCTCTTTTCCGCAAATTCCCAATGCGGCCGAATAACATTTTTCTGTACATTTTCCGCAGAAAATGCAGTTTTTACGGTGAAACAAATGATTATTTTCAGTGATTGAGTGACAATGTTCAGGACAGACTGACTGACACCCTCCGCAATAGATGCAGAGACGTTCTGAAAACATGATTTCTTTCTGAAAAGATTGTGATTCCGGATTATGACACCAGAGACAATGCAATGGACAGCCTTTCAGAAAAACAACGCTCCGGATTCCGGGACCATCCTGAACGGAAAATTTTTCTATATCAAAGACCAAAGTTTCGCTTTTTTCCATTGATTCAAAACCTCAATACTGATAACGATTCAGGATGATTTTCTGCCATTGAGGTTCCAGTGCAACGAATCTGGCTGAGAATCCGCAGACTTTCACAATCAGATTCTTGTGATCTTCCGGATGAATCATGGCATCTTCCAGTTCCGCTTTTGAAAAACAGTTTGGCTGTAACAGATGCAACTCCTTGTCGATAAAGGTTTTGAACAAAGCGGAAAGAATCGGCGGAGTGATCTTTTCTTTGGAAAAAGTCAAATTGAGATTACTGGAAATGAGCTTTGAATAATCAAGACAAGTCAATGCATTCATCGTCGTAGTGATTTCTTCATGGTTACGGAAATCAGAAGGATTCAACGCCTGTGCGAGGGGATCTCCGTTCCGTCTGCCATCCGGCAAAGCTCTCATCTGTTCTCCCCAGTAACGGAATTCCCGGTAAATCCAAATGGAAAATTCATAGGTTCCGCCGCGCTCATTTTTCAAATCTTTGACACTGTCAAACAGAACATCCAGAATATATTTTCCCAACTCTTTGGATTCTGTTTTATCATCGCCCCAGTAGGATGCACGCATTGCTTCCTGACGGAGCTCTTCCCTGCCCTCCCAATTGTTCCGGACAACATCCAGAAAATCTTTGACTGAACAAAGTTTCAAGTCAAAACAAATACGTTTTACTGCAAGGATGGAATCAATAACATTGGGAAGAAATGCCAAAGTGATCACGCGGGTATTGACATCTGCGCCGCCGGCAGTATCGTCTTTCCGGTTCTTAATGCAGCCGTCAAGACCGACAGAATATGCCGGATGCGGAGAGATTTGAGAATAAAGTTTTCCATATTCCGTCAAATCCTTCAACATACACCGCAGACATTCTCTGATAGCACGACAAACCCGGTCGCGGAACTCTACAGGGGATGCGGCATCATCAAGCGGTTCAAAAACATATCCGATTTTTTCATTCAAACCGGGATCTTGATAAATCATTGCCTCTAAAACACGTGCAAGACTGTAATAATTGGCAACATCAGCATTTTCCACACCATCAACAAAACCATCCCAACAACCGCAGCAACAGTAACGGCGTGCCTCTTCCGGAGTCCGTCCCCGGCTGATCAAACCGGGAATAATGACATCATCATTGAAAAGAGTATGCACGCAGCGGCTGTTGCCGACATCTTTTGCCAGTTCATCGAAATACTCTTTCGGGGAATTTTTTCCGATCCGGCAATGAAGCTTCGGGAAAACCAGATCATTTTCCCGGTGTCCTTCTATGATCATTCTGGTGAGTTCATTGAAGACAGGGATTCCATCTTTATCACAGCCGCCGATTGTTACCGGCTGTTCCAGTTCATGGTCTCCGTAAAGAGAAACTGTTCTCATTCCATCATAATGAGCATCGCTGATGACCATAAATCGGCAAAGGAGATCGTACGCCTCATCTTTCGTAATTCTTCCGGCGGCAAGATCCGCCTGATAAAAATCATAAAGCATACTGTCCGGATTGCCGAGGGAATAAACTTTCAGAGAATCAAGCAAGCCGAAACATTCCCGTGCAAAGAAGAAAAGGTTCAAACCTTCAAAGAAGGTTCGGGGTGCTTCCCACGGAACGCGTTTGGAAGCATCGGCAGCCATCTGCATGAATTTTTTCTGATCTGCTGTAAGAGTCGGATCCTGAAGTTTTTCAAGGGCTTTTTTATGAAATTTCAATTGAATTTTCTGCACAGCCAAAAGTCCGTCTGCAGCGGTTTCCAGAAACAAACGTTCTTCTTCAGACATCACGTTTTGCAACTCTTCCTGAACTTCGGCATAAATTCCGGAAATCCCTTTTTTCAGCATTTTTGTCAAGGGCAGCAGATGATGAATAGAATCTACATAAGCTCCGCAGCAAAGCATGAAATGTTCATTACGACGATTCATAAAATGATTCAAATCTTCCTGCGGAACATTTTTTGCCAGGACTTCGCTTTGAAAATTTTCATGGAACCACGTTCCGGGATGTTCCAGCCAACCTCCATTGATTCCAAGGGAAAAATAAAAAGGAGAATTGAGAAACAGTTTCGGAATGATTTCATCACTTGCGATCTGATAATATTTCCGCCGCATTTCCATTGCATTGGAATCAGGATATTTCCTGTAATAATCATCCATTTTCTCTTTGATACGGGCAAATGCATCCAATTGTTCTTTCTCTTTACACCGTTCAAAAACAACTGCATCCGGACAATATGCTCTAACTTCATCACGCAAATTCTGATATTTATTCATGAAAAAATCCTCCCTGTAATATTTTTTTTCTGAGAATAATATACATTGGGATTACGGATATTGGAATGTTTTTTTCCTAAAAAAGCATACGATTTTCTATCAAACAAATGAGTTATTGAATAGAATCTGTATGAGTTTCCCTATATTTTTTAGGAGAAACTCCGCTGTGACGCTTGAAGAAATGTGAAAAATAAAACTCATTGGAAAAATTCAATTGAGCAGCAGTCAGTTTAACGGACACTTCCGGCATCAGAAGAAGCTGAGCCGCTTTGTTGAAAATTTCCTGTTGAAGAAATTTTTTCGGAGAAATATTGAACACTTCATGGAACTCCCGGAAAAAACTTGATTCCGGCATGTGCATGATCTTCGCCAATTCAGCAACAGATGTTGAAGCATCAGCCTTTTCCCGGATAAACCAGAGAACATCGCAAAAACGCTGCATCTCTTTGATTTCAAACGCATAATATTCCGGCCAATGCCGGTGACAGAACCGTAATGCGAACTCCTGACTTCTGGAAATTTTCAGAACAGGATCCTCGGTTTCAAAAATCTCCTGAACTTCATGCATCATCTCCGGAGATCGTTCAAAATAGACATGCTGCTGTCCGGAAAACACATCCACCCCCGGGAACAGTTCCAGTTTGAAATGAATTGCAATATGTTCGTTCCTCAGTGTATGATGATAACGTTGCGACAAATTGCATGGACATAACGTAATCACTCCCGGTTCGCTTGAATATTCTTCGTTCGTCTTCAAATTCCGGACAACAGAAGCATTTGCTCCTTCTGAACGGATACAGACAGAAATCAAATTAAATGGAAGAGTATAATCCCGGATGAACTCAACACTCTCCCGGAACAGGGCAACCATTGTAAATCGAGCCTGCCGGTTTACCGGAACTCTGACAGAAAACGGTATATGCTTTTTTTCCATTGTGTCATACGCTTTTGCAATTATTTTTTGATCAGACATAAGTTTTCCTTCCGGGAAATATTTACTGACAAAATATAATCAGAAGCCGGAAAATTTCAAGTGAAATCAGAAAAACCGCTAAAAAAAAATGGCTCAGTTCCCAATAAAGGTTGTTCCTTAGCCTTGTGCGGAGGAGGATTCCCCCAACCTTTTTGCGGCATTCCGATTTTTGCAGTACAAAAATCAAAATGCCATCTTAAAGTTAAGTGGAAGGATTTACCAACCCATATGTGGACAGAGCTAAAAAAATTGCGTTGAATATGGATTGTAACAAAATTATCTGTTTTTATCACAAAATTACCATTTACAAATCAAGAAAGTTGATGTATACTTAAATATAAGCAAAAACAAACACCTCTTTAGAATCACAAAAAAAGATTTTTTTCAAAGAAAGGAAAAATCATGAAAAAGAAACTGTGGCAAAGAAAACAATTTACTTTGATTGAGCTGCTCGTCGTGATTGCAATCATTGCAATTCTTGCCGGAATGCTCCTGCCCGCATTGAACAATGCCAGAGCAAAAGGTCAGGCAAGTGCATGTTTGAACAACTTGAAACAGATCGGACTCTTTGCCAGCATGTACGCAAATGATAACGATGGTTATATTATTTCTCTCGAAAGCAACGGTCAGTGGGCTGGTTTTTATGTCGACAAAGGCTTCATTCCAAATCAGGCTGATATGATGCTCTGTCCATCTTCTCATCCTTACAAAGCTGTTATAGGCGGAAACAGTTCCAAGTGGAATATCTGGTATTCTTACGGAGCAAGAACATTTGATTTCATTCCAACAGGAATGCGCGTCAAGGGGGCTGACAATAATGTTTTTATCATTGCAAAAAAAGTCCGCGAACCTCATCATTTCTTCTATGCCACCGATTCTATGAACGTTACAAAAAACGAACAGATTGCAACAGTCGCAATCATTAACAGTTTGAAAGCCAAAAGTGATGGACGTGTCTATATGGCACATTCCAAGGCAGCAAACCAAATTTTTCTTGATGGTCATGCAGAGCCCGTTTCTACTCCGCAGGAACTTGCAGCAACATTTCTTGCCGAGTATAAGTACCTGAATGCTTATTATACTCTGGTTTACCTTGATGCTTACAGAAATGAAATTTCCGGATACTGGTTATAATTGGAGACTCGCAATATGAAACATTTTTTATTGCTTATTTTTTCTGTTCTGTCATTTTCCGTTTTTGCAGCATTTCCTATTGCAAAGAATGGAAAAGCTGAATGTGTGATTGTTTATCCGGACTCCCCTGAACTCTGGGAAGGAATCAATATTCTGCCCAGAGAAGCTGCAGATTATCTGAAAAAAATCACAGGTGCTGATTTCAAGGTTCTTAAAGAAAGTGAATATTCCGGAAAACAGCCTGCTGTTTTTCTTGGAAATACAAAAGCCGCTGCAAAAGCCGGATTCAAACGTTCCGGAATGAAAAAACGGGACTGGTCTGTTCTTTGCAATGACAAAGCTCTTTATCTCTTCGGCGGTTCTCTGACCGGAGATATGTATGCGCTTTATTACTTTCTCGAAAACGCGCTGGGAGTCCGTTATCTCTCACCGGAAGCGGAAACCGTTCCGCAAAAGAAAACCATTGTCATTCCTGCTTTCCGGAAAGACCAGAAATACGTATTCCTTGCATACTGGAATTTCCACGGAATGTTCCGGAATGCCACAGGAATCAACCCTTCCGGCAAAAAAGGATTGGAAAATATCAAACTTTATGAATTCAAACAGCGTTCCGGTGAACGCCGGGAAGACTCAACTTACATCAGAAAAAATTCCAGAAAAACCGGACTTTGCCACAGCTTTTACCGTCATGTTCCCCCGGCAAAGTTTTTCAAAACGCATCCCGAATATTTCTCTGTCACTCCGGAAGGAAAACGGGCATATCTGCCCAACGGACAGCTTTGTCTTTCCAATAAAGAAATGCAACAGCTGATCATAAAGCAGCTGCTTGGCTGGATTGAAGAAGATAAGGCAAAAAATCCGGATAATTACGCATTGGTCTATGATTTATCCCAAGAGGATTGTGCGGATTTCTACTGTTTTTGCGATAAATGTCAGGCAATCATCAAAAAATATGGAACGGACTCCGGATTGCTGCTGGAATTTGTGAATGGTGTTGCCCGTGAAGTCGGCAAAAAACATCCGGAAATCGCCATTTTGACATTTGCGTACATGCATTCCGAAAAACCGCCTCAAGGAATCAAACCGGAACCGAATGTCATTGTCTGGTGGTGTGACCTCTATGTCCGTTCCAACCGTTTGAAACCATTGACAGATAAGACAAATGCTGCCCAGCTGGAATACATCAAAGGATGGTGCAAACTTTCTCCGCGCATGGCAATCTGGGATTATTGGAATATGACGACCGGAGATCAGCCGGAAGTTTGTATTGATGCTATTGCTTCTGATATCAGAACCTTCCGCGATTTGGGCGTTCTGCATATCATGAATGAGTGTGAAATCGGGGAAGCACGTTATTCGCTTCGTCCTCAGAGTTTTATCTGGCTCCAGTATTATGTCAGCTATAAACTCCAGGAAAACCCCGACCGCGATCTGGAAGAAATTGTAAATGAATTCATGGACGCTTATTATGAAAAAGCCGCGCCGCAAATGAAAGAGTATCTGGCTCTTCTGCGGAAATCCATCAGAGAATGCGATATTACAGCTGCGGACGTTCACAGCAAATACTTTCCTTACATCTCTGCTGAATTCCTGAAAAAAAGTGAAAATTATCTTCGTACAGCCCTGACAAAAACAACCTCAAAAATAGTTCAGGCCCGTATCAAAAATGAATTGGCTGTTGTGAGCTATGCCTGGTTGAGATTCCTGAAAAACACTCCGATTGAAGGTGTTTCTATGGATAAATACGTCAAGGAATATACAGATTGTATCAAAAACTATATTGCGGAAACTGAGCTTCTGACAGACAACTTCCGGAAAAAAGCACTCAATTTTCTGGAAAATGATGAGATATATTCCATGCAGCTCAAGTTCGATGACCTGCCAGTAAAGTATAAAAAATACAAAGCTGACACCTTGAAACTGTTCGGGACTAACTGTCTGAGTGCCTACCGTGACACATCCAAGATCAAAGCGGATCCGGAATCATCTCTAGGAAAAGCTGCAGTCTTCAATCCGGTAAATAAGAAATATCATAAAACACCTGTCAAAATCGGAATGTTCGATGGTTCAACAAAACGGCAGATGACAACTTCGATAACCGATATTCCGCAGGATGAAAAATATCATTGGCACAAGATAGGAACATTCAAGATCGGCACCAGCACAAAAATCTGGCTGACAGAGTTCTGGCATATCACAATGACTCTGCGTGATACTTTCATTTCCTCTGACGGATTAAAGGACGAAGAAAATCCGAATTTCTATGAAATCTGGGTTTCTTTGAAATTTGAAGGACCAACTTATGTCAAAGGTTCCTCAAAACCGAATGCGATTTACTTTGACAGAGCATTTCTTGCCCGGGAAAAACAGCAACCGGCAGGCTCAACCGTCACAGAAGTCTTCGCTGATCTTCCATCAGGTATTGACAGGCAGAATGTGTTCTGTTTCGGAACAAAGGCTTTAATCGCACATAAAACAACAAGCCAAATCAAAACCGATGTGGATTCCATTCTTGCAACAGCTGCCGTTTTTCAGCCGGCGGATCAGACGTTCCACAAAATGCCTGTTCGCCTGGGATTGTATGACAGCAAAGCGAAACGGCAGAAAACAATCTCTCTGAATAAAGTACCAACCGATGAAAAATATCATTGGGTTTCACTTGGAGAATTTGAAATTGGAACAAACACTCAAATCTGGGCAACTTCAAGCTGGCATATCGGAGTAAGACTGAAAGATTCATCCGTCAAACCTGGTAAATATCAAATCTGGACATCCGTAAAGTTTGAAGGACCGGCATATGTTCAAGGTTCAAAAAAGAAAAACCGGGTATTTCTTGACAGAGCTTGCATTATTCCGGTAAAAAAATAATAATTCCGTAGCGGGATCACTTGAAAAAGTCCTCCCGCTGTTATATATTAGTTCCGACACAATTATACAAAAAGGAGTTGAAATGAAAAAAATTTCCTACAACAAAGATATGCAGATTCCCGTTATTGCTGAAACAGATGTTCTGGTTGTCGGCGGTGGACCGGGCGGTCTCGGTGCCGCGGTGATGGCTGCCAGAAACGGAGCAAAAACTTTGCTCGTGGAACGTTACGGATGCCTCGGAGGCATGGCTTTCCATGGTGAAGTCACCCCCTTCATGCCCAATCATTGCGATGGAAAAGCCCTGGACAGACCTGTTTACCTTGAATGGTGCAGACAGATGGAAAAATACCGGACAGATAAAGAACGGAAAAACGTTCCTCCCATTCAGGAATACAGAGTATTCCCCATCGTCAAAGAAGATGCCATGCTTGCAATGGAAGATATGATCTTTGAAGCAGGAGCAAAAATTCTTTATCATCATACATTGGCTGATGTTATCAAAGAAGATGGGAAAATCAAATATGCTGTTTTCCAGTCAAAATCCGGATTAGCTGCAATCGAAAGCAAAGTTTTTATTGATGCCACAGGCGATGGAGACCTGGCAGTTCTTGCCGGATGCAAACAGGAATTCGGGAATGAAGAAGGCTACTGTCAGCCAATGACAACCTGCTTCAAACTCAGTCATGTTGATAAAGACCGGATGCCTGAACGCACAGAAATCAACCGTCTGTATGATGAAGCAAAAGCAAGAGGAGAAATTGACTGTCTCCGCGAAAATGTTCTCTACTTCTATATGCTGGATAACGATGTGATCCACTTCAATACAACCCGTATTGTCAAAAAGAGCGGTGTCAATGCAGTTGAACTTTCCGAAGCGGAAATTGAAGGAAGAAAACAGATCCGGGAATATCTTGCATTCTTCCGGAAATATGTCTCCGGTTTTGAAAATGCAAGACTTCATTCCATTGCATCTCATGTGGGAATCCGGGAAAGCCGCAGAATCCGCGGAATGGTTTATCAGACGCAGGAAGACTTCTTCAATCGGGCAAAGTATCCCGATTCCATCGTCCGCTGCAATTATATGATTGATATTCATAATCCCAGCGGGACAGGAACGGAAATTCAGCGCATTGACGGAAAAGACTGGTATGAAATCCGCTTTGGAGCGATTGTTCCGGAAGGCAGCAAAAACCTGTTGATGGCCTGCCGTGCAATTTCAGTAGACCATGCGCTTCACAGCAGTATCCGCGTGATGCCTCCGGTATGCTCCATCGGACAGGCTGCCGGTATCGCGGCAGCATATTCTGTAAAAGAAAATATTCCTGTTCCGGAAATTTCCGGAGTTGAAATTCACAAACAGCTGGAAGCGATTGGAGCCTTTCTTTCATAACAGGCACAGTTCCTCCTAAAGATTGATTTGTGATCGGGGAAGAAGAAAAGAACTTTTCCGGAAAGTTTTCCCTTCTTCCCCTCCCCCATCCCTTGTTCAAACCTTTTTTTTTGCGTCATTCCGGTTTTTGCGATACAAAATCGAAATATCATCTTTGGGTTAAAAGATCAGAAAAGTTTACCAGCACTTATGGGAAACAGAGATTCAGAGAAAAATATAACCATAAAAATCACTTTTCATTTGCAAATCGACCGCAACAGAGATATATTACCCAGTTATACGATACGTTCTTACTCAGGTATTGTTCCTGTTTGAAGATAGAAAAATTACGGAGTGTTTCTTGATGAGAAAACATATTTACGGGCCGATAAACTCCCGCCGGCTGGGAAAATCTCTGGGTGTGGATTTAATCATTCCGAAAGTTTGTCCTTTGGACTGTATTTACTGCGAAGCGCGAGCTACAACCAACCTGACGATTGAACGCAAGGAATATGTTGATATCAATGAGGTTCTTGAGGAAATTGATCAGGTCTTGTCTGAAATTCCAATGCCGGATTATATTACATTTTCCGGGGCTGGAGAACCAACACTCAATTCCGGTATTGGAAGAGTCATCAATCATTTGAAACAATTCCATTCCCGCAGCAAGGTCTGCCTGCTCACAAACGGATTGCTTTTGAAAGATAAAGTGCTTCAGCAGGAACTTGCCGGATTGGATATGATCATTCCATCGCTGGACGCTTCCAATGAAGAGGAATACCTTAAAATCAACCGTCCGGTACGGGGTGAAACGTTGGAAAAACTGGTGGATGGCATTGCGGAATTTCATCGGATTTATCCGGGAATCTATATGGCTTTGGAAATGTTTATTGCCCCTGGAATCAATGATTCCGATGAAAGTCTGGCGCGGTTTGAAAAGCTGGTTGAGAAAATCCATCCGGATGCAATTCAACTCAATACCCTTGATCGTCCCGGAGTAATCGCTGATCTTGCACCCGCAGATGATGAAACAATGGAAAAATTTGCAGCTGCATTGAACAATATTGTTCCGGTTACATTTATCAGCAAAGCCAGATAACACAAAAAAGACTCCGGCAATAATTTGTAAAGCTCATCAAAACGCCCTATAAAGAAAGATGGCTGGCGAAGAGAAATGCAGAATAATTCCATAAAAAAACGATACTAGACGATACTTATTGATACTTAATAAAAATCTTCAGTAAAAGTTACTCAACAAAGACAGCTTCATAATCGAACGTTTTATCAGAATCATTAATATTGGAACTATCAGAATAAATCAACTGACAGCCGGTATCAAGACAAAACGTTTTAAATCTGTTCAAATCTTTCATATTAAGTTTACACGCAAGAATCCATCCGGCGTTTGTTTTTCTTAAAGATTTTTCAGGAATTCCGCATTGCTTCAAAATATTTGGCAGACAAGCACCAATATTTTTTGAGGCTTTCCAATGGTGCTTTATTTCTGCATTTTTTATATCATCTCCCTGTGAATTTTTCTTTGAAACATTGCCCGAAGGAACAAATGCAGCGGAGACATAGGCTGATTTTTGAATTTTATTATTCTGAGAAAGTTGATTTTCTTTTGTCTGAGAGGATTCTTTCCAGAGCAGAAAACCAATGCCGCAACCGATTACAAGCAAAACACCAGCCCGCCAAACAACAGGAGATAAGAAAAATATACCAGTTCTTTTTATATTGTTTTCTTTCAATGAAGTCTTGACTCTTGTTGAAATTTTTGCTGCAATTTCTTTATCAGTTCCGCAACTTCTGTTAACAGCATTTTTCATTGATTGATCTAATTTTTCAAGAGAGTCGAGATATGCACGGCAAAGGAGACAATCTTTCACATGCTGTTCAATTTCACTCTGAAGGGAGCTTTCCCTGTCGAAATATTCAGAAAGCTGTTCTTCTGAAGGACAGTTATGAAACAGGGGATTATTTTTCATTTTCAGATACTCCTTTTTGTTTGATTTTCCGGTATTTCTTTTGAGACTAAATATTCTCTGAGCAGTTCCCTGCCTCTTGCAAGCCTTGATTTGACAGTCCCCACCTTGCAGGAGAGCTGTTCCGCTATCTTTTCGTATGGAAGATCAGAAAGATGACGGAGCACCATTGTTTCACGGAGAGATTCCGGCAAACGGGATAGACCATCCATAATTTCGTGTTCAATTTCTGAATTTTCCAAAGAAAAATCCGGACGCAGCCGATCATCGGGAAACAAAAGATCGCGCTGTTCGCGTTCATCATCGGACACATGGGAGATGCTGGTCATCTGTCCTTCGCCTCTGCGGCGGTTCCAATGAAACTTGTTTCTTGCCAGATTGACAGTAATTCTGTGCATCCATGTTTCAAAACTTGAATCCCCTCTGAAATTATTCAATGCGCGAAACGCACGGACAAAAGCATCCTGTACGACTTCTTCGGCATCCTGCTTTGACCCCAGCAGACCATAAGCTGTACGGTACAATTGGGGAGAATACATGATAACCAGCTTATCGAAGCTTTCCAGTTTTCCATCTTTGAATGCTGCAATCAGTTCTGCTGTTTCCTGCATCTGTAGTTTCTTTTCTTCTTCTGTCTGCATAAAACACAACCTTTTATGAAAAAGTTTTTTCCGGTAATTTCTATAGAAAAGCTGCCGGATACTTGCTTTCCCAAGATAACGTTGGGGATTTAGCTTACACAATACACTCGAAAAAGATTTTTTCAAGTCAGTATTTTTTCAAAAAAAGTATGAATATACTGTTTTTATCAGCTGTTTTTAACGGAAAAGCCTCTGCTAAAAAAAATCTCTCTATGCCGGATTTGACAGAAAACTACTTGAGATTTCCGCTGTTTCCGCCTTGACAAAACAGGAATAGAATGGTACATTACCAGATGTAACGATAAGTGCATATCAAAGAGAGTGGATATTCTGACGGAAATTCTCGAACTACAATATTGAAAGGAACGTTATTATGGCTAAAGTAGCAATTATCGGTGCTGCCGGAAGAATGGGCAGACTTCTTGTATCCAATGTTCTGGAACATCCCGGCATGACTCTGGCGGGTGCGCTGGAACATCCTGCATGTCCCTTTATCGGAAAAGATGCTGCCGAAGTTGCCGGACATCCTGCATGCGGAGTGTTGATTACAGCCTCCCTGGAAGAAGCATTGAAGGATGCGGATGCAATTATTGACTTTTCCGTTGGCGGAGATACTGTTGCCATAGCCTCTGCTGCGGCGGCAAAGAACTGTGCTATTGTGATTGGAACGACTGCCCTGCCAGCTGAAGCTGTTCAGAAAATCCATAACCTGGCAGATAACGGAGCCAGAATCATTCTTGCATCAAATTACAGTATCGGCGTAAACCTGCTGTTCTATCTTTCCGAAATTGCAGCAAAAGTTCTTGATGGTTTCGATATTGAAATCGTGGAAGGACATCACAATCAGAAGAAAGATGCGCCCAGCGGTACGGCTGTCACTCTTGCCCAAACAGTATGCAATGCAAAAGGCTGGAAGTATGACGAAGTGATCCGTCACGGCAGAGAAGGAATCACCGGAGCCAGAACAGATCATGAAATCGGTATGCATGCAGTTCGCGGCGGCGATATTGTCGGAGATCACACCCTGATGTTCTGCGGAATCGGGGAACGTTTTGAATTGACACACAAAGCCTCCAGCCGCAACACATTTGCAAAGGGAGCTGTCCGGGCTGTTGCATTTCTGGAAACAGCAAAACCCGGGTTCTATGATATGCGCGATGTACTCGGTCTGAAATAATCAATACGGAAGAACAGTTCACAATGCAATTATCTTTTTTTGATGCGCTTTCCGTCTGTGCCGGAGCTGATCTTCCGAAGAATGCCGAACCGCTGGCGGGGATGAATTATACGGAAGAGCTGGACTTGAAACGCAGGGCTTTTGAGATGTTTTGCCGGAGCAATCTGATGAAAGAAGTGAAACCGACCTCCCCTGTCCCTGCAATTCTGCCGCGGAAATACCGTGCAAATTCCAAACGGAAAGCGGAGTTCAACCGGGGAAAATTCAAACTGATGAATATGGATTCCACCCTTGCAGGAGTTTCTGCATTGGAACCGGATTCCCATAAAGAACTTTATGATTTGATCAGCAGAACATTTGCGGCAAAACCGTATCACGTTCTTGCCGGACATGTCAATTTCTGTATTATCCGTGGAGCAGGAGCATATCAGGCATTGGTTCTGAATGTTGACAGATTTGATTCAAAAGTGATTCATGCTGCGAAAAATTTTGCAAATGTTCTCAAAAAAGAATCCCCGAAGACCGGAGCATTTTTCCTTTATCTGGACGAATCGGATTCAAAATATTATCTGGAATCCAAACGTCCGGAAGGGCGAATGGGAATCAAAAAGATGTTCGGGCCGGAAAATCTGTCTGTAAAACTGGACAATTTGAAACTCATGTATCCGCCGGTTGTTTTTTCGCAGGTGAATGAGGCTATGCTGCCGATGTTTGCCCGGATTGCACGGGAAATGCTGAAACCGGAAAAAAATGATATTCTGCTTGATTTGTATTGCGGATATGGATTGCTCGGTCTTTCCATGGCTGATGCGGTCAAGAGTGTGATCGGTGTTGAAATTGATGGGCCGGCAGTCAAAGCGGCATCAGCCAACGCATCATTCCTTTTCAAGCAGAAAAATATGCGTTTTGTCAAAGGGGAAATATCACCTGCCCTGCTCCGGAACAAACTTCCTGCCAGAGATATTGAACGGAATGAACTGATCGTTCTTGACCCTCCGCGGATGGGAACCGCAGGAGGCGTGATCAGAGAATTGGCGAAACGGACACCGGAACGGGTTCTGCATATTGTTTGCGGAACAGATGAAATTCCCCGGGAAGTTGCAGAGTGGAAGAAATATGGTTATCAGCTCAAACAGATCCGTCCGGTCGACATGTTCCCCGGAACAGCCGGACTGGAAACGTTCCTGTTGTTTGAGCCGAAAATGACAGAAAACACAAAGGATTAATTATGACAATTGAAGTAAAATTTACAATGGCTGAAGGATGTGAAGATTTAATTCCGGCGAAGGCTCATCCGGACGATGCGGCATTTGATCTCCGTTCCAGAGTCGATCTGATTCTTGAACCCGGAAAAGCAGCAATTGTTCCGACCGGACTTTTTCTGGAACTCCCGGTGGGGTATGAAGCACAGGTCAGACCCCGCAGCGGATTGGCGGCCAAACACTATATCACCGTCCTCAACAGCCCCGGAACAGTGGACGCCGGATACCGCGGCGAAGTCGGTTCCATTCTTTTCAACGCAGGGAATACAGCCTTTGAAATTCATCGCGGGGACCGGATTTCCCAGATGGTTATCGCCGCCCTGCCCGATGTAAAAATGACACTTGTTGACAAACTTTCCGACACCCAGCGCGGTGCCGGAGGTTTTGGAAGTACTGGAAAAAAATAAGGAGTTCCGGCATGGAAGCACTTGAAACAATATTGGAACGGAATCAGCAGACTATTCTGTTGGAACATTTGAAATCTCTTTCCGGAGAGAAACTGGAACATTTCAAGAAACAGCTGCAAGCTGTTGACTGGGATTATATTTCTGAGCTGACAAAAGAATATGTTCTTCAGAAACCTGTCACAGAAATTCCTGCTGACCTTTCCCCTGCCCCGTTTTTCCCCCTTGTTCCCCGGACAGATGAACAGAAAGAGCTTTATGCGAAAGCAAAAGAAACCGGGAAGGCACTTATTTCCTCCGGTAAAGTTGCGGCATTGACCGTTGCCGGCGGACAGGGAACCCGTTTGGGATACAATGCCCCGAAAGGAACATTCCCCATCACCCCGGTCAGAAAGAAAACTCTGTTCCAGTATTTCGCCGAAAGTCTTGCAAGAGTTTCGGAAAAATACGGATATCAGATTCCCTGGCTCATTATGACCAGTGAATTGAATGATGCGGATACACGTGCATTTTTCAAGAAGAATGAATTTTTCGGATTGCCGGAAGAGAGTGTTCACTTTTTCACCCAGGGAACAATGCCTGCGATCCGCTACGACGGAAAATGTTTTCCTGCGGAATCCGGTTCACTTGCTCTTGCACCGGATGGTCATGGAGGAACCTTGCTTGCTCTCCGGAAATCCGGTTTGCTGGATACCATGAAAAAAGCCGGAGTGGAATATATCTCCTATTTTCAGGTGGATAATCCGCTTGTTCCGGTTGTGAATCCGTTCTTTATCGGATTGCATGCATTGGAAAAATCAGAAATGAGCAGTATCATGCTGGCAAAAACCAACGCATTTGAAAAGCTGGGAAATTTCTGCATTACCGGCGGCAAACTTCAAATCATTGAATACAGCGATATGCCGAAAGAACTTGCGGAACGGACAAATCCGGATGGAACATTATCCTTCCTTGCAGGAAGTCCGGCGATTCATGTAATTTCCCTTGATTTTATAGAACGGCTGACTGCAGCGGGAAGATTGGAACTGCCCTGGCATCGTGCTGATAAAAAAGTGGCATACTTTGAAAACGGCATTGTCGTTACACCGGAAGAACCCAATGCAGTAAAACTGGAAGCATTTATTTTTGATGCATTGCCGTTTGCTTCGCGGACGATGATCCTTGAAGCAGACCGGAAGGAATGTTTTGCGCCGACAAAGAATAAAACGGGAGTTGACTCAGTGGAATCCTGTCGGGAAATGCTCGCTGCCCGTGATGCAAGAAGATTGCGTCTTGCCGGAATCCAAGTTCCGGAAGGTGCAGTTGTTGAACTCTCCCCCAGAGATGTCTTTGATGATGAAGATGCTGCAAACTTCTTCAGGAACAAGGTTCCCACGGCATACGGAAGATGAAGACTCATCCGTTGAAAATTGTCAGGATCGAAGTGGAAGATATTCTCTTCGATCCTGATACTGAGTCTGAGATGCTTGCAAAAGCCTGCTTCCGGAATGGCATTGTCCGGCGGATCACAGGGGTTTGCGACAGCGGGGACGGCACAATTGTTTTACCGATGGAAACGGTGGGAAAGGATGTGGAAGTTCCAACGGGATACCGTTTTGCGCCGCTTCCGGATGCAAGTTTTGAAGGGATTGCCGCTGAATTGCAGGTCCGTCACATGCACGGCTTAACACTGATCGGAACATTCAAAGTCGATGACCGGACACTCTGGGGATTTTATGCCAGGTATTCTCAAAAAGCGTAAAGCACAGCATCTCCGGCTGGGAGAGACCGGAGAGAAAATCGCAGCCCGTTTTCTCAAATCTGAAGGAATGGAAATCTATTTCCGGGATTTGAGACTGGATGCTGCACAGATCGATATCGTTGCCCGTGACGGAAGATATTTTGTGATTGTGGAAGTCAAAACCTTACGGGCTAGAACAGATGTGGAAGTCAAACCGGAATTACAGCTGCATCAGGCACAAAAAGACCGTTTGCTTGATGCGGTATCAGAATTCCGGAGAAAATATAATGCGGAAGATTTTCCGATCCGCTGTGATTTTGTGGAAGTTGTGATGGGGCGTTTCTTTCCGGAAAAGGTGAAACGTCACGAAAACTGGTTTACCCACAAATCATTCCGGAAAAAGAATAGTGTTCCTTTCTCATTAAAACCGGGTAAAAAAGGTTATGAAGCTTGAATACACTTTCCAAAAGCTTTATATTGTCTTTTATGAAAAGAGAGTCTGAAATATGTTTCATCAAATTGTAGATTTTTTCAGTTCGATTCCGTTTTTCAGTTCCGTTGCGTTCGGAATCATTGCCATGGTGATTGTCGGCAGTTCCTGGTGTCTGGTTGGACTGGTGATGGGAGATGCTCCTAAAAAGGGGATTGATTCGAGTCTGGTACAGCTCTGGGGAGCCGTAATTGCCACAACATCCAGTATTGTCATTATGTTTGCCACATCGGATTATTCCACGGCATCCTGGAAAGTCACGCTGTATGTCTGTTTGATTCTTGCGTTCTCTGCGGCGTTGAACTTTCTGATGCTGGAATTGATGTCAAGAGCCATGCAATGCGGACCGAACGGGGTGATCTGGTCCATTATCCAGTCTGCAATGGTTTTTCCATTCATGGTCGGCATGATCTTTTTTGATGTAAAGTTTACAATTCTCCGCGGACTTGGAATTGTTTTACTGCTTGCAGCATTGGTTTTATTTGCATTAACGAAAGATAACTCCAACAGCGGAGGAAAGTGGAAACTTCTTGCATTTGCGGGATTGGTGATCACGGCGATCCAGCAGAATCTTTCCGTTCTTCCGTCATATTTTGCTGAGGCTGATAAAGTTCCAAGCATTGTCCGGGTGATTGCAACTGAAATGGGCTTTATGATTTCCGCGATCATCTGGAATCTTATGCGGATGAATAAAGAGCATTGGCAGAAAATCAAAAGCAATCTGAAAAACGGGATGCTTTGGAAATACACGATTGCACTTCAGTTTTTCAATTTGTTTTTCTCCTACACCCTGCACTATCCTGGGATGAATGTCATGGCTGACCACGGGATGGGCGGGATGAGTTATCCGATGATGGTGGGTTCCTGCATCGTAAGTTTTTCTCTGTCAAGTATTTTTCTTTTGAAAGAAAAGTTTAATTTTTACCAATTGGGTGCGCTGATTGTTTGCATCAGCGGACTTGTATTCATCTGCACAAAATAAAAGGAGTATCAGATGTTTCAGCAAATTTCCGGTTTTCTGAGTACCATTCCGTTTTTCAGTTCCGTTGCGTTCGGAATCATAGCCATGGTGATTGTGGGCAGTTCCTGGTGTCTGGTTGGACTGGTGATGGGAGATGCGCCCAAGCGTGGAATTGAACCGAGTCTTGTTCAGATGGGCGGAGGAATTTTTTCAGTTTTGTTCAGTCTGATGATCATGCTTGTGACGTCAGCATATTCTACGGCACCGCTCAAAGCCACATTTTTGATCTGCCTTACCTATTTTATCGGTTCCGCAATGAACTTTGTCATGCTTCAGCTGATGTCGAAAGCGATGCAGCTTGGGCCGAACGGTGTGATCTGGTCCATTATTCAATCTGCACTTGTTTTTCCGTTTATGGGGGGAATCGTATTTTTCAATGTTGAGTTTACGGTTCTGCGTGGAATCGGGATTGCCCTTCTTCTGGGTGCATTGATTCTCTTTGCCTTTACAAAAGATAACAGCAAAAAAACAACAGGAGCAAAATGGAAGATTCTTGCATTTACCTGCATGGCAATAGCAGCGATTCAGCAGAACCTTGCCACAATGCCTTCCTATTTTGAAGTTTCCCGCGGTGTTCCCAGCATTGTACGGTCGCTCAGTGCAGCGGGTGGAACGCTGTTTATGGCAATTGTCTGGAATGCGGTTCAGATGACACAGGAACGCTGGGAACAGATCAAAAAGAATGTGAGAAATCTGACATTGTGGAAATATATCGCAATTCTTCAGCTGTTCGGGCTTGTATTTGCTTACACGCTCCTGTATCCGGGGATGGATGTCATGGCAGGGAAAGGTCTGGGTGGAATGTGCTATCCCATGATGGTAGGTTCCTGCATTATCAGTTTCACCCTTTCCAGTATCTGGATCCTGAAAGAGAAAGTCCGTGCAATTCAGCTGGCGGCATTGGCGGTTTGCATTGGCGGTCTGATTCTGATTTGTACAAAAGCATAAATTCTGCAGGTAATGTGATATTTTTCTGTAAAGAGCGCGTATAATACAAAAAGAAACACTAACCTTTCAGGAGAAAAAGAATGGTACAAAAAAATCAGAAGAAATGGCGGGCACTCCTCTGCTGTCTTATTTTTACAGGCAGTGTATCAGGTATTGATAACACCGTAAATAAAGAACTGGAACGCGGAATTCTCTTGCTGAAAGAGAATAAAACAGAAGATGCGGAAAAAGTTTTTCAATCTCTTTCAAAAAAAAATGTTGCAGATGCCTATCATTATCTTGGACGTATTTACCTTCAGCAGAAAAACGATCTCAACAAGGGAATCTCATATCATAAAAAGGCCTCTGAACTCGGTAATTTGGATTCCCGTTATATATATGCGGCAGCCCTTTCTGAGGGATATGGATTCAAACAGGATATTCCGCAGGCAATCAAACTTTTCAAAGATATCGCTGTCCGGACAGGATATCAGCAAGCATGCTTTCATGCAGGCAGACTTATGCTTGTTTCGGAACCAAATCCGAATGAGGATCACGAATCTATCAATTTTCTGAAAAAAGCTGCATCGCCTGATGAAAAAGCAGAAGAACCGAAAGGAATGAAATTTGCCCAGCTCCTGCTTGGTGTTTATTATCTGGACAGGAAAAATTCTGAAAAGGCATATTTTTATCTGGAAGCAGCTGCTGAGCAGAAAGTTCACGAAGCATGGCGGAAACTTGGTGTGATGTATTCTAAAGGCATGGGAATTTCCAAACCGGATTTTGAATGGGCAAAACTCTGTTTTCTTGCGGAAGAACGGATGACGCATTCCGGAGAGGCTGCGTATAATATCGGTATTACAGAAGGATATCTCGGAAATCTTGACGGAGCCCTCAAATGGATGAAAACGGCTGAAAAAAGAAAATATGCCGGAGCAACAATCTTCCTGAATGACAAAGACGAACATAAAAGAATCGCTTCACTCAAAAAAGAGAAGAAAAATCAGGGAAATTCCCTGCAGAAACATATCCAATCACATCTTGAAGCATCCGATAAAATGCTTGGAACAAATGCCCGTGAAGTTTTGGCAGAAATAAAAAAACTTCCGAAAATCAAAAAAGACCTGAAGATGATCCGTTTACCTCAGCCGGAAAAAATCCGGATGAGCGGCTGGATTTATGACCATCAGGCTGTGGAACAGAAACTCAGCAAAGAGCTTTGGACAGGAAGAATGGGTTTTCAGCAATTGGTTACAGATGAGTTCAAGCAGGAACCTCTGCAAAGCAATCTTGTTGCTCCGAATCCTACAATACGGTATATCAATGCGACTTATGTGGAGGAACTTGAAAAAGCTCTGAACAAATCCATATTCAAAAAACTTTCCCAAAAAGAAACGGATACTCTTATCAAAAAAATTGAACCGTTCCAAGTCAATGAAAATGCAGAAAACAAAACCTGGAAACTCAATGACAGTTTGTATTTCAATATTTTCTCCGATTTCTCCGGCCGCTGGCAGATGCGGTATTATCAATTCATTATGAAAAACGGAGATAAGGTATTTTTTATAGCGCAATTCGGAAATCCGCCTGCTCAGGAAGATGCGGACATGATTCTGGGCGTTTCCAGATTCGACAATAACTGCATCAATAATCTTGCGGTAAAGTATGCCTCCGGAGAAATGGATATTATTGAAAGAAATGATGATGAAGCCGAAGAGCTTTTTAAATTGCTGGAACAACACAAAAATGCCGTTGGCACATACAATCTGGCAGTATTTTATCAGCAGCGCGGGAAAAACGACTTGGCTGAAAAATACTTCAAGCTGGCAAAGGAATATTCAAAAAACGAAAAAAATCACAGCCATCCCGTAAAATTTTGAAAATTTGACAAAAAAGAAGATCCATGCTGCCTTTTTCTTTGCGACAAGACGAAAGGAAAAACACATGGATCTTCAAAAGAGTAATATGACAGTACTTGCGCAAATTGTCAAGTTAATTCCTGGAGGTTTGAAAAATTCAGCAAAAGAGATTTTTTGAGGTAGGAGAAGGTCGCGGAATTGTTTTATGGTTCGGTCGGAGATAATAGCAGACAGAACTCAAGTGCTGTAAAAAATCTCTGCTTATGCTCAAACGTGGGGACAATGGTCAAGTAATTCAGCCCAATCCCAAGAGGTGAATTTTTCAAAAGGATAATGGTATTTTTCTGCGAATTCAGGATGTACGTGCGGCAGCATAGTCAATTTTTCCCAAGGACAACGGTCGACGAATTTCACCTGCCATTCAAGCAGGATTTTCCAATCATGCCCATCAAGAGTTTCCCATTCGCATTGATCTGCTGCCGCAGGATTATTTATGAGGATTTCCACTCATTCTTTACCGGATTTTGAATTTTTCATTTTTGTTTTCTCCTGTTCTGATAATCACCACGGACGGGGAGGATTGGAATACGGGCCACGCTCAAGCGGATTTTTCCAGGGCTTTTTGCAGTATTTCAAAAAATAAAACGCATGTAGCGGAATGTACAGAGGACCGAGGACTTCCGCTTGAAACGTGTGCTGTTTTTCATGTTCAGCGATATTGAGCCCCGCAAAATAATCTGTATCTTTCTGAAACAGAATCACATTACCGAGTGTAACAGCAATTGCATTTCCCCGCATAAAAGGGTGATTGTAAAAACAAATCGCATTGTGCGCAATGCAGATACGGACTTTATGGGGGGCAAAGCACACCCCGATCAAGCCAGCTGTCATGCCGATAAGTGTGGCAGGCAGTGCCCAGAGTTTTCTGATAATATTTTTCATTTTTCACATCTTATTTTTTATAAAGTCCGATACCGCGTTTTTCGCCTTTGGTGATGATAGCCATATCATAGAAATTGTAAATATCAATTCCAAGCATGGCCCGGATATTCATCATTTGTGCTGCCATGGTATAAGTCGTATCTTCGACCAAGGCTCCTTCGCCGGTAAAGTTGAATCCGTTGGAGAAGGCAAGATTAAGCTTAAATACCTCCAAATTAGCGTACTTCAGTTTGAGAGCCATCCATTCGCGATAAGTGCGAAGTTTTTCCGAGGTCAGAGAACGTTCGCCGAACATGGTCATTCGTGCTCCGGAATCGAAGAAGAAACGGCAATCCTGCCCGTTGATCCTGCCATTGATAATGGGAAGTTTGGAATCAGTAAATTCAAAGAAGTATTCAATGCTGCTGTCATATTCCGCTTCCTCATCGCAAATAGTCAACAGACCGCATTTCAGCCAGCAGTTGAATCCATCCAGAGGATTGAATACTGCATCGACGCTGCTCCCGTCCTCCATTTTCAGATTAATGAAAGACTCAAAGAAATTCTTCGGCATAGTGTTTGCGGCAATATCGCCAATTTTTCCGTTTACAGAAACAGAATTTTTACCGAAGGGATTTCCAACAAATCCGGTATCAAGCAAAACATACTTTTCGCCGTCGTTAAAGAAAATGCGGTCATCTTTTTTAATGATGTCATAGATTGCTTTCATGATGTATTCTCCTGTTGTTATACTTTATGCTACGATCTGCATCAGTTCTACTGCTTTTTTGACTTCGTTGCCGACTCTGGAAATCATCTCAACCGCATCAAAATGGGCGCACAGTACAATCATCTTTTCCGCAGCAGAAGGAACAACCAGGGCCATATTATTCCAATTTTCGTAACGGACTCCATTGAAGCAAAATTCATCCTCCAACGCCGCCTGCCGGGCAGGATTGCTTTTCTGACACAACTTTTTCAACAACTCTTTTTCAAATTCAAACATGAGAAACTCCTTTCTGTTTGCAAATATATACGGCATACAGAAAAGAGTTTTTCGTAATTTTTATTCAAAACAGAATTTTATTTATTCAATTTTTCTTTGAAAGGGCATTTATCTGCAAATTGAGGATGTACTCTCAACAAATCATCCCAATCTTTTTTACTTATTTCATTCCATTTATCACATTTGTCTGCAAAATGAGGATGATATAACAAAATCGAAACCCAAAGACAGGCGTTGAATTTTTCAAGAGGAACATAATTCATAATTTCAGGCTGCTCGCAAATCAAGCTATCCCAAGCCTCAATATCATCATCCTCTATTGTACCCCATAAATTGCATCTGTCTGCAAATTCCGGATATTTATAAAGCAAGCAGCGCCAAGCGCGCTGTGAAAGTTTTTCCCATGGGAAATATTCTGTGATTTCAGGATAAAGTGGCAGTACAAAACTGAAAAATTCACCAATATCATAAAACTCATCTTTCCGGCATGATTCAATGACTTTATCAATTACTTTTTTCAAATCACCATACTTTTCTTTGACGAGTTGCAGATAAATTTCTGTCGGCTTGTAAAAATCCTGCTTGATTTCTGCCGTGTTGTCAATTGCAAAAAAGCCGGGAAGCATTCTTGTAAATATTTCCGGAATTTCCTGATATTTTGCTTCATTATCAAGCAGGATATTTATAACATTTTTGTATCTGCAAAAATCAGTAGGATGTTCGGTAAGCGGGGTGTTTATCCCGTTGTAAGTATCAAGAGTAAGGATCCATCTTTTATTATATGTCTCTGTGGCTGAATAATATGCAGAATCTTCAATCTCATCTAAAACACGTCCGAAATCATTATCAATATCAATTCCGTGTTCAAGCAAAAATGCCGTTGCCGTCAAGGGTAAAGAACAACATTGCCAAACGTATTTTCCAGCTTTATTTTTGACATAGAGATCACCACCGGCATTGTAATATGCACAAAGCATCTCGTAACGCCAGTCGATAATATCCTCTTCGTTTATATTTTGGCTTGTTCCACCCGCAATAGCAGCCAGCAATGAAAACCCTTTTTCATCTTGGCAATTCCAATCGGCACCCAACTCAAGTAAAGTACAAATCAACCTGAAATCTCCGCCATTGTCAAAATAATGATCTTCACCAACAAAAACCAACAACAATTCAGTCAATTCATCTTTGGAGCATTGAAATCCATTTCGCAAACAGCCGTCAATATACCACGGCGCTACGCAACCATAACAATAATCGCCACTCTCCCCGCAAATTGTGCTGGTTAAAGACAATTCAGGAGACTTGACTTCCAATATTATCTGG
>JAFVTF010000073.1 GCA_017503375.1 Lentisphaeria bacterium | reverse complement strand
TTTCGGCAGAAGCATTACAGAACGCGAATAGGAGCAAGACAAAAGCATACCTTTTAGGAATCATCTTTCGCTGATTATCAACTTTTTTAACGTTTTTTTGCAAACACGACTTGACAAATAGTCTCTCATAGGAGCTTTAGAGTAGTCATTATTCCTGCGGAAATGCTCAGCCCGATTGTAAAGGTTTTCCAAACGTCCATCTGTAACTTTCGGAAGTGTTATTTTGGTTCCGCAGTAGGCACAGGTACTGAAAGTTACATTTTCCGGCAGGTCAAGTTCTCCGCCGCACATTTTGCATTGAATCTTTGCCATCTGAAATGAATTCCCGCTTATTTTACGATTTTGAGTTTATTGGCGCGTTGTTTTACCAACTGTTCAATTTCAGAACTCAGTACGGTAACGGCTTCAGATTTATTATCTTTTACAGCTGCTGTCAATTCATCAAGTTTCTCATGGATCTGCATGACAATTTTTTCAACTGCAGCATGTTCCATAGGATCTGCATAACGAATTGCTTCTGCTGCTTTTGCAACCACATTTTTGTCTGAGCCAGTCATTGACTCTTCCAGATTCTGCATGTCCACCCGGATCATTTTCCAGGTGATCGTACTTTCTTTTACAAATTGTTCAACGGCTTCGATTTCGTCTCTTGCTGCATCAATTGCCTGAAGACGCCATACATAGACAGCCAACAAAATGAATTCAATCAAACAGAACAAGCCCAAATGGATGGTGAATATGCCTGTATATTTCAATATAACAAAAACTGCAGCGATTCCGATCGTCCAGAGCAGATAAGACCAGACAACCATTGGATATGCAGCTCTTAGAATATAGGTATCAGGATTTGATTTTGCCCAGAATCCCACTGCACAAGCAAACGCAATCACAGCAAAAACACTCCAAAAGTAGGCAACCCACAGCAAAATTGATTTTTCAAAGAATAACAGGAACCCTGTTAAGATAAAAATTCCGAGTAAAGATCCGTAAATGATTCTGACAATGTTTTTATTCATGAGAAATACTCCTGATTATACCAATTTTTCACCGCATTCGAGACAGAACTTCGCCCCCTGAACAATCTTGCTGCCGCATTTCGGACAACACGGGTCTTCCAATTTACAACCGCATTCGAGACAGAATTTTCCTTTTGCAACCATTTTTCCGCACCCTGGACAAGTGATCATTCTCGGTGTCTCCTGAGTATATTTTTCACCGCATTCGAGACAGAATTTTGCATTTTCCGGAAGTGCTGCACCGCATTTTCTGCAAGTGATTTTTGCAGCTGCCGGCTGAGGTGCAACAGTTTGTTCCATAGCATTTCCGACAATTCCACCCACAGAATTTCCAACAGCACCGCCGATACCGCTGATCATTCCGAGCCCGATCCCCATATTGGCAAGCTGTCCTGTCGCTTCATTCTGAGCAAATTGTTCTGCAACATCCAGACGGCGTTCTTCTTGATAGGTATATCCTTCAAGAGAACGTTTCTTTGCGAGACCTTCCGCTTCAATGACCATCTGCTGAGCTTTCGTCTGTTGATCGATTAAACCGACCTGCTGGCGGAGTTTAGCTTCAGCAATATCAGCGTATTGACGGAAATGGATTTCTTTGAATCTGCGATAGTCTTTATCCTCTTCCGGCTTGATAATAGTCGTAACAAGGAATTTTTCCAGAGAGACTCCATAATCAGAAAAGTCTACGGCAAGTTTTGCTTTCAATGCATCGGAAATCTGCTCCAGGTGTTCATCAATTTCAAAAACACTGATTTTTTCCTGTTTGATCAGAGTGACAACATAAGTTTTCAACCGGAGCATCAGGAATGAACGGAACTTTTCAACCAGTTGTTCCTGTGAGAGAAGCTTTTCTGTTCCGACAACTTTGATGAGAAGTTGACGTGCATTGGCAGCTTTGAGGCACATTTCTCCGCTTGCACCCAACTTGATCGGGAATCCGTAAGATGGTTCCACATATTCCATCTTTGTGCTGGTTCCCCACTTGATTGCCATCTGATGTGTTTTATTGATGAAATAGACTTCACAATGAAACGGAGTCCGGTCTCCTGTAACTTTGTTGAAAATTCCACTGACCATAGGCATATTCTGTGTCGTCAGTGTATGGCGTCCGGGTCCAAATGAATCCAAGGCTTCTCCATTCATGAAGAATACAGCTTCCTGCGATTCGTGAACGATCAGTTGAGACCCTGTATAAAAGTTTTCAACCGGATGTTTCCAGATGAAACAGTTGTTATCCATATCCATTTGGATAACAGATGCAAAATTTTCATTCATAATACACTTTACCCCATATTTGATATTTAAAATATGTTTTTCGGGAAAACTCTCCCAGTTTTTTTCTGTTGTGCAATTAATATATTGCTCTATATAATATTTACAAGTATAAATGAGAAAATATTTGTCAAAAAAATAGCTCTGTTCCCCATACGGGTTGGTAAATCCTTCTGCTATTTCAACTTTAAGATGGCATTTTGATTTTTGTGACACAAAAATCGGAATGCCGCAAAAAGGTTTGGGAATCCTCCTCCGCACAAGGCTCCGGAGGACTGGAAAGGGGTGGAGTTCCGTCTTCGCCTTTCAGGCTGCGCCCCTCCTCAAGTAACAACCTTTATTGGGAACAGAGCTTTTATTTCAGAAACGCCCCAGATAGATGGTCGTTTCCATCGGTTCGATCACAATGTCATTTTCTGCATATTGCTCAAACACACTGCGAAGTTCCTTCATGAAGTCTGCATATTCCGGCTGCTCCGGTGCTGGAGTGTAGGAACGGGAACGCATATTACCCTCAAACGTACATAAATCCATTGCGAAGGGATTTGGGAATGAAACGACTTGCACTTCCCGGAAATATTCATTGCGCAAAAACAGATCGCCTTCGGAAACAGAACGTTTTCCGGCATGACCGCCGCGGAATCGCGGACAATATTTCCGGCTGATATTATCTCTTGCAGCAGTAAACGCATTTTCCGGATTTGAATTCCAAATGATCGCAACTTTTCCATCCGGCTTCAAAATCCGCACAGCTTCGGCTTTGAACTTTTCTTCATCAAGCCAGTGAAATGCCTGGGCAACGGTAATAAGGTCTACGGAACGATCCGGCATTTTTGTTTCTTCACCGGAACCGTCTGTGCAAGGAATTTCCGGAAGGAACTGCAAAAATTTTTCCCTCATCCCGGCATTGGGTTCAACGGCTGCAACATTCTGAAAACAGTGCAGCAGAACTTCCGTAAAAATTCCGGTCCCTGCACCGATATCCAGAATATGATCACCGGAAACATTCTTCCGCAGCCAATCAACTGCCGCAGCCGGATAAGATGGACGGAATTTTGAATAATCATCAGATTTACGCGAAAAAAGCTCTTTGTTATCCATCGTATTTTTCCTGCAGAAATCAAAAAACGGCTGTAAACACAGAAGTCATACAGCCGTAACGTTTTTTATACAATTCAGCCGATAACAGCCTGGTTGAATTCATTAATGAGTTCATCCAGTTTGGAAATATCCTTGTGAACAGAATCCCAGGTATTTTCAGGTTCATACCAGAGAGAGTTCAACTCTGCTGCGGAATGGCCCTGCTGTTCCACCCAGGTGTAATACTTGAGGTTGTGAATCTGTTTGCGGTCCGGATAAGTCAGTTCGCGGACATAATCGGTACGGAGCCCCAGCATTCCGGAGGCGTGATCCACAGCAGCTTTGCAGAAGGAATATTCCCCGCCGGCTTCAGCCAGCTCCCGGATCCGGGATTGATAGAGAACAGATGTATCAGTCAAAACAGTTCCGATGATATCATGTTCTGTCAGCTCATAATATTTTGCCATTTTGATACAGGCAAGGACGTTTGCGATACCGGAGATACCGAAGATACCGAGATTATCCACGAAATCCGGATCAACTCCGGCTTCTTCCTTCAAATATTTCCGTCCGATGGGATCATTGAACAAACGCAGCAGACGCATGGGATCCGCATCATCAATACAGATGATATCATCGGTGTTCCGGATGTTGTGAATCCACGGCACATGGCGATCTCCGATTCCCTCAATTCTGTGTTCTCCGAATCCATTGCTCCACATTGTCGGACACTGTAAAGATTCCACAGCGGCGACTTTGATACGGGGATGCATTTCTTTCAAATAATCAGCACAACCGATGGTTCCGGCGGAACCTGTTGCAAAGCAGACACCGGCAAAACGGTCTCCCGGACGCCGGATATTCTGATAAGCCTCTTCTGCTGCAGTTCCGGTAACATGATAATGCCAGAGATGATTTCCCATCTCATCAAATTGATTGAAAATCACAGCATCTTTCCGGCTGCGTTTGAGTTTATTCACACAATCAAAAACAGCTTTTACATTAGAGTCACCGCCGGAAATCTTCAATGTTTCACTTACGATTCCGGAGAGCCATTCAAACCGTTCCCGACTCATATTATCCGGCATAACCGCAATGGATTCACAGGAGAGAATCTTTGCATTGAATGCACCTCCCCGGCAAAAGTTCCCGGTGGAGGGCCAGACAGATTTCTGATTGACAACATCAAACTGTCCGGTCACAAGTTTCGGAACCATGCAGCCGTAAGCAGCTCCCACTTTGTGACATCCGGTGGGGAACCACTTTCCGACCAGACAGAAAATCCGGGCTTTCACGCCGGTCAACTCTTTCGGGAGTTCGATAATATTGGGAACGCCATACGTTCCACCGGATTCTTTGGGTTCATTTTTCCATGTAATACGGAACAGGTTCAGCGGAGAAAACTCCTGCATTCCAACAGATTTCAGCTGTTCCTGAATCTCCTGTGGAACAGTCTGAGGATCTTTCAACTGGGAAATCGTCGGCAGAAGAATTCTGTTTTTGCGGGCTTCCTGAATATTCCGTTCCAGGACCTCTTTGTTTATCGTAAAATCTATCATTGCTTCTCTTTCCGGTTATTGATATTTTTTATAACCGGGTAATATACACGCATTTCTGATGTAACGCAAATCCGTTTCATCAGAAATATGCAATGATCAGAGTTTCTGATCAACATTCCGGAAAATAAATGGAGATATGGCAACAGCAAACAGCATGATCATTCCGCTCAGGAAAAACAGCAATCCAAACCCTGTTCCACAAAAAACGCCACGAAACTGTTCAAACCAGACCATCCCCGTAATCCATGACAGCAGAAGCCGGGAAAGCCCCGCACTGCCATAATAAAAAGCATTGTTGAACGCCATACTCATAGCGGAGTTATCCGCAGGGGAAAGATTCATCATCACAGCAGAACTGATCACGGAAAATGCGGCAATGGAAAAACTGGTTCCAATCAAACATAAAGCAAGCAGAATATATCCCCACGTTTCCGGAATTTCACGGAGAAAGAGAAAACCTGCCGCCGCTGGAATACACAGCAGCCCCAATCCGGCAACAATGCTCCGTAAAGCAGTTTTTCCCGTCAGATACCGGATCAGCCAGTAACCGGAAATCATCCCGAAAAAAGACAAGCCGGAAATAATGACTGTTATATTATCCGGAACCCCAATCCGTTTCATATAAAGCAGCGCAAGCGGAATCATACCGTAAGAACCGAGATTGAACAGACACTGATAGAATGAAAATCTCCGTAAAACCGGATCAGAGGCAGCCCGTTTGAGATTTTTCAGCCAACTGCCCCCTGCCCTGTTCTGCTGAACAGGAAAATCCGGAACAGCAAGAATACAGAAAAATCTGCCGCAAAAGATAATTGCTGCCGCAGTCACCATGATCTGCAAATGCCATTTTTCAGGATTTTCTCCTGCCCAGAAACCTGCCAATAAAACGAAGGCTGTTGCAGATATCTGATGAAAAAACCTCATTTTCCCCAGAAAAGAAACTCTGTTTTCCGGTTGAAGAAAACTGTTCAGAAGAGGAAACCATCCGGCAATAAATCCTGCCTGAACCAATGCGGCACAAGTCACGCCCAAAATAACGGTATTTGCTCCTCCCAGATATGGAGCCAATGCAGCAATCATATAACCGATCGCAGAAACAGCCGTGGCTGTCAATGCAAGTTTTTTCACACCGATCCCGGGAGCAAGCCCAGCCATGGGGATCACAGCAAGACCATTGAAAAGAGGAAGCACAGAGGTCGAAAAAAGTGCGCCCGAATTCCCTGCCCCCAGAGATGAGGCATACAGAAGAATGATTGCGCTGTCCGTCAAAACCGTTTCGCCAGTCACACCGCAGCAGCTCGCTGCAATCGTCAGAGTTTCTGCTCTCCGGACTTCTACGGATTTTTCATTCATCATTTTCTTTTATAAACCCTGACATAATCAATTTCAAATTCTTTCGGGTATTCCATCGCCGGATCAATTTCACCGATCCAGCCGCTGTATTGAAATAATGCCAGAAGGATAAACATTTTCCCGGATGGAGTTTCCCCATTGTAACGGGCGGTTTCTTCGCCATTGACATACCACACGATTTTATCCGGATCCCATTCAACGGCAATCTCATGAAAATGTCTGGAAAGATCTATCGGCAGCTGCGGGGAAAAATGGGCATTTTTTGCGTAATGAACATTGAAATGCGTATAGGAATTTTCCGGGGTGATTTCAGATGCAATCGTTTCAAAAATATCAATTTCCAGAACTCTTCCGCAATCTTTCCGCATTTCTCCTTCCGGAGTATATTCCTGATCGGTGGGATCTGTATGATGCAGCCAGAATGCGTTCAGAATTCCGCCGGATGCACTGGCACAGCGGCAGCGCGCCTCAAATCTGCCATATTCCTGTGCAAATTTTTCAAGCAGCTGATATTCTGAAGTATCTTTTCCGAAACGGTGGTCAGAAGTACAAATGCAGCTGACACACCAGTCTTCGGGATTTTTACGCGGAGGCAAATCCGGCGTGATCTTCAACTTCAGAACACTGTTTTCGATTTCATAATAAGCATTATGATTCTGCCAGCGTCCGGGTTTTCCGATCCGTTTGAAATACTCTTTTCTTCCGGAACGGTAAGCCGGAAACCAGTACATATCATCCAGCAGAGGCGAGTCAAAATCATCGCAAAAAGTTAATTGCCAGCCTTCTTTTTCTACGGATGAACGGGGATAATCTTCATTTTTGAACATGGGAACTCCTTTTTTTACTGTTTTTAACAGTTCCACGGATGACTAGATGAACACCTGTGGAAGTATGAATCGGGGTACGTTTTTTCATCATGGGACGGTTCGTGATATAATATTCTGCCCAATCCAGCAATTCATTGGAACAGAACTCTATCCGGTCAAAATCATAATCCAGAGAAACAAATTCCAAATCGTTTGGATTGTCAAAAGTCATCAAACTCAAATCATGGCATTTTTCGGGCAGAACAGGCTCAAAATCCCTGCGGTAAAGCATGGCAAATTCTCCCGCAAGAAAAAACAGTGCTGTCGGAACCGGGTCCGCATTCCGGAAATATTCCTGCAGAACTTCTGCGGTGGAACTCCCGATCTTTTCACGGATAATATCAATCCGGCAATCGGGGTTCAAACAGAACATCTGTCCGGAAAATGCTTTCAGCCGTTCCATCCGTGTCGGATGACGGTCAGCACAATGTACTGCGATATGTGTATGACCGTTATCAAATAAATGTCGAGCCGCCAATTCAGCCCCTTTCACATTGTTGGGTGAGAGAGTCACATCCGCATTGCTTGAAGTGGATAATGTGATCGTATAAATATCCTTATTGACTTTCCGGGCTGCAGAAATGATATCATCTGTCGGAATCGAGGCAAATACAACCGTATCACACTCCGATACCAGATTGAGAAACAATTCATAATCTTTCCGGTGTTCCGATGAAAGACAGGTATATCCCAAAGCGGACAACCGTTCCATCAGCCGATGGCCGTAGTAAGAAAGGTACGGATGATTTGTAAAATCAAACAGTATCCTGATCTGCCGTTGCGGAGAATATACAAAACAACCGCGACGATTGAGTTCGTCAATCACTTTCTGCCGCATCTGATGGCGCACATGAACATCCCCGTTGACAACCCGGTAAACCGTCATGACACTGATCCCCAGATCACGGGCAACCTGCCGGAAATTCACACTGCCGTCCGGGCGTTTTTTCATGACTCCATCCTCCATACTTGTTTCATGGGAATGAATATAATCATAAATCGGAGATTTTTCAAATATCATCCGGCAAAACAACAGCAGAAAAATTGTGAAAAACGTAACATTTTTCAATTCCGGACAATACAAAACAGGGCATCTGCATACCCCATGACAGGGAAGCAGATGCCCCGTTTCTTCAGAAAAACCGGATGAAGCTCCCGAAAATTATTATCCGAGCAGCTTCGTTCCTATCTTGAGGAATGTTCCCAGCTGATAGACAATAAACGTTGAAATATATGCCAGCAGGAATAATCCTCCTGCCTCAATGAACGCCATCTTCCAGGAGTTCAATTCCTTGCGGATGATCACCAGCGTTGCCAGACACGGAATGGAAAGCAAACTGAACAGCATGAAACAGAATGCCTGAAGCGGCGTATAATGTTTCACCAGCTTTTCCCGTAAAGTCGCAGATTCCTGATTTGCTTCCCCTTCGGCATGAAGAATCCCCATCTGCGATACAAAAATTTCTTTTGCAGCCAGAGCACTGATTGATGCGGTAACCACCTTCCAATCGAAACCGATGGGTCTGAATACCGGTTCCAATGCTTTTCCGACTCTGCCGGAAACGGTATATTCCTTCATCTCCGCATTTTTCTTGTTTTCAAGCTCGGAAACTGCCTTTTTCCGTTCAGATTCACTCAGTTTTGCATCAGCTTGACAAGCCTCAATCCGGGCGGCATAATCTTCAGAAAAACTTTTTTTCACCGGATAGGTATTGCAAATATAGAGAATGACACTGGTTGCCAGAATAATGGTTCCGGCTTTCTGGAGATACATCTTTCCGCGATCCCACATGTGAAGCATCAGACTCTTGAATGTGGGCATCCGGTAAGGCGGAAGTTCCATCAGATAAACTTCGCCATCGCCTTTGAAGAGTGTTCCTTTCATGATCCGGGCGGCAACAAGAGCAACAACGATGCCGATCACATAAATTCCCCACATTGCAAATGCCTGATATTTCTGTGCAAAAAATGCAGGAATCAGCAATGCATAAATCGGGAGTCTGGCCCCGCAGCTCATCAGCGGAAGAACCATGATCGTTACAGTGCGATCACGCTGAGATTCAATAGTCCGGGTTGCCATAATTGCAGGAACAGTACAGCCGAATCCGAGAACCAGCGGAACAAATGATTTTCCCTGCAGCCCGAAGAAACGCATCACACCATCCATAATGAAAGCGGCACGGGACATGTAACCGGATTCTTCCAGAATTGCAATCACAAAAAACAGGAAAAGAATGTTGGGCAGGAACACAATCACCCCGCCGACCCCTTTGATGATACCGTCTGTAATCAAACTCCGGAGATATGGCAATTTATCTGCGGACCAACCGTTTTTGATTGCTTCTCCAAGCCAATCGAAAAAGGTTTCGATATACCCCATCAGCGGATCAGCGCAGGTAAACGTAAACCAGAAGGTTACGTACATAATAAGCAGAAACAGCGGAAATCCAAGAAATTTATTCGTCATAATCAAGTCGATCTTATCGGAAATCTCTCTGCGCTTCTCTCCGGTTTTGGAAATACTGTTCCGGCAGGCTCCCGCCAGCATGGCATAACGGCAATCTGCCATAAAAGTTTCCGCCTTGATCGCATGTTTATCCAGCAGATGCTTGATTTGAACTTCCACTTCCTCCTGAACAGGTTTCAATGCCTCAATCCGCATTGCCGAACTGTCATGTTCCAATAATTTGATCGCATAGAAACGGGACGGAATATATTTACAAAATTCAAGATTGAGAGCATCGATTTTTTCAGAAACGGCCTGAATCGCATCATCAATATCTGCGCCATAGGTCAACATCGGAACGCCATGATCTTCCAATTCATTCAACGTTTTGGCAAGCCGTTTCAGAAGATTCTGAACTCCGCTTGCCTTACTGCCAATCGTCTGAACAATGGGGGAACCGAAATATTTCTCCAGTTTCTGAAAATCATATTTTAATCCTTTTTTCTCTGCATCATCTGCCATATTAAAGGCAAGGAGCATAGGGATATGCAATTCTGCCAACTGGGTCGTAAGATAAAGACTGCGCTGGGGAATTGTGGAGTCCACTACATTAATGATCAAATCGATCCCGGGCTTGGTAAGTTCATCAAAGACGACTTCTTCTTCCGGTGAACTGGAAGAAAGAGAATAAACTCCGGGGAGGTCGATCAATTCAATATTGATTCCATTCAACACAAAATTCCCGGATTTGCTTTCAACTGTTACCCCGGGATAATTTCCAACATGCTGCCGTGCACCGGTCAAAGCATTGAATATTGTGGTTTTCCCGCAGTTGGGGTTTCCAGCAAGAACGACTCTATACGATGTTTTCATGGATAATCATTCACATTCCGGCATCATAACAATATTGGCAGCTTCATCTTTATGAAGCGCCATACTGGTTTCCATAACTTTTACGCGGATCAATCCGCCAAAGGGTGCATGAGCTTCGATCAGCAATTCACTCCCAGGCACGATTCCAACATCAGCCAATTTCTTACTGCCACGGGCCTTCGGCATAATCTTCACAATCGTTGCCTTTGTACCAACAGGAAGATCAGCCAGAGTACTTTCCTTCCCCTCTACTGGAATTTGATATTCTCTTTTGTTATTCGCGAAACAACAATTTTCGCATGAACATTTTTTTTCAGACATCGCAGTGACTCCTTTATCACAACCATCATACAAAAAGTTTGCATGGGCTAATATTTCCATTTTTGAATAGAAAAAAGTTCTATTCTTCTCTTTGTTTTATAATATATCACCGTTTCCTGATTTTTACAACTTAGGTTTAACTAATTTTATAAAAAAAATCTTCCTTGTTAAAGAAATATTTAAAAAGGAACAGGAGAAGGTGCGAGAAGATGAAAGGGATACCAGGGAAAATTCCTTAAAATCCAAAAGAGACAAATCATAATAAACCATCCCCATGCAATCCATGGTGATGGTAATTTTTTGGGTTTCAATATAAGAATAACAATAAAAAATAAGGAAGGTAAATAAATCAAATTACTGCGAAAAACTTCTGGAATATCACCATGAAGCAGAAAAAACTGAACTGCGGTTACTTTTCTACTTTTTCATCTTCCCAGCCCATAAGGTTGCCCTTGACGGAATCGAAATTTACGCCGACAATGCAGATGTCCCGTTTGTCAAGCAGATACTTTTTGAAGTATTCTTTTTCCTTGATCTGCTCCAAAGCCGTGGGATCATTATCCAGTTTGAATTCAAAGATATAAATCGCTTTCGGAGTCTGAACAACGGCATCGATCCGTCCATCGTTGGTGGTTGATTCTGCTTCTACATATACGCCCAGCAAACGGAATATGGAAAAGAAGATTCCCTGAAAGTTGGATTCCTGCTTTTTATGGACATCATAAGGTATCCCGGCAAAGAACACTTCCATTGTTTTGCGAAGCTTTTTAAGATCGTTGTTCAGCAAACTGGTGGCAAATTCAGCAACAAAACGCACGCCCTCGGTCTGGGTTTTTCCGGCATAACTGTTCAGAATATACGCACTGAAAGCAGTGGTAACTTCCGTATTGGGAAAATCCAGGTAATACCAGGTCTGTCCGAAACGCTCTTCTGTTCCTTTGATGGTGACATAGCCGGTTTGCAGCAATAATGTCAAGGGATCTATATTGTCGATTTCAAATGCGTTGAATGTAACCTGCGGAACAGGTTCTTTTAACGCTGTCTCGAAGTCAAACTCTTTCTGTTTTGTCAACTCCATCAAAAAAGATGGTGTACCGGTTGAAAACCAATAGTTATTGAATTTACCGCTACTTTCAAAAAATTGAGCAAGGGACACTGGGTTATAAACCGTCTTTGCATTTTCCTCAAAGCGATACCCGTTGTACCAGTCTTTTATTTTTGCTTTGTAAGCAACAATATCCTGTTCCCCGGCAAGTGCGGAAATCCGGTCACCGAAGTTTGCTTCCAGTTCCTCTTGGGTATAACCGAACATGGTGGCATACCGGGCATCCATTGAAATGTCAGTCAAATTATTCAAATCAGAAAACAGCGAAACATGACAGAATTTGCTGACGCCCGTAATAAATGCAAAGCGTAACTTGCTTTCAAATGCTTTTATAACGGAATAAAACGATTTCATGCAAGTTAAGACATCAGAAGATTCTGCTTTCCCGATATTATTGAGAATGGGTTTGTCGTATTCATCAAGAAGAATAACCACATTCTGTTGCTGTGAAAGTGTACTGATTATTTCTCTGAACATATTGTCAGGAGATGTTTCCGTTAATGTCACATTATGATATACCGCCGTTTCCTTCATTAAACGAATCAAGCTGCTTTTTACGGCAGCAAGTGAACTGAAATCAAATCCATTCAAATCCAAATGAATCACCGGATACGGCTTCCAGTCATACGGTTTATCGTAAACGGCAAGACCTTTGAAAAGTTCTTTTTTGCCTTCAAAGACAGCCTTCAGAGTAGACACGGTAAGAGACTTACCAAAGCGGCGCGGACGGGACAGAAAATACATTTCCTTGGCCGGTCTGATTAACTGCCAAACGTACTCTGTCTTATCCACATACAGGAAATTTCCTTGTATCAGATCTTCAAAATTGTAAACGCTGCTGGTAATGTCTTTCATTATCACATACTCCTGTTGTTGTAATATATACTGTATTGACAGCTTTTTCAATTGTTTTATTTCATAAAAAGCAAAAAATCGGTTATTTGTTAATTGAAAAAGGTTTTATGAGGAGAGTTGATATCCGGCATTTGACAAACATCAGATTCTGCGTTATATTACAGGCAGGCTATGTGGGATTACCCTAAATAAGTAAATTGAAAAAAAATACAACCGAATAGAGGTGAATTATGAAAAAACTTCTTGTCATGCTGTGCGGCGTTATGCTGCTCGTTGTAAGTGGATGTTGTTCTCTCGGACAGTGCAAAATCACGATGGAAAAGAATGCTGTCCTGCTTGATGTCCGGACTCCGACAGAATATCAGAAAGGATATCTGCAGGGCGCAATCAATCTGCCGCAGGCGGATGTGGACACTAAAGCTGCAACAGTAGTTCCCTCCAAAGATACTCCGGTTTATGTTTATTGCCGGGGCGGTCGGGAAGCAACAATGGCAACGGAAAAACTGTTGAAGCAGGGGTACACCGATGTTCATAATCTGGGCGCAATGAAAAATGCCCAGAAACGGCTGGGGTTACCCACTGCAAAGTAAGCGGTAAAAGGAAGACAAATGAAGACATTTTTTTCAATATTATGTGGGATTGCTTTGCTTGCGATAAGCGGATGTTGTTCAACAGAAAGTAAAACATCTATGGAAGCCAATGCCGTTTTGCTTGATGTCCGGACTCCGGAGGAATACAAAAGCGTGTATCTGGAAGGCGCAGTTCTTCTTCCGCTTGCCGAGCTGGAAAGTAAAATCTCCAGTAAAGTTGCCGATAAAAATACACCCGTATACATCTATTGCCGCAGCGGCAGACGGGCAGGAACTGCTGTCGAAAAGTTAAAAACAATGGGCTACACAGATCTCCATAATCTGGGAGGTCTGAAAGATGCCCAGAAAAAGCTCAATCTCCCAATAAAGAAGTAAGAACCGTGTCATTATTGGCGGCAGGAGAAATCTTGCCGCCTTTTTTGATTTTAAATGAAACAAGGACTTTACTTTGGCAAAATGAAAGAGGTCGCAGGAGTTGCGGAAAACCAACTTTTGAACCGTCTATTTTTTACATCAAGTCCTTGCACTGTCACTTTTTGTAAATCATTGATAATAAACAATAATTCTCCAAGGACTTGCGTCCTTGCATTTCAGAGACTTTTGCCGTAAAAGTGGTGCAAAATGCCATTGCTGGTATGGTTCAGCGTTGAGAATAACAGTCTCTTGCTTGCCCTGCAAAAGCCGCAAGTGCCTGCAACTGTAAGGGGTATAAAAAGAAAATTGCCAGGGACTTTATTTATAAATCCTTGGCAATCAATAAGTTCTGATGGTAGCAATGTAACTTAGCAGCGAACTTTTCTCCTGAAGATTTTTTACGCTCAAACGATAAAAAAGTTCGTCGGTGTGATAACTCATTTGATAGAGAATTACAAAATTGCGAAAAAAGTATCAGGGAATCAAAAAAAGACAAAAACAGCGCACAGGACTTTCCCTGTCGGAAGTTCGCAGTTTTGAATTCACGGGCAGACTTTTCCCTGCTGTTTGCATAACGAAAAAGTCTGCCGTGTTTGATTGACCAAAACTTTCTGTTCGGATTTTTTATTATTTTTTGAACAATCTTTTCAGCTTGATCCACCAACCCCACCAGCGCAATTTTTTCTGCACCGATTGAATATTCTCGAAACATTGTACTGTGTAGGGATGTTCTTCGCCCAACGATTCAATAAAAATTTTTGCAGCTTCCATAAAAGCCCTCAATGCATGATCGTATTGCCTGCAATCATAGAGAATTGAGCCAATATTATAGTACGATTTTGCGATATCCGGATGAGTTTCAGGAAGAGACTGCTGCCGGATCGATAAGGCTTTCTTATGGGACTCCAAAGCCTTCTCGTAGTCGCCCATATGATAGTACACAAACCCGATGTTATTATGGGAAGTGGCGATATCCGGATGAGTTTCAGGAAGAGACTGCTGCCGGATCGATAAGGCTTTCTTATGGGACTCCAAAGCCTTCTCGTAGTCGCCCATATTATGGTACGCAAACCCGATGTTATTATGGGAACTTGCAATATCCGGATGAGTTTCAGGAAGAGACTGCTGTCGGATCGACAAGGCTTTCTTATGGGACTCCAAAGCCTTCTCGTAGTCGCCCATATTAGAGTACACAGACCCGATGTTATTATGGGAAGTGGCGATATCCGGATGAGTTTCAGGAAGAGACTGCTGCCGGATCGATAAGGCTTTCTTATAACACTCCAAAGCCTTCTCATATTCGCCCATTTCTGCATACACAGTCCCGATGTTATTATGGGAACTTGCGATATCCGGATGAGTTTCAGGAAGAGACTGCTGCCGGATCGATAAGGCTTTCTTATGGGACTCCAAAGCCTTTTCGTAGTCGCCCATATGATAGTACACAGACCCGATGTTATTATGGGAACTTGCGATATCCGGATGAGTTTCAGGAAGGGATTGCTGCCGGATCAATAAGGCTTTCTTATGGGACTCCAAAGCCTTTTCGTAGTCACCCATATTAGCATACACAACCCCGATGTTATTATGGGAAGTGGCGATCTTCGGATGATTCTTCGGGAGTGATTGCTGTCGGATCAATAAGGCTTTCTTATGGGACTCCAAAGCCTTCTCGTAGTCGCCCATATCGTCGTACACAATCCCGATGTTATTGTGGGATTGTGCGATATCCGGATGAGTTTCAGGAAGAGACTGCTGCCGGATCGATAAGGCTTTCTTATGGGACTCCAAAGCCTTCTCGTAGTCGCCCATATGATGGTACACAGACCCGATGTTATTATGGGAACTTGCAATAGCCGGATGATTTTCAGGGAGGGATTGCTTTCGGATCGACAAGACTTTCTTATGATTTTCCAAGGCTTTATCGTATTGACTGGAACATGAATAAAAGTCACCTCGAGCAGATAAAAAATCAGCTTTAAGCACAAAATCATTGGAGCCGCTTGAAAATGGTTCCAATTTTGTCAACAGTGATTGTGATTCTTCAAGACAATACCATTCAAGCAAAATATTTTTAATCCATTCAAGAATCGGTCTCAAAAAATCTTCTTTCCAGGATTGATCAAGAATAAAATGAGCCAAACCCGCAATAGCTTTCGCCTCTTCTGAGGAAAAAGCAGATTCTTCGGCTTCATTTATGATATCTTTTATATTGGCAGCCAACTCCTGCTGCTTTGTCAAACCATAAGTGCGAAAAAAGCTGTGAGTAATGCGGTGCATACGGGATATACCGTTATTTTCAGCTGCCAGGAAATGATAATCCTTCAGAGTTTCCCATGCCCAAAGCCATGAGTCTTTGTGAGTGCACTTCTTTTCGCCGTGACGTTTTTTCCACAACATTTTCAGCAAATTCACGCTGACGGTGTCCGGCGCAAACATTGCCGCTGCCCCGGCAATTTCCAGTATTTCGTTACCAAGTTCCAACTCCTTGATTCTGTTAATTGTCGGCTGCAAAAGCTTTTCTATACAGTCCGGAATAGTACGGAAAGATGTATTGTGGTATTTGTTTATTTCAAAATTATGCTTCAGTTGTTCAAGAACATCCTGCGGAGTTGTTCCATATTTACTTTCCCGCCCCAGATAGCCAGCGATAATTTCCACGGACCAGGCGTGATATTCCAAAAATGCCAGCAGCTCTTTAGCATCAGCGGTTGTCTTATCATATTTAGGAGGATCCTGATTGAACGGTGCCGCGCCGCAATGCAGCCGCAGCAATTCCAATGCGGCTTCTTCGCCCAGATTACCGATCGGAACGGCAATAGCTTTACTGCAGTTGTCCAAAATCGGGGTGCCGCGTGTTGTGGCAATAATATCCAGTTTATCCGGAATTTCTGCTGTGGGAAATATTTCTTTCAATCCTTCTTCCGAAAGAAGGTCCAAACAGTCGATGTTGTCCAGCAAAATCAGCGTTTTCCCTGGCTTGTTGTCTATATCGGGCGTGTTGTTTATATGCATCAGCATATATTCGGATAATAATTTTGCAAAATCTTCCGGCGATTTTTTGTGGTCGTCTTCAGTTAAACCCAAAAACTTATAAACCGGCATATAAGGGTCATTAATTGCTTCATCCCCCAGTTTCAGCCACGCAGAACTCCAACTCTTGACATTTTCCATTGGAATAAAAAAGCGGCCGCCGGGATATTCAGAAGCATATCCATGGGCATAAGCAAAAGAGATTTCACTCTTGCCGCAGCCGGCTTCACCATGGATCACGGGAATGGAATCAGAAGCCATTCCGCTATGATTGCAAATCGCCCGGATCTTGCGTAATTCGGCGAGTCGACCGACAAATTTCAGATTATAGGGCGGAATGGATGATTTGCTTTGCGAAGCATTATTCCATTTTCTTTGCAGTTCTTGAATCCTTGCAACATTCAAACGCTCTTTTACTAATTCTTTGGCTACAATCTCCTTCCCAGCGGGGAACCACGGTGTATCTGCATTGCCCTGAAGAGAAAGAGAATTATTCTTTTTTCTTAAAATTTCCGGATCTTCTGTATCGATTTGAATATAAAAAATTGGAAGTGTAGACTCATTAAGTCTGCCTTTTGCCATCTCTCTTTGCGCCCACCAAATCCGTTCCCGGGTACAATATTCAGATTTGAGATAGTTTTCAGACAGCAGATAAATAAAAACTTTACTTTGATCAAGGCATTTTTGTATTTTGGAGTTCCATTCATCCCCGTCTTTTAAAGCTTTTGCATCCAGAAATACGATATCTTCGCCAATGGATTCTTCTATCTGCCGTTTGATTTCGTCGATATAGTTCTGACCATACTTATCGGAATCTGCATGTGAATAACTAAGAAAAATTTCGTAAGGCATGGAAAATGTTTCCTTTGAATTATTTTATTATCAGTTTTTTTTTATATTATATCACAGTTTTATATGAATTACAAGTTGAGTTTTTGTTTTTTGCTCCCAGATAAACAGACTGCGAACTTTTATCAGAGAATCTCCAAGAGAGTCGGGTGTTTGATTGTCCGCATAGCAGATGTGTGATTTTCGAAAAATCGAGTCCTGCGGCGGCAAAAGTTGACCTTGGGACTTCGTCCTCTATCCTAAATAGAAAAAGAGAGAAAAACCCCTCTCTCTTTTAATGATTTCTGTTTAAAATGCCATTAGGGAGAATGTTTGCCTGCGGCTTGTTGTTCTTAATGTAATTCGTTGAATATCAACAAGTTCACTAAAAAACAAAAACGGAACCAAATCTTGAGGACTTGATTCCGTACTTTTTACAAATGGTGGAGGTTGTGCAACTTTGCGGCAAACTTTTCTCTCTGCGATTTTTTACGTTCAAACAATAGAAAAGTTCGTTGTTGCAATACCTGATATGATAGAGAGTCACAGAATTGCGAAAAAAGTATCAGGAAATCAAAAATCGTTAAAATGTAATGCAGAGGACTTTCCCTGTCAATTTTCTGAAATTTGCATCATTTCGGCAATTATGATGCTTGTGACCATATAACTGCATATCCCAATAAAATCCAAACTAAAGAAAACATAATCATTGAAATCACTTGTGAAATTGCCAAATACAAAAATTTTTCATTGTCCTGCTTTTGTTTCTGGTATAGAGAAACAAACTTGTTGCACGCTAAAAATTGTATTGGCAAAAGCAAAACGGGATATCCATAAGTCACGAGATACCACTGTGTTTTTGTCTGCAGATCAAAATATATTTCTCCATATCCGAATACAATAATTCCAAGAGCAAACCAAACAAGTTGAGGAAATATCAGCAATTCGCACCATTTGTGAGGTCTGGAAAATAATGTTATTATATTACAAAGCCAACATGCTCCCAAAGAGAATAATGCAATAGAGAAGAATATTCTTGCGATTTCCACCTGAAACCTCCAAATTTAATGTCTAGTCTTAATATACTGTCTATATAGGTGTTTACAATCATTACTGGTATTTTTTTTGACAATTTCAGAAATGCCGTTTGGCGAAAGCATGTCCGGAACCGGTTTTGAGGTATGCTTCAAATGCCGCAGCTTTTTCTTTGGTTTCAAAGGCGAAATATGCTTCAACTTTCCATGGTTTGAACTTTGAGGTATGGGGAACTTCACCGGCGTTGTGTTTGGAGAGACGGGCAGTCAAATCTTCGGTAACTCCGGTGTAACGATGCGTTTTTGTTGCAACATCGACCAATAAGTAAACATAGTAGAATTTTGCCATGCCTGTATTCTCCATTCTGCGTACCTTTCGTTCAACCCGGCTTCGGGTTGCTGCGCAACTCATTCTGAGTATCTTGCCCGTACCGCCCGGCTTCGGGTTGCTTTGCAACTCATTCTGAGTATCTTGCCCGTACCGCCCGGCTTCGGGTTGCTTTGCAACTCATTCTGAGTATCTTGCCCGTACCGCCCGGCTTCGGGTTGCTGCGCAACTCTACGCCGTGGCAGGCTTCACTTTGGCTTCGCCAATTTCCGCTCCGGTCTGCGCCAATGGCTTGCCCGGGCGTAAAAAAGGCAACCAAATTTCTTTGGTTGTCTTTGTGAAGCCTGGTGGAGGTAACGTAACTTGGCAGCGAACTTTTCTCCTGAAGATTTTTTACGCTCAAATGATAAAAAAGTTCGCAGAAGTAATACCTCATTTGATAGAGAGTTGCAAAACTGCGAAAAAAGTCTCATGAAATCAAAAAATTACAGAAAATAGCGTACAGGACTTTCCCTGTAAAAAGTTCGCAATTTACAGGTTATTGGGAAGATATCAAACACAGGAGTTTACAACTGCGGAAAGGCTAATTTTCAAAAAACAAGAAATTGCAATTTGCAATCCATCTCGCCAAACAGTATATTATGTTGACGATATTTTATATAATTCTTTATCAGGAAAAAGCAAAATGAAAACATATATGAGAATATTTTCTGCAGCATTGCTTGCGGTTTTTCTCTGTGGTTGTTTCGGTCCGGTTCTGCAAATGGGGGATCGAGTTGTGCCAGCCCAAAATTACAAAGGCGTTCCCGTGGTCAGCGCACGCAATTCGATCTACAAAGAGATCCATTACAGTACATTCGGGTTTGATTGGGATGAAAATGACGGTTTTCTTATCCCTGTACGCCAAAACAGTTTGAACAGAGCCTTCTGGGCTTCAAAACTCACTCAGGCAGAAAAACTTTACTCTGTCGTTTGTACTGCGGCAAAGCAGCGGCACTATATTCAAAAACCGGATACAAAAAATTTGCAGCAGTATCTTGAATATTCCTATCGTCAGGTTCCCGGTTCCAAGATCCAGCGCTCCGCATTGAAAATTGAACAATGTTATTTCAAGGGGCTGCCTGCCGTTTATGTTTATTTGGAAACCTTT